>JBECKY010000068.1:0-17972 GCA_040235475.1 Pseudomonadales bacterium
AACTCTAATATTCAACTTGGATCTGTTGTAGTTTCGGACTTTACCGCCATCGTCACTGCACCGCTGAGCTTGGCAGTGACGATGGCTTCGCTTGAACTGAGCTTCGTGAGAATATTTATAAAAGTGGCTATACTACCCGCTTTATCCGACAGCAGAGGAAGTCTTTTTCAATCACGGCATTATGCAGTATGAGTGGTCAAGGTGATTGTTGGGGCAACACTGTGCTGGAGCGCTTCTTTCGGAGTTTAAAAACGTTACCCTGCACGGGAAACTGCCTGGCAGGATATAATTGAATATACTGTCAGGCAATTGCAATATCTTACACATGTGGAGTAAAAAAGAATGTTTGAATGGATAGCAAGTCCAGAGGCATGGGTAGCGTTAGCGACCTTGATAGCTTTAGAAATTGTTCTTGGTATAGACAACATCATATTTATATCAATACTCGTTAGCAGATTGCCAGACAGGCAGCGTGGAAAGGCTCGTCAGATTGGCATATCTTTAGCGATGGGCACTCGGCTACTACTGCTTTTCAGTTTGGCCTGGGTTATGGGCCTGGTTGAGCCTTTGTTTACTGCCTTTGGAAATGAAATCTCTGGCAGAGATATTATATTAATTCTAGGCGGGCTTTTTCTTCTTGCTAAATCCACACACGAGATACACGGTAGTTTTGAAATACAAGAAGCATCAAAGGCACAGGTTGCTGCCTCTGGATTTATCTCGATACTCGCTCAAATTGCCGTCCTTGATATTGTGTTTTCACTTGATTCGGTAATAACTGCTGTAGGATTAGCTGAGCACCTAAGCATAATGGTAATTGCTATTGTTTCTTCGGTTGGCGTTATGCTTGTAGCCGCTAAACCAATTGGTGATTTTGTTGATGCGAACCCCACAATTAAAATGTTGGCACTTTCTTTCTTAACACTGATAGGGTTTACTCTTATTGCAGAAGGATTCGATATTCATATACCAAAAGGTTACGTTTACTTTGCTATGGCTTTTTCCTTTGCCGTTGAAATGCTAAACATAAAGATGAGATCACGTAGGATAAAAGCTGTCGAGACAATTCACCTGTCAAAAAAAATCACTGCAGGTAAAAATGCCTAATAAAGTGCTGCCTGGGGCAAACCTGTGCTACTTTTTGTTTTGCCCCAGAGCACTGCCTTATATTTAGAGAAATTATTCATTGCTAAGCTATCGACATTCATTTCATGCGGGTAATTTTGCCGACGTTTTAAAACACATTGTTTTAGTCGAAATACTTGACCATTTAATTAAAAAAGAAACACCTTTTGAGTATATCGACACACATTCTGGCGCGGGTCTTTACTGTTTAGAAGCTGCAGACTCTCAAAAACTGCAAGAACACACTAACGGCATTGGCAAATTAGACGCAAAAGATTTTCCAGAGCTGACAGGTTACTTTGATGTTATTCACTCATTTAACAAAGCCAATACTTTAGATTACTATCCTGGCTCACCTTTTATCGCTAAATTTTTTCTGCGCCCACAGGATAAGGCCTGGCTGTTTGAACTACACCCCAAAGACTATGAGTCACTTTATAAAAATATGTCTAATGACAGAAAAATCAGAGTCCGCTGTGAAAATGGATTCGATGGCCTTAAAGCATTATTGCCGCCGGCAAGCCGACGAGGTCTTGTCTTGATTGATCCATCATATGAAATCAAATCGGAATACGACCTGGTGGTTGATCGCATAATAGATGCCTATAAAAGATTTAGCCATGGTATTTATGTCATTTGGTACCCTGTGATTAAGCGAAAAACCATCGAGAAAATGGTAAGAAAGATCGTTAATAGCGGGATTAGAAATATTCAGCGTTTTGAATTGGGGATTACTGCCGACACGACTGAACGAGGCATGACGTCATCAGGCATGATTGTGATAAACCCTCCGTGGAAACTGTTTGATAAAATGTCTGCTTTACTGCCTAAACTGGCCCAGAAGCTTGGCGAAAACAATAGCCCGTTTTTCAAATGTGAAATCATTTCGGAAGAGTAGTATTATCAATCAGCTTCGCTATGAGATCAGCTAATATAACAATTGTACCAATCAGGGCGCTGCATTTCCCCCGATAAAGCCGGCATCTCATTGTGCCAAATGATCAAATGTCATGACTAATTTTTGCTAAACATGCTCATTTGCTACCTGCAAACTACACTTCTTGGCCGGTTTACCTTAACTTCGCTACCCACCTAACGCTTTTCTATAGCCTGGAGACTTACTTTAACAAACAACAATTGCTATATTCAGACTCAAGTATGTTATAAGGCCATTGAACAAAATTTGATGTTGATCACAAAAATGCATCTTATGGCATAACGTGTAGCTTTTATCACGCCAAACTTAAAACATATATATTGTGTTTAGCATTTAGGAACAACCATGCGTTTTCAACTGGCAATTTTCGCTATCTTTTTAACTTGTTTGGCGTTCTCTTCCATTTCTTCTGGAGTAGAAAATGACGGCCACGAAATAGATCACACAGGTGTAGTGGATGAAGATGGCGCAATAGATGCTACGGAAGCAGAAATAATAGATGACATACAAGATGAAACCGAAGAAATAAGTGAAGCACATGATGACACAAGTGTGATGGGTCAACATCTGCAAACACAACAAACCGATATAGCAGCTGAGCCAAATAGCTTATCACCGGCCCGCCGCCACCAATTGGTGACCATTAAAGGTGATGAGCTGCCTATGTTGCTGGGTAAGTCTGTTGATAATTATTCAGTCATGGCTATCAAAGAAGGTTCTTTCGAACCCATTCCCTTTCAGTTTGATGATATGAATAAAAAAGGCTTTCCTTACGTTCCTGGGGGCAGGGTTCCACTGAAAGGCCTTGAAAATATTTTTGAAAAAAACGATGAACTGGTTTTTATGCTTCAGGATTCTGGTGAGAAAGCCAGCAAGGAGCAGCTTACTAATATCTATGGCTCAGTCGTTGCGATCCTGGTTTTATCAGATGATATGCTGACGAGGTATGTATATATTCTTGAAGGCAATCCTTTGCGCAGTGCAAAATTTTATGCCAGTTATAACCAGGAAACCGGTTTGATCAAGACTGATTTCTATTCTCTACAGACCCGGCGAAAGAATATTCTCGATTGGTCAGACTTGATCTATTACAGTTACTCTAAAGATCAATCACTGTTAGATACGATGAAAATAAGAATAAAAGCCCGGCTTGGTCCTTTTAAAGCCACGATTCATAATAGAGTGATACCCAGCAACGTTATGGCTGTTAAAAACGGCCCGGTAAGAAGCCTGGTGAGCGTTGATATTTCACTATCGGTTTTTGGCGTTCAGTTAGCAAATGCTGGCGCTTTGATGAGTTTTTTTGCGGATGGTTTTAGTGTACCGGTTTTTGTGCAAATTCCTCCCATTGCTGGCAGACTCAGTGATTTAACGATGAATGTTTCACTGGATTTTAATGGCCTGGAAGGTGCAAAAGTGATGAGTGCTCTTGGGCCAAAAGAACCTGTCACCGTGGGTATAGGTCAGGGCTCTGATCCTGATATGCTTCAGGTGTCCCTTAAACATAACTGGGTTACAGGAACAACTGAAGCCGGATGGGACGTGATTGCCTTTTTCACTCATTCCGAAAATTTCAAACCAAAGCTGGGCTTGCTTTTTAAAGATGCAAGCCGAGGTGATAAACCGGATAAACCCGAACGTTTTTCAGGTTCTTACCCCCAGATTGGCTATATCCTAAAAGAGATTCCTGTAGGTGAGGAAATTCAGTTCGGCATTGATGTTAATTTTGGCGATGGATTCTGGCAATATGGCGCTGGAAAGAGCATAAATGAATTTAAAAAACCTGTTACCAACACTGTTTTTACTTTATCTCAGGTTTTAGCCGACAATTAGTAATAGACCCTAAGCTCTACTGTTATAGACCTCGGATAAATACCAAATTCTGATTCAATGCCATTGGCATCTGGTTCATCGTCCTCTGCTAAAGAAAACCCAAGATTGAGCGTGGACTCATTGCTTAAGGAATAATTAAAATCAAACCTTCCGCCTGAGTCAGCACTAAACTGGTGTTCAAAACCCAGAGTCCATTGACTAATATGCCCACCCTGCTGACGGTTTCGTCTGCAATAATGACCTTCAGCCCGAATACCCAGGCCCACAAACAACTCACTCTTGACAGTCCCGCCGATGACAGGCTCACCTAAAACCGCCGCCTAGAAATTTCCACTCAAAGTTAGCAATAACCGAAGACATTTATCAACTTTGATGCACGACCACTGGCTGGCTTATCCTTAATACTGCCTGTAGTCGGGTCATCCTGTTGGTATCCAAGCACATGAAAAAAAGGATAACGGAGTTAAGTTTTGCCAGGCATGCTCCAAGCGAACAGCATCAACGTCGGATTCAAAATCGCGAAAAAAGAATTTAAATCAGTGAATAGTCTTTGTCTTTTGACCAGGCTTTCATAGTCATAACACGGTTGTAATTTGCGATTTTACCTCCATGGTTAATTGGGCATGGCTGGATATTGCAAAAAAGTCTAAAAAATATAGCGCAGACCCAAATAGTATAAATTACCCGATATATCGAATTCGGTTTTTATATCTCCAGTGGAGACAAAATTATCCACGCCATTGGATGAAAGCACAATATTTTTAACGGTAATTGTACTGTCTGATGAGACTTGTTTTATATCCAAAGTCAGTGAAATTCGCTCCGTTACCTGGTAATCAAAACCTGCTTGAAAATAAAAATCCAGGTCACTTTCAAACTTCGCTTTAAAACTATCGGTATTTACGCCGGATAAGGCATTTATCTCGCTATCAATTTCTTTAAAACCAATGATACCTACCCCCATATAAAACTGATAAATATCGCTCACTGAAAATCTATAATTGCTGCCAATGGCCAGCTCTAGTATATCGAAATCCACCAATCGCCCTATTATTGCCGGAACCGACACATTGCCTGGGTTGGTATTACCTATACTCGCCAGGGCTGCATTGCTGAAAGAGTTAGCCAGGTCAATAGTTTGAGCAGGCAAATCAAAAGAAACTTCTAAATTTGTGGGTTCAGAAAGCTTCATTTCCAAAGAGAAATGCTCAGCGAACCTCCAGCCTAAAATAATTGCCGCTCCGTCGAAATCATCGTACCCCAGCTCTGCAGCAAGCACAGGGATTTTCAGGCCAGAAAAGTCCACTCTGCCACTAGGAACCAATGCCGGGTCAGCTCTAAGGCCGACGTTCGCTTCAATAAAAGATTCTACGTTTTCATTTTCTTCTGCAAAAAACGTCAGCCCCGGTGAGATATAAAATGATTTTTCAGGGCTGGCTATCAGCGCGCTTGTTGAAAACATGAGAGGCAAGAACAAACTTACTATGAATAACGCCAGGGGCCTTATGATTTTTATTTTAATTAACTTCATTTTGCTTAAATAACCTTAAAAAACAATGAACTATAAAATTTAAACGAGCTACTTGAGCTTTTTCCCAGATCAATTTGCAGAATATATATAACATTTTTAATGTGGGATATATACTGTGAAAAATTGCCAGCTTCAAATAAGATACCTGCGCGTAGCGCTACTTTCCAGTAAAACCAGTTGTATCTGCAAAACACAGCGAGAGAGCAAGGAATGGAACATCGGATTTATTTTATCATTGGCGACATACTATCTGTCACTACCACCGGGGGCGTAGTAGCTCTGGCCTGCCTGGCGTTCACGCCGGCAGAATGGAACATGTTTTTAGCCATGTTCGCTGGTATGATAGCAGGCATGCTCATTGCGCTCGTCATAAGCGCTGCAATTTTTGTCAGGTATTTTGGCGCCATGGAAATCATGGTACCCACCATGCTTACTGGCATGTTGTCGGGTATGTTTGTCAGTATGGCGGTTCCTATGATCAAGCCAGGCTATTCTGCTGGGGCAAGCTTTGGGGTTGCCATTGGCCTGGCCACTTTATTTGCTACCTATTTTGTCAATAAAAAACTGATAGGTACAAAATTAGTTGATTAATAATCAAGCTATTTAATTTGAGCATTAACATGGACATTAAAACCAGAAATAAATGGGACAGGGCCGCCAAAGCTTTTGATTTAATGGCTGGACTTGGCGCAGAAAAACGTTGGGAACCCGCAAAGCGTGAACTATTCTCCCACATGGACGGCAAGATTTTATTTCTTGCCGTGGGTACCGGGCTGGATATTCCCTGCTTTCCACCCGACAAAGATATTTTAGGTATTGATATCAGCCCCAAAATGCTCGCCATTGCCGAAAAGCGTGTCGACGATTACCAGGGCAACATGGAAATTGACGTTATGGATGTTCACGACCTGGCGATTAACGACAATTTTTTTGACCAGGTTTTTACTTCCTGCACTTTCTGCTCTGTTCCCAACCCGGTTGAAGGCTTAAAAGCTTTAAAACGAGTATTAAAACCCGGAGGGGAGCTGTTTATGTTTGAACATACCGGCAGCCAATACTTCCCTTTTAACCTGATGATGAATATTATGACGCCGTTTAGCCGACAAGTCGGTCCGGACATGAACCGTAAAACCGTTGATAATGTTAAAAAGGCTGGTTTTAAAGACATCAAGGTCAACAATATATATCTTGATGTGGTAAAAACCATTCAGGCCAGAAAAAGCCTTTAAAAACTTTTTAGCTTACTTTTCAATTAAACGAATACCATCCTTTCCAATACTAATAAGCTTTTGCTTATACAAACCACCAATGGCTTTTTTAAACGCACCCTTGCTCATACCAAACAGATCTGATATTAATTGCGGATCAGATTTATCGTGCACTGCTGCAAAACCATTTTGTTCTTTTAGGTAGTGTAAAATAATGTCGGCATATTTATCACGGGTTTCCTGACCACCTTGAAGACTTAGATCAATTTTCCCGTCGGGCCGGATATGCTTAATAAAACCTTTTATACTCTGACCAAAACTTAAACGCTGATACACGTCATTTTTATACAGTACGCCCCAGTGGCTGTGGTTAATAATGGCTTTGTAACCCAGTTCAGTACTATTGGCAATAATCAGATCAACCGCTTGTTGCGGCTTAAAGTTATTGGCTTTGTTGTCATCGAGAAATTTATCAATTTTAGATGACGCAACAATACGGCCGTCGATTTTATCAAGGTATAGATACACCAAATAAGCACGCCCAACTTCCATGGGTCTATGCTGCTCAGCAAAAGGCACCAGTACGTCTTTATCCAAACCCCAATCTAAAAAAGCCCCTACATCTGTGGTGTCCAATACGCTTAAATAGGCAAACTCGCCCACCTGAGCTTTGGGTATTTGTGTCGTTGCCACCGGCCGATCTTCAGAATCCAGATAAAGGAATACTTCGATACAGTCGCCCTGACACAAATCACGCCGCGCATATTTACGCGGCAACAACACCTCGCCCAGATTTTTGGCCTCTAAGTAAAAACCAAAATCGACGGTTTTTATCACTTCTAATGCGTAAGTCTTACCAACGCTAATCATTTTATTTTCTCAAGCATAAATTTTTTCTTTACTCAACCTGATGACCACAGATTTTTTAACTTTGGTGTCCGTACCAAGGCACCCGGCATTAAAAATCCAGCAACACCGATCATTACAGTACCAGCGATAATATTTTTGTTTTAATTGACTTAGAGTTTTAAAAACACAGACCCAAACAAGCATGGCAGCGAACATTGCAGCATACTGTTAAACGTCATACTGTTTCAGGTGGGCTTAATGCTTAGGCCAAGGAGCACCTTTTGTGCGCTAATGCTTTAAATGCACAAAAGGCGCGCAGCTTCACTGGTCAACCAGAACAAATTTTTGTGTTGACGGTTTAGTTATACTGAAAATATCGCTCCATGATTTTTTTCAGTATAACTATTTTCTTATTACAAACGTCAACACTAAATTCAATTAGGCAGGCACTACATTGTTGGCACAGGGCCCCTTCTGACCTTGACCCACTTCAAACTCTACTGCTTGACCATCATTAAGCGTTGCATAACCGCCACCGCTTTTAATTTCTGAATGATGCACGAAAAGATCTTTGCCACCATCATCTGGAGTGATAAAACCAAAACCTTTATCTGCATTGAACCACTTTACTTTACCTTTACTCATTACGTTTCTTCCTGTTTAAGTGAATATTATATTTATTTAAGGATGTCACCCTTTAACAAATTCTTTACTACAATTTAAGCACAGAAAAGCTTACTGCCGATTTCTGTACATAAGGCTGGCTTCTCTATGATCGCACTTGCTAGTGAGTATGGCCATTTATTTATTAGCGTAATTGGCGCAAAATTATTTGCCTTGTTAAACATTTGTTACCACCATCTAAAACACTGCAAATTACATTAATAAATTCTCAACACCTTCTATTTTTTGCACCCCATGCATGGGTGGTTTGCAGATAAATAAAAGGATAACACTGTCATTAAACCTAAACTGAAGCAAGATCGCCTTTCTTTTCCAACCAGGCACGTCTATCCGATGATCTTTTTTTGGCAAGTAACATATCCATAAGCTTAAGCGTATTATCGCCTGATTCAATCGTTAACTGCACCAACTTTCTGGTATCGGCGGCCATGGTTGTTTCTCTTAACTGCATGGGGTTCATTTCACCCAGGCCTTTAAAGCGTTGCACGTTTATTTTTCCGCGCATTTTTTCTGCGGCGATGCGGTCGAGAATACCAGCTTTTTCGTCTTCATCAAGAGCATAGAATACTTCCTTACCTATATCAATTCGATACAGCGGCGGCATGGCCACATAAACATGGCCCGCAGCTACCAGTTCCTTAAAGTGGCGCACAAACAAGGCACAAAGCAAGGTTGCAATGTGTAAGCCATCAGAATCTGCATCTGCAAGAATACAAATTTTGTGATAGCGCAGGCCTTCCAGATTATTCGAGCCGGGGTCAACGCCAATGGCGACAGAAATATCATGCACCTCTTGTGAGGCTAGCACTTCGCTGGAATCCACCTCCCAGGTATTAAGGATTTTTCCGCGCAGGGGCATCACTGCCTGAACTTCACGGTCGCGAGCCTGTTTGGCAGAACCACCCGCAGAATCACCCTCCACCAAAAATAACTCTCCACGCTCTGGTTCCTGACTGGTACAATCGGCTAACTTTCCAGGCAAGGCCGGACCACTGGTAATTTTTTTGCGGGCTACTTTTTTGCTGGCGCGCAAGCGTTTTTGTGCGGTATTGATTACCAGTTCGGCAAGCAGCTCTGCCGCTGCAGTATGTTCATTCAACCATAAACTGAATGAATCTTTCACCACTCCGGAAACAAAGGGGGCACATTGGCGTGACGACAAACGTTCTTTTGTTTGCCCTGAAAATTGTGGGTCCGCCAATTTTGCTGACAATACATAAGCACAACGATCCCAGATATCATCCGGCGCCAGCTTTACACCACGGGGTAATAAGTTTCTGAATTCACAAAACTCTCTGAGCGCTTCCAATAGACCGCTACGAAATCCATTAACATGGGTTCCGCCTTGCGCGGTAGGAATCAGATTCACGTAGCTTTCAGTGATCAGTTCGCCGCCTTCTGGCAGCCATTGCACGGCCCAATCAACGGCTTCGTCATGGCCTGCCATTGAGCCAACAAATGCTTCTTTAGGAAGCACCTCAAAACCTCGGGTATTTTCCTGCAAGTAATCTTTTAGACCGTCTTCGTAATACCATTCATCAATGTTTTTACTGCCTTCTTCCTGAAAGGTCACATGCAGCCCTGGGCATAATACTGCTTTGGCCTTTAAGACATGCTTTAATCTGGGGACTGAAAATTTTACTGAGTCAAAATATTGTGCATCCGGATAAAACCGCAGCGTTGTACCGGAATCTTTTTTCTTGCACGTGCCTATTTTTTTTAGTTTTGAAGTTTTTTCGCCATTGGCAAAAGCAATGTTCCAAATCTGTTCATCACGTCTTATACTGATGTCAACTTTTTTAGATAAGGCATTAACAACGGAAACCCCCACTCCGTGTAAGCCACCCGAAAATTGATAACTTTTGTTGGAAAATTTTCCACCCGCGTGCAGGCGAGTCACGATCAATTCCACCCCGGAGATGCCTTCTTCAGGGTGTATATCCACCGGCATGCCACGACCATTGTCATTAACGCTTAGGGAACCGTCTTTATATAGAACCACTTCTATTTTGCTTGCATGCCCAGCAAGCGCTTCATCGACACTGTTATCGATAACTTCTTGTGCCAAATGATTAGGTCGGGTTGTATCGGTGTACATACCTGGCCGTCTTTTTACTGGATCAAGCCCACTTAATACTTCTATGGATTCAGCGGTATACTTATCTGTGGCCATTATTAATTCTAAACTCCAAAAAATTTATTTACGCCTGAATTATTCAGCGCTTTGTTCTTATATCAAGAAACTGAAAAATGCTTGGTATCATTTTTTCAAAATTTTCAAAACCATGGTTACCGCCTTGCTGAATATCGCAGCGACTAGCTGAAAATTTTTCCACGGCCTGCCGGTAATCGAGAACTTCGTCTGCTGTTTGCACCAGCAGATAAAAGTTGTCAGCAGAGACAGGTTCGCTTACGTCATAGGCTTTCAAAATTTCAATATGATGCGGTTCAAAAGTATATTTTTCTCCGGTATAGATATTACTGACTTCACCCAAATAAGCTTTAAGCGAATCATACGGGCGAACCGACGGGTTGACCAGTACTGCTTTAAGGTTATATTTATTAGCCAGCCAACTTGCATAATAACCTCCAAGTGAACTGCCTACCAAACCGATTCTGCTGGCATCCACTTGTTGCAGCAAGGATTGAATCTGCGCCTCAAGCAGGGTAATCGCACGTTCAGGATCAAAAGCCAACTGGGGTACATAATATTCATCAGCCCGGCCCAAGGCCTTCATGGCCTTTAGCAACAGCTGTGCTTTTGTCGATTGCGGCGAGCTGATAAAACCATGGATATATATCAGAGCAACGGGGACTTCCATTTATGGGCACCGAATTTGGGGTGTTTAAAATACTATGGGGTTTTGGTCGGATACGCTCTCTTTAATACCCTTTAACAGAATAGTCTACCTGAAAACTTACACCCTCTACACGGGAAACACCGGTATCGATTTTGCCATCGTCATAACATTCGATCCAGCGATACCCAGGAGCAAGGCCATCAACACTAAAATCGACACTGCCTTGTTGAAATTGAGCGCAGGTTGAGGGTGTTGAGAGTAAGCGTACACCATTACGCAGTTGGTCGCTTTCTTGATGCACATGCCCCCAAACCATTAGCCTGATGTTAGTGAATTGATCAGTTATGGCAAACAGTTCATTGGCATTGCCAATCATCTGCGCATCAAGCCAGCGACTGTTCATGGGGACGGGATGGTGATGGAAACACAGCATAATATGCTTGTCTCCGGCTGAAGCGAGCTGCTGCCTAAGGTACTGAAGCTGTTCAGGTGACAAATAACCAGGTACTTCGCCTTCAACACTGGAGTTTAACAGGATTATTCGCCAGGTTTGAAAGTCCACTACGCACGGGCTTATTCTATTGGCGTCACCCACTACCTTCTGCATCGGCTCATGGGCATCGTGATTTCCAAGAACCCAGTAAACCGGTGCTGCCAATTTTGCGACTTCCTGTTGGAATGCTGTATAGCTTTCAATACAAGGCTCTTGGGCAATATCCCCGGTGGCAAGTATCAGGTCAACGTCTGGCTGCTCTTCTTCCACCCGCTCCACAACCCATTGCAGGCTATCTAGAGTATTCAGGCCCAATAATTTACCACTTGATTCTGAAAATAAATGGCTATCGGATAACTGAACTATGTTTATAGATTTTGATTTCAATGCCTTAACTTCTTACATTCATATCCGAAGTGCTGTTATTGTAATTGAAATAAACATTAGTCAGAAGACTGGATTTTTTCCACCACTTGTGTCGCAACTTTGTGATGCTGCACGCTGTGTATTTTGCAATTTTGAGGCTGTTGGAATCAACAAAAGCGGTTTACCGGAAACTAAAAGCATTGGCGGAGTAGCCCGTTTTAATGCAGTAGGCCAGCCATTCACCCAAAAACGTGTTCCATTGCGACTTTTCGTTTTTTTGATGCATTTTTTTATTAGGGTAAGTATAACTTGGCTTGATTTTACCCACGGACTGGTAAGAAAGCACTTCTGCCATTTTGGCATCATGGTATAGACGAACGTACATTTCGGGTTCGGATACCACTGTGTTATTACCGTCTTGCTGATCTTTACTAATCACCTTGCCTTGCAAAAGCTGTTTGATTTTCAGGCTGGTGGTATAGGTACAGCGCTCAACAATAGAAATTTCTATCAACTGAGTACTTAAATGCGTGTCCTGAATATTAAACTGCCAGCAGTGCTCCTCGTCGCCCATGGTCATTAATCTTTGCAGTTGCACATAGTTGCGCTCACATTGACTAATAAAACCTGACAGGTTCGGTGTGTATTTTTCCCCCTGTTGCTGCTGCGCTAAGGGCTTGGTTTCCACTATTGCCATACAATACTTCATTCCGCGCTAACAGTAGCAAATGCTACGCATCAAAAACATCTTTATTCATCGCTAGCCATTGTAAAGCAATAATACTGGCTGCATTGTTAATCAGTCCGTTTCGAATACCCTCCATTGCTTCTTCAAATGCCAATACTTTTACCCGGATGTCTTCACCTTCTTCCTGAAGCCCATGTATACCACCGGCCTTACTACTATCTACCTTACAACAAAATAAAGTGATTTTCTCGTTGCTTGCACCTGGACTTACAAAATATTCACAAATATGATGCAATTCAGCTACTTGAAGTCCTGCTTCTTCTTCTGCCTCACGTCGGGCCAGGCTTTTAATGTCCTCGCCCTCTTCCAAAATACCGGCAATTAACTCCAGTATCCAGGGTCCATTTTGATGCTCCATGGCCCCAATTCTGAACTGTTCAATCAGCACCACTTCGTCTCTATCCGAATCATAGGGCAGCAATCCAGCTGCAGCACCACGCAAAACCAGCTCACGACGAATGGTTTCACTCCAACCGCCGCTGAACAAACGGTGCTTCAGGTGAAATTCTTTCAGGCTGGTAAAGCCATTGTAGAGCTCAAGCTCATCAACTATTTCAATATCTTTTTTGCCAAACGAAACGGTATTATTTTCCATTAAACTACCCACCAACCATAAAACGCAAATGGGCTATGGCCACCGGCACACTTTCATCCTGCTGCCAGCAGGAAACCGTAGTCGCTAAAATGCGCCGCCCCGCTTTGTTCACTTTAACTCTGGCGTAAGTGTCCACATCCTTGGCACTCTTCAAATACTCAGTGGTCTGATTAACACACTTGGGTAAATGATCATGGCTGACCGTGCCTATCACCATTATCGTTGCTGAACACTCCATAAAGCTGGCCAGGATTCCACCGTGTATCGCCCGAATCATCGGATTCCCCACATGCTTTTCCTGAAACGGCAAATGAAAAATAATTTCACCGTTTATGTTCTGTTGAATTCTCATTCCCAGGTATTCGGCATAAGGAATGGAGCTGACCAGCTCCTTGGCATTTTCTTCGTCAAGTAAAAAATCAAAAGCCTTCGTCATATTATTTTTCTCCACCCGCCACTTCGGAAAACCGGCTCGCCTTGCCAAAATTGGGGCCTTTGGTATTGAGCATAAAGGCCGCAGACATATGCGCCACCGCTTCTTTCTCATCGCCCTCGCCTTCATAGGCAAAGCCCCGAACAAAAGCTACATTATGGGTAAGCTTATAACATTCCACTTCCGCAGTTATATCCATGCCTTTCTTGGTCGGACGCAGATAATCCATACGCAAGTCCAGGGTTGCTATGGGCATCATCTTTTTTACCGTGGCCATCACGCACATGCCGCCAGCGGTATCCATCAATAGCGTAATAATACCGCCATGAATAGAGCCAGTAATTTTGTCGCCGACAAATTTCTCATTATAAGGCAAACGCATGGCCGCTTTGCATTCCTGCATGTATACCGGTTGAAATTGATATTCTTTAAAACCTGGGTGATCTCCCGTAAAAGCATCTGCTGCTCCCGATAGGTCACTGTTTTTTTTGGAATCTGACATACTGTTCTCCAAAGTAATGCGAATAAATATACAACTATAAAATAAAGACCATAAGTTTAATGTAAATCAGCCGAGCACGCCTTTGCCTGATGATTTATCGGAGCTGGCGGCTTGCAAGCAAAACCAAGGGAGAAGCTACTCCTCTATTAATGTGATTTTCAAAACCATGCCGTCCATTGCTTCGACTTTTACATGTGCGCCCTTTTTACAGTCGGGGCCTGAGATATGCCAAGTGGCATCATCCACAACAAGCTTGCCTTTTCCATCAACAATGGGCTCGGATAGGGTATATGTCTTACCAATGCAGGCATGCCCCCGCTGATTGAGAACGACTCCTTGGGCTTGACGTTTATCAGGGTGCTTGCTTTTATAGATATACCAGCCGACCAAACTCGATGCTGAACCTAGAGCAAATAAAATCAGCTGTATTTTCCAGCTTAATATCGGCGAAAATGTAACAACAACACCTACAAGCCCAGCGGATATTCCAAACCAAAGGAAAAAAGCACCACTGACAAACACTTCAAGCACCAGCAAAACCAGGGCCAAGGCATACCAGTCCCATTGATCTAAAGCTTGCAAGTACATTAGAAAACTCTCTGGCATAGCTACCTCATTCAAAACTTCAACTTTATTTATGGCCCCTATGCTGACTGATCCTGATGTCGCATGCCCCAAAGCATTAACTTCGTAAGCCGTCTGAGCGGAATTAATTATTTGAAAAAACACGGCATCAATAGTGGCCATGGCATTCTAATGCTCAAGCCCGGTGCCAATGACACGGTATAGCGGCCAAGTCGTTTACGGTGTATTCAAATTCCTGCGGTACGAAGTAAACAGCCTTCATCGCAGAAACAACTGCAAACCCGACAAGTAAAAATATTCCAATTTCTGCAACCGGAAGATTTGTTCCCCCTTAAAAATTTTTAAAGTTTTATTGTTCTTAATCATCACCGGCTGGAGCTACTCGCATGACCTCTTCAATGGTGGTGAGCCCCGCAGCAATTTTTTGCGCACCGCTCAAGCGCAGTGAGCGCATGCCTTCTTTATACGCCAACTTACGAAGCTTACCTATGTCGGCGTCGCTGCTTATTAAGTTTTTCAGCGATTGCGACAGCGGCATGATTTCATAAATACCTATCCGCCCAAGGTAACCGGTATCCCGGCACTCAAGGCAACCGACTTTCAGGTTAACCGTTTCCGGAGGCTCCGCTTTCCAGGGCGCCACTAAATCCTGCCAGGCTTTTACATCGACGCGGCCTTCGACCCGGCAATGCGGGCACAAGGTACGCACCAGCCGCTGCGCCATCACCCCCAAGAGCGATGATTTTATCAAATAAGGCGGCACACCAAGATCGAACAAACGCGTCAGTGCTGCCGGAGCGTCATTGGTATGCAAGGTTGATAACACCAAATGCCCGGTTAATGCCGCTTGCACCGCCATCTCGGCGGTTTCCAGGTCGCGTATTTCGCCGACCATAATAATATCCGGGTCTTGCCGCATCAGGGCTTTAATACCGGAAGCAAAATCCAAGTCAATCTTGCTCATTATCTGCATTTGATTAAACGCAGGCTCTACCATTTCAATGGGATCTTCAATGGTACACACGTTGACTTCAGGGGTTGCGAGCTGCTTTAGCGTCGAATAAAGGGTGGTTGTTTTACCTGACCCAGTGGGCCCGGTTACCAAGACAATGCCATGGGAGTTTTGGATCAATTCATGCCATTTTCGATAGTCTTCATTGGCCAGTCCCATCTCTTTATAACTACGCAGTAAAACCTCGGGGTCAAAAATCCGCATCACCAGCTTTTCACCAAAAGCTGTCGGCAGGGTTGAAAGCCTGAGTTCTATTTCAGCGCCATCGTTTAATTTGGTTTTTATTCGACCATCTTGAGGTTTTCTTTTTTCTGCCACATCCATACGGCCAAGAATTTTAATACGGCTGGATACCGCTGCCATCACCACCGCTGGAAATTCATAAACTTCATGCAATACACCATCAATACGAAAGCGCACAAAACCTTTATCTCTACGCGGTTCCAGGTGTATGTCACTGGCTCTTTGGTCAAAGGCATATTGCAATAACCAATCTACAATACTAACAATATGCTGGTCGTTGGCATCGGCGGACTTTAACTCACCAATTTCCAACAGTTGCTCAAAATTAGTCACGCTGCTTAGGGATTGGCCACCAAGGGCAGTGGCACCACTAACGGAACGCGCCAAATTATAGAATTTAATCAGATAGCGATGAAAATCCACCGGGTTGATAACGACCCGCCGGATTTCTTTCTCGCGCAGCGTATGCTTAAGATTATCTTCCCAATCGCGATGCAACGGTTGCGTACTGGCAATGGTAACGTGATCGGCGTTGACTTCAACAGCCATTATTTGATGCCGCTCAGCAAAAGCATAAGACATCACTTCAGTTACCGCAGGAACATTGACTTTCAGTGGGTCAATAATATACAACGGCTGCCCAGCTTTATCAGCAAACCACTGGGTCAGGGTGCCTAAATCCAAGACCTGAGCTGGATTTTTACGGTCAGTAAATCCAAATTCGGCGAGTATTTGTAAGGGGTGCCAGTTGGATTTTTCTGCGGGCCGGGGTAAGCCGGACACCACATTAGCGTCTTCCTGGCTCAAATGGCCATCGCTTACCAGGTCGTGCAGCAAACCTCTTAGATCAACCCAAATACTGGCTTTATTGGCTTTACTGACTGAAGAATTCTTTTTCACTGATGCCAAGTAAAGGCTCCATTATATTTTGTTAATCTGGTCTCAAGTTAAGCTTCCAGAATACCTTCTCATATCTTCCAAGTGTACAACACGTAAGATTTTTTTACCGTGAGCATGCAGCGAATTGTTGTTAAGATCTCAGAAATCATGATGCTTGAACTCATTAGTGCCATGCCAAAACAGGCGTTTTTTTCAAAAATCCTTTCGCCCTTTATAAATTCGCCCTCCATAAATGGGAGGGCTAGGCCATATTCGCCCACGATCAAGACCATAAAGCTCAAAACAATTGGCCGTTTACTGATCACAACCCCGGGCTTCAAGCACAACAACACCTTTGGTTTTCACCGTCTTGCTGTTTGCTCACTTTAAAATGCCCAGCAACAAGCATCATGCAAGCTGCTGTCGGACCATATGGCTCAGGTTTTCGTTTTGAATCAGCCCTATTTACAGTTATAATGCTTTTGTCTTAGGGGAGTAGTCTTCTTCACCCGGCAAGAGATTCTGTCAACATACTTGAGCCCTCATGGCTTATGGCAGTTTCGTACCGCAAGCAGCGGTATTGGCAAGACCTAAGGCAAATAACAGTCTCAATGGTGGGCGGCTGTTGTTTGCCTTTGGTTTGTAATTGCCCACCGGAGCTTATCAATGGAATCGTTTCTGACCTCCACTATCACAGTGGCACTCGCTGAAATCGGCGACAAAACCCAGCTTTTATCACTTGTTCTTGCCACTCGGTTCAAAAATAAATGGGCCATCATTGGTGGTATTTTAGTCGCCACAATACTCAATCATGGTGTATCTGCATGGTTGGGAAATTGGATTGCGCAGTTTTTACAAAGCGACACCGGGAAAATCCTTGTTGGTACGAGTTTTATTGTACTTGCGGCATGGCTTTTAATTCCTGACAAGGATGATGACGTAGATAAGAAATTCGATAAATATGGTGCCTTTGTGGTATCAATGACTTTGTTTTTTTTCGCGGAAATTGGAGATAAAACCCAGATTGCAACTGTACTGCTCGGCGCTCAATTTGAATCAATACTCTGGGTGACTGTTGGCACCACTTTAGGCATGCTGATAGCCAATGTGCCCGTGGTATTTGCGGGTGATTATTTAATGAAGCTTAT
>JBECKY010000093.1:0-13086 GCA_040235475.1 Pseudomonadales bacterium
GGGAAGTTCAGTCGGGGCGTAGCGCAGCTTGGTAGCGCACCACAATGGGGTTGTGGGGGTCGAGTGTTCGAATCACTCCGTCCCGACCATTTTACAAGTAGTAATTCGTCATTGCAAAAGCCTGCAAACCAATCAAACTTAAACCTTTGTTAAGCTTTAGTGCCTGGCTCTGCTTGAGCATTATTTAACGGTTTTAGAGCTAGCCAAGTAATTTTTAAAAACTTGACGGTTTTCACACAATAAAGCGACTATTGTTTTTCTTTACTACATGCTTATCGGTACTATAATTAGTGCGGGCACGGTGCCCGATTTGCTCACCTAATCAATAGTTAAGGAAAATGAATATGAAAATGAAGCGTACACTGATTGCAGCAAGTTTTTTGATCGCTCCAGTTCTGGCATCTGCTGATGCGCCATTGGGTTCAGATTGTGGCTGGGGTAATATGTTATTTGAAGGCCAGTCTGGCTTTGTTCCCCATTTTTTAGCGGCGACTACAAATGGTTCATCCTATAACGCCACTTTTGGTGCCACTTCAGGCACCAATGGTTGCAGTGTCGATGGTTCCCTGACTTATGGCGGTCAGTCGATGCTGAGCATGTCTGATTTTATGGATGATATTTCCCATGACATCGCCCAGGGTGAAGGAGAAGCCTTGGATGCGCTGGTTGTTATGGTTGGTATCGAAAAGCAAGATCGAGCGCTGTTCAAAAAAGTGGTGCGTGAGAACTTTGATGTATTGTTCCCCACTGCTCAAGTTACCGCAAAAGAGATGCTGACAGCATTAGGTACCGTTATGAAAAATGATGCGGTGCTTGCCAAATATGTTGGTTAATTTCTGACGTATTCTTTCAAAATTAGTAAGGGTGGTAATTTCTTTTTCCACCCTTACTACCTCGTCAAACCTTATCAGCTGGATTAATAAATTTAAATATGCCGAATGCTTACCAGTGGCATGTATTACTGATAGTGTTTCTGGTTTCGCTATCCAATAATCTTTATTCCAGTACTTTCGTATCACAAGAAACACTCGTTGATCGGGTTTTGCAGCAGGCAACAGAAAGTAGGCTGGCAAAACATCCCCATTGGCTTAGTTTAGGCCATTATCGTCCGGTTTACTTTTCGCTGGCTGCACTGGGCACTGGCTATGAAAGTTTTGTAGATGACCCAGGTTTTTTTTTGGCTACCGATGGCAAGGTAAATCCACAATCTGAGTTATTGGCAACATTAAGGGCATTTTATGATCCCAATGCAAAGGCAAAGGATGGCCAGCCAGTTTTGTGCCGGTATCAGGCACGCTACCAATGGTTAAATAGCCAGCTTGATTTAGGCATTCAGTTTTCACCGCAAAAAGATTGCGAAAAATATAGGCAGTGGTTTAAAACCATTAATCCCGGTAAGGTTAGCCTGATTTTTCCTGCCAGCTATATGAACAGCGCTTCTTCCATGTTCGGCCATACCTTGCTGAGGATTGATCCACCGTCAGGACAGGAGCGGATTGACCTTATTTCCTATGCAGTAAATTTTGGTGCTATTTTTGATGTGAGCCAATTTGACCCTCTTTATGCCTATCGAGGTTTGGCAGGCGGGTACCCTGGGCGCTTTGCGATTATGCCGTACCATAAAAAAGTAAAGGAATACAGCAAAATTGAGAATCGCGATATCTGGGAATATCAACTCAATTTTACTGAAGAAGAAGTAAATAGACTGGTGTTGCACTTGTGGGAAGTTGGCAACAGCAATTTTGATTATTACTTTATTGATGAAAACTGTTCGTTTCGTTTGCTCAGTGTTTTGGATGTAGCCAGGCCTGGATTAAATTCAGCCAAGGAATTCTTATTAACTACGGTTCCCATTGATACTGTACGGGTTTTGAATGACAAAGGCTTGGTGGAGAGCATTAAATACCGGCCTTCAAAAGCAAGCATCATGCAGTCCTATCTTGCCGTGTTGAACAAGACAGAAAAACAGATGGTACAGGACTTAATAAAGCAACCTGAGTTGCTATATGAAGAACCCTTGCTGTCTCTTGCGGATAGTCGCAAGTCATTATTGGTGAATACCGCCTACCAATATTTAAGGTACACGCAAACCAACAAAGAGCTTTCCCAAAAAGCATCGGATGATTCACTGGCCTTATTATCTGCCCTTAATAAGCTGCCTGATGAAAATAAATTAGTCACTGTTGCTGAGCCTAAAAGAGCGGAGAAAGGCCATAAAGTCAATCTTGTCGGATTGTCGTCCGGGTACATTGAAGACGACTTGATCGTTGATATGCAGTTCCGGTTGTCTTATCACGACTTGCTTGATAATGATTATGGTTTTTTGCGTGGTTCTGAAATTACTTTTCTTGATACAATATTCAGGTGGCAAGATAAGCGTGGATTGGAATTAGAAAAAGTAGACGTCGTCAATATTACTGCGTTAACACCCCGAACAAGCTTTATTAAACTGCCTTCCTGGCGGGTTCGTACGGGTGTGGAGCAAGTAAATGCCCTGAATGAAGAGCACAGAGTGGCTTTTGTCGATGGCGGTCGAGGTTTAAGTTACAGTTTGCATAAGCATAATATTAGTTATGCCCTTTTGGCGGGGCGGCTGGAATATAACGAAGTTTATCGCAGTAATTTTTCTCCGGGCTTAGGACTTGTGGCGGGGCAGCTATGGTACTTACCTTGGGGTATTATGCAGTTGGAGCTTTCCGCATTGGAAATGTTGAATACTGATGATTATCGCGTGGGTTTGAAGTTTAAGCATAATATTGTCACCAGCACCAATAGCGCACTGCGGCTTGGTGTTGAACGCCTGATTGATCGAGAACAGCAATATACAATTGGGAAGGTTGGTTTCAGGCATTACTTTTAAATGTAATGTCAGGCGATTATAAAGACTAAAAAAATAATGAAGCGTTTTCTCTATTTATGGCTTTTCGTCACGGTGATGCCGGCTTTACAGTCCTGCACTTATGTATTTTTCCAGCCTGATAAAATTGATTATTCAAAATATTGGTCAGTCAATCCAGATATTAAAGAGATTAAAGTAGCCTCTTTTGATGGCTATGAAATGACTCATTGGTTAATAAAGGCAGAACGGTCAAATCCGATAAGTTTTAAAGGCACGGTTTTTTTTCTTCATGGCAATGGCCAGAATTACAGCGCTTACGTACCGCTGATCCACTGGATGACTCGATACGGCTATAATGTTTTTATGTTTGAATACCGGGGTTATAGTAAAAATCTTGCCGAAATCTCATTAAAGAATACTGTTACTGATGTCGAATCTGCACTGGGCTATGTGCTTTCGAAAGCTGAATATGGCCCCGTCAGTTTGTATGGTCAAAGCCTGGGTGGTAGTGTAGCGGGCTTTACCGCAGCGAACTTTAAAAATAAAGCGTCTCTTTGCAGCGTGGTATTAGAGGCACCTTTTTCCTCTTATAGAAAAATTGCTCGAGAGAAATTATCAACAAGTTGGTTGACCTGGCTTTTTCAGTATCCGCTATCCTGGTTAGTCAATAATGATTATTCACCTATTGATAGCATTCACAAGATTGCTCCAACGCCTTTGTTATTGATTCACAGTGACGAAGACCGGGTTGTACCATCTGCTCATGGCAAACTTTTATTCGATGCGGCTAAACAGCCTAAAAGCTATTTGTCGGTGAAGGGTCTCCATATTCAGGCAATGAAAAATCCAGAAACACAGTTGTCAATTATGGAGTTTTTTAAGGAGCAGGGGTGTTAAGTTTTAATCTGGAGTGTTTTAAAGAATTTCGTTGGTTCCATCTCAGTTTAAACAAGGAACAAGCGAAGTAAAAGCTTATGAAAAAATGTCAGTCCGCATTTTAGAAAATCGTGTGGCGACAGTAAAAATTAATAACCCGCCGCTAAACTTCAATTACTCGGTCAACAAAAGGCCAATCTATTATTTTTTGTCGGCGCGCAGGATTAACGGTCGGCAAGCATTTGAAATTAACAGCGACTCATAGAGAGTTGCAGGAGCAGTCTTGGTTAATGAATACGGGTGATGCAATGGAGGGAAAAAAGTCGTTAATGAAAGGCGAAAAGGGAATTTTCAGGCTAAATAATAATAGGTTTGAAAATTGCGTGATTCAATCTTAATTTTAACTATAGGGCTGTATAATACCGATCTCGTAAATCGGTTTTTCTACAGCCTTGTTAGAGCGCTACAAATTTCGAGGTAATAATGTTCGCCGCATTAAGAAGATCAATCCAGAATAAACCGTCACTTCCTGAAATTCAGGCCAATATTCTGGCAGGGTTGACGGTAGGTGCCATCGCGCTTCCGCTTTCAATGGCATTGGCTATTGCCAGTGGTGTGGCGCCTCAGCAAGGATTGTATACGGCCATTGTGGCGGGTATTGTTATTGCACTCACGGGTGGTTCAAAGGTCAATATTTCTGGGCCTACAGCTGCTTTCGTCGTTGTTCTGTTACCCATCGTTCAACAGTATGGGCTTGGTGGCTTGCTCATAAGCGGGCTTATGGCTGGCGTTATTCTTGTTTTGATGGGTGTTGGAAAACTCGGAAACTTAATCGAAGTTGTTCCCTACCCTGTTACGGTGGGTTTTACCACTGGTATCGGCGTAGTTATTGCGACTTTTCAAATCAAGGATTTTTTTGGTCTCAAGCTCGAAGCATTGGATGGCCACTATCTGGATAAACTATTTCTCATTGTCCAATCCTTGCCGACATTTGACTGGCAAGAAGCCTTAATTGGTATTTTAACACTGGCCGTCTTGCTGATATGGCCTAAATTTCGTTCAAAAATACCCGGCCATCTTGTCGCGCTCTTATTTGGCACCTTTTTAGCGTTGATACTTTCTCATTACTGGTCAGATTTTTCAGTATCCACAATTGGCAGCCGGTTTAGTTTTGATGTAAATGGCATATCGGGCCATGGTATTCCACCGGTTCTTCCAACATTTGAATGGCCATGGAATCTGCCTAATGCCGAAGGCAAGCCTATTGGTTTGGATTTTGATCTCGTTCGGGAACTGCTTCCAGCAGCCATCACGATTACCGTTCTTGGCGCGCTCGAATCTTTGCTTTGCGCTGTCGTTGCAGATGGCATGTCCGGGAAAAAACACAATCCGAATGATGAACTGATTGGACAGGGTATCGGGAATATCGTTGCGCCATTGTTTGGCGGCATTCCTGCAACGGCAGCCATTGCCCGAACTGCTGCGAATGTGAAATCGGGTGGGACTTTGCCGCTTGCATCCGTTATTCATGCTGTATTTATTCTTCTTAGCATATTGTTCCTTGCCCCCGCTCTTTCGTATATCCCCATGGCATCGATGGCCGCACTGCTAATGATGGTTGCGTGGAATATGAGTGAGGCCAAACATTTTGTTCGCACCATCAAGATAGCGCCTAAGGACGATATTATTGTCCTACTGTTATGCTTCTTTTTAACGGTTCTATTCGATATGACCATTGCGGTTGCCGTTGGTATGGGCTTGGCAGCCCTGCTGTTTATTAGGCGAAGTATCAATTTAACTCAATCCAACCATGCTGAACACGATCATGAGGGGCAGGATTTGCCGGAATCTATTGCTATTTACGACATCAATGGCCCGCTGTTTTTTGGCACCGCGCAAAAAGCACTAAGCGCCATTTCTGCCACCAGACCTGAAGTGCGGGTTGTTATTCTTGATATGGCAGAAGTCACCATGCTAGATATGAGCGCCATCATCGCGATGGAGTCTGTTCAGAAAAATTTACAAAAGCGAAATATTGGAATGGTGATAAATAGCCTGGCGCCTAGAATGATATTAAAGCTTCGGCGTGCGGGCATACGAAAACAGGCTGGAAAGATTGGTTTCTCAAGAACACTTGCCAAAGGTGTAGATATGGCAAGAAAAATGCTCTAACACATAGGAGTCTACGCGGGTCAATAGACATTTATGGGTTAACTTTTTCTGGTACTATTCAACCTGCCCGCAGCTTTTCTCTGTTATGTGATGTATAAACTGCTATTGAGTTCTACAAAAACAGGAGAGTATTAATTGACATACTATGTGGCAAAAATTGCAATGACCTCTCTTATGATTGTAGTCATCTCAGAGATAGCAAAGCGGAGCACATTGATTGGTGCAATTTTGGCGTCAATCCCTTTGATTTCGGTGCTCGCAATATTCTGGCTTTATATTGAATCTAAAGATGTAAGTAAAGTGAGTGCGTTTGCATCAAGTGTGTTTTGGCTTGTATTGCCTTCGCTGGTTTTATTCGTCACTTTGCCGTTATTGTTAAAACAAGGTATAGACTTTTATTTAAGTATGGCCATGTCAATTGGTTTAACAGGCGTATGCTATTACTTGCTAATATTGGTCTTAGGTCATTTTGGAATAAATTTGTAGAAATGTGATTACCAAGGGACTATGTCGGTCTTTTACTCTTTCCCACGCTCCCGCGTGGGAATGCATACCAAAGATGAGGGATGGCCCCTCGGTTTCGGTAATCAGATACTGGAATCAAGCCATGTAATTATTCAGCGAACGCCCTCATGGGCGAATGTGAGCGTGAGCTGATGAGCTGAATAGTTAAAAGCCACGCCCTATGTTTTTTGTCATTAGGGTAGATTTCCATAATAGAAAGGTGGCTGGAAGTACAATCAATGTCAGTATCACCACGCTAAACATACCACCCACCATGGGTGCGGCAATGCGACTCATCATATCTGACCCGGTACCTGCACCCAATAAAATGGGAGTCAGTCCAGCGATATCCACAAAAGCCGTCATCATGATGGGGCGAATACGAGAAAGGGCGCCATCGCGGATGGCACTGTGTAATTGCTCTGGGTAACGTTTTGGATCTTCTGTATCCAGTTGGGCATCACTGCAGGCCTGTTTCAGATATTGCAGCATGATCACACCTGTTTCCATGGCGACACCGGCCAGGGCGATGAGGCCCACGGCAACGGCAACGGAAAAATTAAAACCTTGGAAGTACATCATCCAGATACTGCCTACCATAGCGATAGGCAGGGTCGATATAATAATCACCACCTCAGCGATACTGCGAGAGCTGATATAAAGCAGAGCAATAATAAGTACCATGGTAAGGGGTATGACAACAGTGAGGTTTTCTTTCACCCGTTGCATATACTCGAACTGGCCTGCCCAGCTTATGGAATAACCTGCTGGCAGATTAATTTTTTTCAACACAATAGCTTGTGCATTTTTGACGTATGTCCCTACGTCGACATCAGCAATGTCTATAAACACCCAGCCGTTAAGTCGGGCATTTTCGCTTTTTATACCGGGTGGTCCATCTTCAACATAAATATTAGCCACGTCGCCAAGAGGGATGCGTTGACCAGAAGGGGTGATCACTGGCAGCAGCGCCATATCTTCCGGTGTTTTACGGTACTCCTGCGGGTAACGGATGTTTACCGGGTAGCGCTCCGATTCTTCGACGGTGTGCGTGACATTCATGCCACCAATGGCAGTGGCGATGACCTGCTGTACATCGGCGATATTCAGTCCATAGCGTGCAGCCTTGTCCCGCTGAATATCGACTTTAATGTAACGGCCGCCAGCGACCCGTTCCGAATAAACGGAAGCGGTTCCCGGAATGTCTTTGACAATGATTTCCAGCTGCTTACCAATAGCCTCTATTTCGGTCAAGTTTGACCCCGCTATTTTTATGCCAACGGGTGTTTTAATGCCTGTGGCTAACATATCAATACGGGTTTTAATGGGCATCACCCAGGCGTTGGTCAGCCCCGGTATCGTCACTAAGGCATTAAGCTCTTTTTTTAATAAGTCAGTAGTCATGCCAGGTCGCCAGTCTGAAGCTGGCTTTAACTGGATAAAGGTTTCTATCATCGTGAGCGGGGCAGGATCGGTCGCAGTTTCAGCGCGGCCTATTTTTCCAAATACATTTTGAACCTCCGGCACGGTGCGAATAATCTTGTCCGTTTGTTGTAATATTTGCCGAGCTTTACCAATGGATAGCCCCGGATAAGTGGTAGGCATATACATAAGATCCCCTTCGTCCAAAGGTGGCATAAACTCGCTCCCGATCTGGCTTGCTGGATACAGGCTAATGCTGAATACTGAAATCGCGAGAATGACAGTGATTTTTGGAAATTTTAATACGGACTCCAATATTGGGCGATAGAGGGCAAGCAGTCCTCGATTTAATGGGTTTTTTCTTTCGCTGACGATGCGTCCACGAATAAAATAACCCATTAGAACGGGCACCAGAGTAATGGCTAGAATAGATGCGGCAGCCAGGGCATAAGTTTTAGTAAAAGCGAGGGGAGAAAATAATCGCCCCTCTTGGGCTTGTAAGGTAAATACAGGTATAAAGCTAACGGTGATAATAAGCAGGCTAAAGAAAATCGGCGGCCCCACCTCGCAAGCCGAGTCGCCGACGACCTGCCAGCGATTTTTATTGGTGATCTCCTGACGCTCTATATGTTTGTGCATGTTTTCGATCAGCACGATGGCACCATCCACCATTGCGCCAATGGCGATGGCAATGCCGCCCAGAGACATAATGTTGGCATTAAGACCTTGGAAATACATGACGATAAAAGCCACTAATATGCCTACCGGCAAACTGATAATCGCTACCAGTGCTGAGCGCACATGATATAGAAATAACATGCACACCAGGGCGACCATTAATAATTCTTCGCTGAGCTTCTCCCATAAATTTCTTACCGCGCGTTCAATTAATGCTGAGCGGTCGTAAACGGGAATAATTTCCACACCATCGGGCAAGCCGGGTTTTAATGTTTCTAATTTCTTTTTTACCTCTGCAATTGTTTTTTGTGCATTTTCGCCAAAACGCATCACGACGACACCGCCAACGGTTTCCCCTTCGCCATTTAATTCAGCAATGCCACGGCGCATTTGTGGCCCAACGGTAATTGTTGCCACGTCCTTTAACATGAGTGCGGTACCGTTTTCATTAACCCCCAGGGGTATATTGCCAAGGTCTGTGGTGTTTTGGATATAACCCGTGGCACGTACCATATATTCGGATTCGGACATTTCCACCACGGATGCACCCACTTCCTGGTTGCCACGTTGAATAGCCATTTCTATATGTGAAAGTGGTACACCAAAGGCCCGCAGTTTATCCGGCTCTACAGTAACCTGATATTGCTTGACCATGCCACCGACGGTAGCCACTTCAGAGACACCGGGCACGGTCTGTAATTCGTATTTTAAAAACCAGTCCTGAATACTGCGTAGCTGACTAATATCGTGTTGTCCGCTACGGTCTACCAAGCTATAAAGATAAATCCAGCCCACTCCTGTTGCATCGGGGCCGAGTTGTGTGTTGGCTGTTTTCGGGAGCGTGGATTCCACTTGGCTTAAATATTCAAGCACTCGGCTTCGTGCCCAATAAAGATCGGTGTCATCGTCAAAAATGACATAGACATAGGAGTCACCAAAAAAAGAATAGCCGCGTACGTTGACCGCCCCTGGCACTGAAAGCATGGCTGTTGTCAGTGGATAGGTCACTTGGTCTTGAACGACTTGGGGTGCTTGCCCAGGATAGTGAGTTTTAATAATCACTTGCACATCAGATAAATCGGGGATGGCGTCAACGGGGGTGTTGCGCAGGGCAAAGATGCCGACCAAAATAATGACCCCAGTGGCGGCTAAAACAAAAAGACGGTTATCAATAGACCAGCGAATGATGCGCTCTATCATTTTTTATCTCCCTTAGCGCTATTCTCTGTATTTTTTGACGGGCTTGCCAGGGAGTCAATCCTGGTGACCAGGAAAAAGCCGTCGCGAATAACAAAGGCTAAGTGCACCTTCATGCCTACTTTTAGATTTTCTATATCCAATGATTCTGCGAGTTTAAAATCCATGGACATAACGGGGTGCTTCCATTTTTGAATGGCGCCATGGCTTATATTAACAATGCGCTCTTCGAGAGAAATACTATTAATCGTGCCTTCCACTTCGGCACTTTCAGGCAATTCTTTTTCGCTGATGGGCTGAGGTTCTTCCATGCGACTAAACTCTGAAAGCTTGCTGGATTCCGAGTCGATAAGGAATTGTGCTGAAGTAACGATGCTATCACCTTCTTCTACCCCGCTGAGTATTTCGATATTGTTATCGTCGGAACGTCCGGTTTTAACGACGACTGATTTAAATCTACCGTCGCCAAGTGCAAGCACCAGGCGGTTCATGGTGCCAGTGCGAATTAATGCTTCTTTAGGTGCGAGCAGGGAGTCATTTTTTTGTTTGCTGCCATGAATAAGTATCTCGGCAAACATATTTGGTTTTAATTCACCTGACTTATTAATAAAACGCATGCGCACCCTTATAGTGCGGTTTTTTTCATCCACTATGGGATAAATATAATCCACCGCGCCGTGCCAGGTATTGCCCGGTAAATAATTCAGTGTCATGGTGACGGGGGCGTCGAGTTGTACGAACGGCGCCTGACGTTCAAACACCTCTGCGTCCACCCAAACCTCATCTAATGACCCGATGGACATAATGGTTTGAGAGGGGCTTATAAAGAACCCTTCTCGTACTTTAAGGTGATCTACCACGCCAGAATTAGGCGCAAAAAAGGTGATGGTTTGGCTAACATGCTTGTTCTTTTTTAATTGCGTTATTGCGTAATCGGGAACCTGAAGCGCTTTAAGCCTTTCTTCGGCAGCACGGATAAGACGTCCATTATTTCTTTCCAAGGCAAGTAATAGTTCTTCTTGTGCATTAACAAGTGTCGGTGAATAAAGGGAATAAATCGGCTGACCAGCACTCACCATTTCGCCAGTGGATTTTACATATAAGGTTTCGATCCAACCTTCGGTGCGAGGATTAATATTGATAAGAGAGTTTTCGTCGTAACGAACATAACCCACGGTTTTGATATTGCTGACCAGAGGTTTGCGTTCTATTCTTGCTGTGCGCACACCAAGATTATTAACCACTTCCGGGGAGATTTTTACAGTGCCTGCTGTACTGCCCGATTCTGGTTTATAAACAGGAACCAGCTCCATCCCCATGGGCGATTTCCCAGGATGATCGCTACGATAGCTTGGATCCATCGGGGCGACCCAATAAAGCGGCTCCTTTCCTTCACCGCTTTTAGCACTCTCGGTATTTTTATCCTGAGCCTTTTTTAGGGGAGATGCATCCATGAGTAGTGTCAAGCCACTACCCATTACGAGGCCCAGTGCTACTAAAGCGATTGAGCTGGTGACTTTATTCATCTTCATCCCCTGTAGAGTCGTTCTTGGTGAGGTCTGTGTTGTGTGTGGCAGCGGTAAAAAAATAATCCAGTTGCGCAATGGTTTTTTGCCTATCCACTGTGATCGACAAATGGTCTATGTGGGTATTAAGTTCAGCAATACGAGATCGCATGACCTCAGCAAAATCCCCTACGTCATGGGTATAGGCATTTAGGGAGGCTTCGCTTTGTGCGCGCATTTGAGGCAGCAAGCGGTTTTGGTAAAGTTGTTGGCGCTCATCAAGACGTTGCAATTGAGATTGTGCCGATTCCAAATCGGCCTGTAGTTTACGCAGCAATAACCACTTATCTGTTTTGATGAATTCGGTGGTTGATACTGCAGAATTTAGTTCCTGGTCTTGACGCTTGTCAGTGAAGACAGGCATATCGAAACCCACTTTTATTGAGAAAAAGTCAGCCCGTTCCATCCCGTTTGGTGCGTCTTCGCGATAGCCATAGCTGAGATTGAGGTCGAACTGAGGCTTGTAGTTTTGTTCAGCGAGGGCTATGTCTGTTTGACTGGCGCTAATGTGTTGCTCCACTGCCAAGATGGCGGGGTGTTGGCTAAGTAGCGCGGTGGTGTTTGTTGATGAAATAGGTGGAGGTGAAAACTGGGGTAATGTCCGGT
Source organism: Pseudomonadales bacterium (assembly GCA_040235475.1). Lineage (GTDB taxonomy): Bacteria > Pseudomonadota > Gammaproteobacteria > Pseudomonadales > UBA3067 > JBECKY01. Next base: position 11,860 of record JBECKY010000093.1, read on the forward strand.
CAATGAGGTATTTATTTGCTGCTGATTCAGTGCCGATTGGGGAATAAAAAGATTGCACATTGCCGTCATTGATCAATTCACTAAGACGATACAGGCTAACCTCCTGTTGCTGTTGCAGTGCTATTACCCGGTCATCCAGCTGTGTTAACTCGAGTTGCGCACGCACTACATCCTGTTGACGGGTTGCGCCTACTGCGCTGCTGTATTTGGATTGGGCAATATCTACCAGCTGTTCAAATAAAATACGGTTGTCCGCAATCAGCGCCAGTGATTCCTGTGCTTTATAGGCATCTAACCACGTTTGCCTTACGTTTAGAATCAGCTTCCGGCGATGATCCTGACGTTGATGGGGAAGGGCTTGCCCTTTCTGAGAGAGTTTTTTGTTCATCAGATAGAGGCTATTGCCTCGCGGCAGCATTTGACTAACGCCCACTTTTAGCTGGGTCATGGGTTCTTGGTTAAATTCGAAGCTGTCTGTCGCCAGGTTGTCAATGCCCAGTGTCATCATTGGGCTAGGTAAGCTGCGTGCAGCGAGAGCTTTTGCTTCGATGGCTTTTTGTTGCTGTTGATTGCCCTTAAGCCAGGGATCATTCTCCAAGGCTTTGTGAATGGCATCATTGAGTAAAAGTGGTGAGCTGAGTGCCTGGGCTGGATATGATGGCGCGGCAAACAGCAGGCTTGCAATAAAGCCAGCGACCAGAACGCTTGATGGCAAACGATGCTGCCGCCTTACGGCAGCAAAAAGGGGAGCAGGAAGATTAAGCATGGTTATTCTCGTCAGTTTTAAAGAGAGCCTGTTGTATAAGAGTCTCATACAAGGCTCACGAAATAGCACGGGCCTATTAAAAATTAAATAAAAGCAAGCTCATTAGCAACAAGGCGTGGCGGGCTTTCAATGTTTAGACGGTGGGAGGGTGGTAAGGCGGGGCTTGTGATTGTTCGGTTGGGCCCTTAAAGATGTCTGCGGCCATATATTCAGGCGGCGTTTTTCTTTTGGTTTCAAGGAAACTGTAGGGTAAACCTATGGCAATGCAATGGAGCGAAGCACAGGCTTTTTTATCATCACAGCAATCAGAAGGGTTTTCCGTGGATTCGTTGCTTGCCTGGGCAAATGTTTTTTGAGCGGGGGCGGTGCTTTGTTTATGTGCCCGATGGGCGAAGTGTTGATCGATAGAGGTATCTTGGGCAGGGGCTCCGACGCCCATGGAGCAGGTCCAGGTCGTGCCG
>JBECKY010000034.1:0-18951 GCA_040235475.1 Pseudomonadales bacterium
AAATCCAGCAATATCTTAGGCCTTACCTGTACGCTGCCGCCAATAGTGAATTGTAGTGCTTCCGCCCCCAAAGTGGCTAAGTCACTTTGGTAAAAAGATGACTGGAAATCAAATTGCATTTTCAAAAGCACTTGCCTGGTGAGCGGGTAATTCAGACCTAAAGAAGCAAAACCAGCGTGTTTGCGTTGAATGTCTTCGAGCACTTTCCCCTGGTCGAGATACAAGTAGCCGGCCAAACCATAGAGGCCAATGTTTGTGTTCAGCCTGCTAAAGGTGTCATCAATGGCCAGGGCAAGGGAAAAACTTGAGCCTTCATTACCGGTGAGTTTGTCGGCATCTCCAAGCTTTAATCGTGAGCTAAGACGTAAAGCAATGTGCCTGCTTGGATGACTGCTTGAAAGCTTCAAGGCGGCCCTCAGTAATGGGTCACCCAGGCCGTGTTTATTGTCCGTAATTGCAGCCTCAGTATGGCCGTTCAGGCTGTAAATATATTGCAGCTGGTTATTCTCAAAGATATCCCGTCTATCATTGCTAAGACCAAGGGCGTTGTGCCAGGTTTTAATAAAACCATCCAACTGGCCGCTGTGGTGGGCAATCAAGGGCAAATCAAAACCCACCTCCCAGCTCTCATTAAGGCCATGACGAAACGAAAAAAGTGAATAGTAGGTTTCGCCATCGAGAATAATAGCTTCAATGCCATTATTTTCGCGTATCGAATTATTAATCAGATTAGCTGACCAGCGAATTTGCTGATGTCCAGCAGGGGTAAGAGTGCCGTTTTCTGTTGCGGGTACGCCTAGTAGCAAAATAAAAGGGTTTTTATTAGCAGCAAAGGCAAAAGGAGTCGCTGATTGAATAAAGGGATTGCTCTCGGCATGGGTATTGGGCGTGGATAAAAATAATAAACCCGTAAAAAGAAAAACAGTCCACAATATACTGTTGCTTAACTGGCTGTAGTTTAAAAAGTGCAAAAATGTTCCTTTGTTTTTTCACCAGGTAACCGTTGATTAAACGATGGGCTATGTAAATTTAAGGCCATTTTAACTTCAAAACCCGTAACTTGGCAAAGCGAGGCGCATAAGATTCTCGCGCAAAAAACAACCGGAACTTTGGGTGTGTTATGAGATGGAGCCCTTTATGCACTGACGTGAATAAAGGGCTGGGAGCATTAGGCCGTAGTGGTATTTGTTTTGCTCAGGAAGCTGCCATCCTTCCATTGCTGCTGGAATTCTGTAATCAGATCAAGATCCTGTACATCCCAGGGGTGGAAATCCCGGCGGTAGAATTGAAGATAATGACGCCAGGGCATAACAAATTTACCCTGTTTGCCAAACAAAAAAGAAAATCCGGTGCGCCAGGTTTTGAATTTAAAAAGCACACCATCACGGTAAAGCAAAGGTGTCATTCGCACAGGAATCATTATCACCATCGACAGGGTGGCCAATAGCATGGCAGTGACCCTTCGCCAATAACTGCCATCAACGGCCTGGTAAACATCAAAAGCAACCGATTTATGCTCAATTTCTTCCGCACCGTGCCATAAAAACAGAGGTTGAAAATCCTCATGGGCGGGGTCTACAAACAGTTCGCGCTTGGTGAATGATTGATGGGCAAGTAAAGCCGTAAAGTGTTCCAGGGCAACGGTGTTGGCCAGGGCCATTTTTGGGTATTTCCTGTTCATGCGTTTTAGTAAAGCATCAACCAGTTTATTTTCTCGTTTCAGGCTGGTATAGCCTTGTCGATCCAGAATATCCAAATGGATGTCGTGAGCATTGGCATGAATACCTTCCTGGCTGGCAAAATCGCTGATGTCCTGTTGCAGCTTTTCATCGTCAATCTGATTACGGTAGTGCAATACACTTCTTACAAAAAAGTTTTCTCCCGGTGGGAAGGTGGTAAAAAAAGCATTGTAGAAGTGAGTTTTGAAAACATCACCGCCAAACCAAAAGCGTGGCGTTGCGTCAGAAAAATTAAAATTAACATTGCGAGGCGTAATGCTATGTTCTGGTGGCGGGGCAGATTTTTTTTCTATCGTACTGACTTCTGTAAGCGCTGCGTTGTTCATGCCGTTTTGTCCCTATTAATTGTAGTTTTTTTAAGGCGTTAGCATTTATTGATGTTGGCTGTTTAGGTGTTTTTAAAAAATATACCAATGCTTTTATTCACAACCATACTATAGAATATAATCGTGACAAAGTATTATATTGTTCTCTTATTAAAATGCCTGAGCTAATTACCCATCATAAAGTTTGATGATGGATAACCGCCCTGGCCTATCCTCCTGTTAAAGCAAATTTTTTTGATGGTGTTATCGATGACAAAGCAAAGTCAACATGAGCTTACCTTAAGCCTAAGGCCTGAATATCAAAGTTATCAAAGGCTGATCCAGCAAGGGAAGTTAATTGCCGGTGTTGACGAAGTCGGGCGCGGGCCTTTGATCGGTGCTGTTGTTGCCGGGGCTGTGGTGCTTGATGCTGAAAACCCCATTGCTGGTTTAACTGATTCCAAGAAACTGTCTGCAAAGCGCCGCGAAGAACTCGCTGTTGAAATTAAAGAAAAAGCTCTTGCCTGGGCTTTGGGGCGGGCCGAGCCCGGTGAAATTGATCAGATAAATATACTACAAGCCAGTATGCTGGCGATGCAGCGAGCGGTGGAGGCTTTATCCGTATGGCCTGATGGCGCTTTTGTTGATGGTAACCGGGCGCCCACCCTTGCCTGCTGGGTGCAAACAGTTGTAAAGGGTGACTTATACATTCCCGCGATTAGTGCCGCATCAATTTTGGCGAAAGTGGCCAGAGATCATGAAATGGCTGAAATGGACAAAACCTACCCCGGTTATGGTTTGGCAGCCCACAAAGGTTACCCAACCAAAGCGCATCGTGAAGCCCTGCAGCGTTTGGGGCCAAGCCCTGAGCATCGCTTATCTTTTGGGCCGGTTAAAGCGCTGCTTTAATTTCTAAAGCTTTATTCGAGGTGATCGCAATGAAAGCTATCTGGAAAGATACCGTAGTGGCAGCATCCAATGAAACAATCTTTATTGAAGGTGTAATCATTATGTGCCACTGGCGCCGGTTAAAAGCGAACACTTGCAAGCCAGTAAAACCGTTTCAGCTTGCCTGTGGAAGATACAGCCAACCACCGCCGGTTAGTGATTAACGGTGATGTCAATCAAGCTGCTGCCGGGTATTACGCAAAACCAAAGAACGCCGCCAAGGAAAGAGGCGTTCAGGTTGTAGAGTAGTGGTCCTGATGTTTTCTATTGGACATTTTCCTGCTCAGAAAAAACATCTGCAAATAAAACCGTGGACAAATAACGCTCGGCGGAATCGGGCAGTATTACGACAATCGTTTTGCTTTTGTGGGCTTCTTGCTCCGCAACACGCACCGCAGCTGCTACCGCTGCACCACTGGAAATGCCTGCCAGTATGCCTTCTTCTTTCATCAGCCGGTGGGCGAAGCTAATGGCATCTTCGTTGCTGACCAGCTCCACTTGATCGATCAGGCTAAGATCCAGATTGCCAGGGATAAAGCCAGCACCTATGCCTTGTATCTTGTGGGGTTTGTGTTGCGGTGCCTGGTTATTCAAGGTATTGGTAATAACTGTGGAATCGGTGGGTTCAACGGCAATGGAAGTAATATTTTTGCCCGCAGTATTTTTTATATAGCGGGAAATGCCCGTGATGGTGCCACCCGTACCGACGCCGGAAACTAATACATCAATCTCGCCGTCGGTGTCTCTCCAGATTTCCGGGCCGGTGGTTATTTCGTGGATTTGAGGGTTGGCCGGGTTTTCGAACTGTTGCAGCATCAAGTGAGTGTCAGGATTTTCGTCCACCAAAGCCTGGGCTTTTGCCAGGGCGCCCTTGATGCCCAGAGCCGGATCTGTCAGGTGTAATTCTGCGCCGAGGGCTTTCATCATTTTTCGGCGTTCAAGACTGAAGCTTGAAGGCATGGTGAGTTTGAGCTTGTAACCACGAGCCGCAGCCACATAGGCCAGCGCAATGCCGGTGTTGCCACTGGTGGGTTCCACAAGTGTCATACCTGGTTTCAGCAAGCCTCTTTTTTCTGCGTCCCAAACCATGTTGGAACCAATGCGGCATTTAACTGAATTAGCGGGGTTACGGCTTTCAAGCTTGGCGTACACTTTTGCAGAAGTCAGTCGCTGCAATCGAACCAGTGGAGTATTGCCAATGGTCTCGCTGTTGTCTTCAAAAATTTGCATGATGTTTTTCCCTGTTTTTTCTGTCCTTCGAGCGCTATTGATAAACAACTAAGCTAACTTACATTAGGCATTGAAGGAGGTTTTCAGTTTTTTTACAACTTTAACTTTTTTAAGTCGTGCATATTGCGGTAAGCCATTTTTATACGGTGGGTAGTCTTCACCTTTAATAAGCGGTTCCAGGTAAGCTCTTCCTGCCGCGGTAATGCCAAAACCATCCGCAGTAATGTATTTGCGCGGCATTTTTTTTTCAACATTGGCCACTGCCGATAATTTGGCCTCGCCAACGGTCCAAGCATAGGTTTTACCCGGCTTGCGCACAATAATCGGCATCACCGCATTTTTGCCGGCAAGAGCAAATTCCACCGCCGCTTTGCCCATGGCGTAAGCTTGCTCCACATCGGTGGCGGAAGCAATATGCCTGGCCGCACGTTGTAAATAATCCGCTACCGCCCAGTGGTATTTATACCCCAGCTCTTCTTTAACCATTGTCGCCAATGTGGGCGCTACGCCACCGAGCTGGGTATGACCAAAGGCATCCACTGAACCGGCATCGGCAACAAAGCGGCCGTCCTTGTATTGCGCACCTTCTGAAACCACGATGACACAATAGCCGTGTTTTTTTACCGTGCTGCTTACTTTTGCGAGAAACTTTTTCGCGTCGAAAGCTATTTCCGGAAACAAAATAATATGCGGAGGGTCACCATCCTGTTCTTTTGCCAACCCGGCGGCGGCAGCAATCCAGCCGGCATGACGGCCCATTACTTCAAGAATAAATACCTTGGTTGACGATTCAGCCATTGAGGCAACGTCCAGGCCAGCCTCACGGGTGGATATAGCCACGTACTTGGCAACAGAGCCAAAGCCGGGGCATGAATCTGTTATTGGCAAATCGTTGTCAACGGTTTTGGGAATGCCAATGCAGGTGATGGGATAGCTTAGCTGCTTGCTGATTTTTGAAAATTTATTTGCGGTGTCCTGGGAGTCGCCGCCGCCGTTATAAAAAAAGTAGCCAATATTATGAGCTTTAAAAACTTCAATGAGTCTTTCGTATTCTGCCAGGCTTTGTTCCGGATTCTTGAGCTTATAACGGCAGGAACCGAATGCGCCGCTGGGAGTGTGCCGTAACGCAGCAATGGTTTTGGCGCTTTCCTTGCTGGTATCGATCAAATCTTCTCTTAGGGCGCCAATAATGCCATTATTGCCTGCGTAAACTTTGCCGATCTTGGCTTTGTTGGCTCGAGCGGTTTCAATCACACCGCAGGCGGTTGCATTGATCACCGCGGTAACACCGCCAGATTGGGCATAAAATGCATTGAGTTTGGCCATAAAATTAAGCTCCCGGAATCGGCTTTGATCGGTGTTGGATAAGTGCTCAGCAGCAGCTTGCAGGGGGTGAATAATACTCGAATTCGAGTAGAAAAGTAAGCTGGAAAGCCTTTTCAGCCAGGAGCAGGGAGCCGTCATGGAATATCTTTTAAGCATTAAACCCATAGTTCCGGCCGCGATTCATGATAGGCTTGTAATTTGCCGGGCTTTTAGGCTGTTTTAGAGTATTTGGATACTGGATGAAAAAAATTATTACCTTGTTTTGGCAGATCTGTTTATTCCGAGCGGGTCCTGAACAAGTACCCACTGCCTCAGTCTTTACGGCTTTAGCAGTAGCGGTTTACTTGATTACATCTATTACTGCCACCTTCTTTTTTGAGCCAGCCCTGGGCGGCAATATATTAAAGGCTGCATTGGCAGTGCTGGTTGGCAGTGCGGTTCAAATCAGTATCTTTGCCATGTTACTGCTCTTTAAGGGGGTAATGTCGCGGTTTGTGGCGACTTTGGTGGCGCTGCTTGGCACAGATATTTTATTAACAGTAATGGCCATGGTCATACTCGGCTTGATTAGTTTTTTAGGCGGGCAGGCGACTCTGGGAGAGCTTGCGATACAAAGCACAAGAATATTTTTAATCACTCTGGTGATCTGGAATTTGGCGGTGACAGGCTTTATATTGCATAGAGCCACCAATACGGGCCTTTTTTTGGGCAATGCTATTGCTGTGGGCAGTGCAATCACTGCTCAGATGATAGTAGTTGCCATATTTTTACCCAACTTACCCCAGTGAGTTAACTTACCCAATTTAGGAAGCAGTTATGCATTTGCACATCATGGGAATATGCGGCACCTTTATGGGTAGCCTGGCACTGCTGGCCAAGGAAATGGGGCATCATGTCAGTGGTTGTGATGCCAATGTTTACCCACCCATGAGCACACAGCTAGAAGAAAACGGCGTAAAGCTGATGAACGGTTATGAACCGAGCCATCTGGATTGTAAGCCTGACCTGATTATTGTCGGCAACGCCATGTCCAGAGGCAATCCCATGGTCGAGGCCGTGTTAAATCGGGGCTTACCCTATACTTCCGGCCCCCAGTGGCTGGCTGAACACGTGCTGCAAAACAAATGGGTTTTGGCCGTGGCGGGCACTCACGGCAAAACTACCACCAGCACCATGCTTACCTGGATACTTGAGCATGCCGGTCTACGGCCGGGTTATTTAATTGGCGGTGTGCCTAAAAACTTTAGCAGCTCGGCGCGAATGGGTGAGTCAGATTTTTTTGTGGTTGAAGCCGATGAATACGACAGTGCATTTTTTGATAAGCGATCAAAGTTTGTGCACTATCGGCCGCGCACGGCCATTCTGAACAATCTTGAATACGACCATGCCGATATTTTTCCAGACATTGCTGCCATTCAGCGGCAGTTCCACCATCTGATAAGAATAATCCCCAGTGAAGGCCGTATTATTATGCCGGCCAATGATGAGTATCTGCAGCAAACCCTCGACATGGGCTGCTGGACACCGGTTGAACGCTTCGCAATAAGCGCTGATGATCCGTCTGGCTCCCAAGCGGGCGATGAAGCAGATTGGCAGGTAAGATTACAGAAAAAAGACGGCAGCCGTTTTGATATTGTTTTAAACGGTGAAAATAAAGGCCAGGTTAACTGGAGCCAAACGGGTGATCACAATGTAATGAACGGCCTGGCGGCCATTGCGGCGGCAAGGCATGTCGGTGTTAATGTTGAAACCGCCATCGATGCTCTGCAGCATTTTGAGGGCGTGAAAAGGCGCATGGAATTATTGGCGACGGTAGCCGGAGTTGAAGTTTACGATGACTTTGCCCACCACCCCACTGCCATCGCAACCACCTTGTCGGGCCTGCGTGAAAAAATCGCTGCCGATGCTGAAAGCGCTTCTGAAAACGGTTTTAAAAACAGGGCCCGCATCATTGCCGTTATCGAACCGCGCTCCAACACCATGAGGCTCGGTGAGCATCAGTCTAAACTAGCACCATCCACCGACAAGGCCGATAAGGTTTACTGGTACCAACCCGCAGGATTGAATTGGAACCTGGATGCGGTGCTTGCTGAAAGCAAAGTGCCCGCCGCAGTATTTTCTGATATAACTACCTTGATAAGCGATATTGTTCAGTATGTTCAGCCTGCGGATACTGTGGTGATTATGAGTAACGGCGGTTTTGAAGGCATTCACGGGAAATTGCTTGCTGGCCTAAAAACAAAGTTTGAAAATTAATCCAAAAGCTTGTTGCCATCACCCTTTTAATAAGCCGAATCATTATGAACCAACAATACAATACCATTGCTTTAGCCATTACCGGTGCTTCCGGTGCCCAATACGGATTGCGTTTGCTTGAATGCTTATTGCGTGCCGATAAAAAAGTTTACCTGATGATTTCCAAAGCTGCGCAAGTGGTAATTGCCACAGAAACTGATTTGCAATTGCCCGGGCAGCGTGGCGATATGAAAACTTTTTTTCTGGAAAAATTCTTTGGCCCGATTGGTAAAAGTAAAATAGAACAAAAAACTGGCTTGTTGGAAGTATTTGGTAAAGACCAATGGATGGCGCCGGTAGCATCGGGTTCAGCTGCGCCAGACGCCATGGTGGTTTGCCCTTGCAGTACGGGAAGCTTGTCATCCGTTGCGGCAGGCGCCTGCGATAATTTAATCGAGCGCGCTGTTGATGTGTGCTTAAAAGAGCAGAAAAAATTAATTCTAGTGCCCCGCGAAACCCCCTATTCGGATATTCACCTGGAAAACATGCTCAAGCTTAGCCGTATGGGCGCAATTATACTGCCGGCCAGCCCCGGGTTTTATAATAAACCGCAAACGGTCGACGACATGGTAGACTTTGTGGTTGCCAGGATATTGAATCATTTGAATATCGAGCAATCCCTGGTGCCGCGCTGGGGTAAAACAGAGTAATGGAGTGATATTATGAGCGAACATGAAAATAATCAAGCCGTTGATGAAACGCAAGATAAAGCAGGAAAAAATCAAATAGAAAGAGAGCCAGCACCCAGATTCCGCAAGGAATTTTTCCTATTTCTGGCCTTTATTTTTGGCATAACCGTTCTAATAGCTTTGGTCTCCGTTACTCTGGATTATTGGTTATACATAGGCAATCGCTGACTTTAATCCACTTGCAACTATCTAAGGGAGCCAGCTTTTTCGACGGCATGGGTTTTATAAAAACAAGGCAGTTTTAAGTGCAACAAAAACAATATATTGATAACAGCTTAAAAAAATCCTTAAGGGATCCGTTGGTTGTAGCAGCGTTAGTGGCAGCACCGGTTTTTTGGCTGGTACTTTATTTTATTTCGCCACCCATAGCCAACAGGGGCTGGTTGCTGGCTGCGCCCTTATGGTACCTAAAACTGGTTTTGTTATACCCGGTGTTAGAAGAGCTGGTTTTTCGTGGCCTGGTGCAAAGTGAAATTTTTCGGTTCCTGAAAAATATAAAGCTCGGGCCAATATCGTTGGCCAATATAAGCGCCAGCGCTGTGTTCAGTGGTTTTCATTTATTAAATCATGGGGCGGTTTGGGCGGCATTGGTTTTTATTCCTTCCTTACTCTTTGGCCATTTAAAAGAAAAATACCACAGCCTGAAACAACCCATATTTATTCATGTTTATTTTAACGCCGGCTACTTTATTATTTTTCCACCGGTATCCATCTTTTAGGTTTTTTAAGGATGCTAGATTCAGATCAACAACTTCGTGCCACAATAAACCAGGAAACCGCCAGAATAAGCTGGTTGGATCTGCAAATATTCTATGCTCGTGGCCAAGTGGTTGTGGTAAGTGAGCAGCTTGATTTGGTAGAGGTAGCGTTAAAACTAAGGAATGACGATCGCCCTCAGTTTGAGCAATGGTTAGCAGACGATAAAGTTTCTTATGTTAAAGCTGAGCAGGCTTTGAAGTGGTATGAAAACGAGAAGCAGCTTTGGGCCGTGGTGGTTATGCCTTGGGTGTTGGTGCAGGATAAGGATGTGCAGGGAAGCGCTTGAATAATAGCGTGGAGTGAGCCTCCCCAGTGCAACAGACACAGTTTTAAGCCTGTTTCCTTTCGGGCAAACACGCGCCAACACCACCCAGCCCGCAATAGCCGCCAGGATTTTTGGCAAGGTATTGCTGATGATAATCTTCGGCATAATAAAACTCTGGTGCTTCGAGTACCTCCGTTGTTATCTGCGGATAACCCGATTCAGTCAACACACGTTGGAATTCATTTAGTGTGGCAGCAGCCTCAGCCGCTTGCTCTTTTGTGTAAGTATAAATGCCTGAACGATATTGTGTGCCTCGGTCACCGCCCTGGCGCATACCCTGGGTCGGGTCGTGACTTTCCCAAAATACTTTCAGCAAATCGCGGTAGTTCAGCTTATCAGTATCGTACACCACAAGCACAACCTCATTATGTCCAGTCTTGCCTGAGCACACTTCTTTATAAGTAGGGTTTTCAGTAAAACCCGCAGCGTACCCCACTGCCGTTGTATAGACACCGGGCATTTGCCAAAATTGTCGCTCCGCTCCCCAGAAACAACCGAGACCAAACATCGCTAATGCAAGAGGGGCATTAAAGGGGCCTTTAAGTGGGGTGGCTAAAACAAAGTGTTTGTCACTAATCGGCATTTTTTCTGAACGGCCAGGCAACGCGCTTTCTTTGTCAGGCATTTCGCTGGTTTTTGCAGGTCTAAACATGTCCTGGCTCTTTTATACAGTTTTATTCGCAAGTTAGTCTGTGTTAATGATTACATATTTTGTTTAAAAAATCAGATTAAAGTCAATGCTGGCAATTATCTGCCTTTTAATTTATGAATAAAAGTGTAATTATGAAAGTACATTAGTAACAAAAAGTAATAAGTTACCCATGTGTTATCAGAAGAACAGGCGAATAAATAAGGAAACACCGAGTTTACATGGCCGTATTCGAAAAGAGCAATAACATGTCCAGGCTTGACCAATATAAAAGCGTTAAAACTTTAGTGGAACGAGGACGCAGCCGCCAATCAAGCTATACTGCCAATTTTAAAAAAAGAAATTAAATGAATATTGTCTTTATCGTAAAAGGCACCAGCCAAAACAAGCGAAAAACTTCCAAAGTTGTATCAAGCATAAAAGCCTCGGGCATATTTCAAGAAGTTGAAACATGGTATACAGAATATGCAGGCGAAAGCATTCGTTTCGCTAAACAAGCCTGCGGAAAGTTTGATTACCTTATAGCCGTTGGTGGTGATGGTACGCTGAATGAAATGGTGAATGGTTGTTTGCAGGTTAAGGATAAAAACCCGCAAGTATCAATGCCTATTATGGGTGTTCTTCCCCAGGGCACGGCAAATGATTTTGTTAAAACAATGGCTGCATTAGGTACAGCAGAAGAATTGCTGGAGTTGATCAAAAGCAAAAGCCATAGAGAGATTGATGTCGGGAAAATACGTTGCCGAGGTGAAAATGGCCAGATGGAAAATCGCTATTTTTTAAATATTGCCAGCCTGGGTATCGGTGCTAATGTAGTGCAAAGTGTAAATAAGAGTAAAAAATATTTGGGTGCGAATTTGACGTTTTTAATGGCGATTGTTCGAACTTTTCTTTGTTACAAACCACGTATTTTAAACGTTAAATCAAGCAATGGTTTTGAGTGGCAAGGAAAAACAATAATCTTAGCCGTTGCCAACGGTCGTTATTTCGGCTCTGGGATCTGCATTGCTCCCCATGCCAAGCTTGATGATGGCAAGTTTGGCATAACATTAATTGGTGATGTCAGTGTTAAAGATTTTATTTTGAAATTTTGGCAATTAAAGCAGGGCGTGATAATTGATCATGCCGAGGTGATTTATCATGAAGCCGCTTTTATGGAGGTGAATTCTGAAACCCCTGACTGTGCCATTGAAGCTGATGGTGAGTTTCTGGGTTACGCACCGTTGCAGGTTGAAATTCTGCCTCGAAAAGTTTCATTTCTTATGCCACTGTAGGTTGGGTTGAGGCACGAAACCCGGCACGGGAAGCTTGTCTTCATTAAGAAGCCCGGGTAATTTAATAAACGCAATGAAAGTTTGTTGATTCACGGCAAATGTTAGTATGATGACTGCTTCAATCAGCAAACTGTACTTATTCAATGTCCCCACATCATAAATATACCGAAGCACCTGCCGCAAACCAAAGTAACGTTCAAAACTTGCAGGCACTGCTGCCTTACCTTTGGGAGTTCAAAGGCAGGGTGCTATTTGCATTTGTTTGTCTCATATTGGCCAAATTTGCCAATGTGGGCGTGCCATTGGTGTTAAAAGAAATTGTCGATGCCCTGGATATAAATAGCAAGCCATTGTTGGTGTTACCGACTATGCTATTGCTTGCTTATGGTGCGTTGCGAATAGCCAGTTCCATGTTTAATGAGCTGCGGGATGTATTGTTTACCAGGGTGCGATACCGGGCAATGCGTCGGCTTACCGTAAGAACATTGGGGCACCTGCATGACTTATCACTGCGTTATCATTTGGAACGTAAAACCGGTGCCATTAGCGCCGACTTGCAGCGAGGTTCAGCGAGTTTAAGTTCGCTGCTTAATTACTTTACCTTCAGCATTATTCCTATCGGTATTGAATTTATACTCGTTGCAGTCCTGCTTATCAGTCGTTATGACCTTGCCTTTACCCTGGTTATTTTTGCCAGTGTTATTGTGTACATTACCTTTACCGTCAAAGTAATGAATTGGCGCATGCAATATCGTGTAGAAATGAACCGGCTGGAATCCAAAGCCAATAACGAAGCCGTAGACAGCCTGATAAACTACGAAACCGTTAAATACTTTAACAACGAAAAAATGGAATCGGATCGTTGTAACGAAACCTTAGGTCGCTGGGAAAACAATGCCGTACTGAGCCAGTCTTCGATGTCAGCGCTTAATTTCGGCCAGGGAGTCATTATTGCTCTGGGTGTTACCGTTATTATGATTTTTGCCGCTAACGAAGTGGTGGCAGGCAAGATGACTTTAGGTGACCTGGTCTTGGTGAATGCCTTGCTGCTTCAGCTCTTTATGCCTTTAGGGTTTTTGGGTGTGGTGTATCGTCAGATCCGGTATTCATTAGCCGATATGCATCAATTGGTAAGTTTACTTAATGAGCATCCAGAAATTGAGGACCGAATTGATGCTAAGCCCTTGGAAGTCAGTAAAGGTGAAGTTGAATTCAGGCATGTTAACTTTGCGTATCAAGGTGAGCGACAAATACTGCACGATGTGTCATTCATCATTAAGCCAGGGAAAAAACTTGCCGTAGTGGGTGCCAGTGGCGCGGGTAAATCAACATTGGCCCGACTGCTGTTTCGTTTTTATGATGTCAATGATGGCGCTATCTTAATAGACAATCAGGCTGTTTGTGATGTAACACAGCACAGTTTACGCGAAAGCATTGGTATTGTTCCGCAAGACACGGTGTTGTTCAATGATTCCATTTACTACAACCTTGCCTATGCAAATCCTGATGCCAATCGAGAGCAAATAATCAAGGCCGCCAAAATGGCGCACATCCATGAGTTTATCGATAGTTTGCCTGAAAAATACGACACCATGGTGGGTGAACGAGGATTAAAACTATCCGGTGGCGAAAAACAACGCGTTGCCATTGCCCGCATATTGTTAAAGGCGCCTAAAATACTTGTGTTCGATGAAGCCACTTCGGCATTAGATAGCAAAAGCGAGCAAGCGATATTGCAAGACCTTAAAGCAGCCGCCGAAAACCACACGACATTGGTGATTGCTCATCGCCTGTCAACCATTGTCGATGCCGATGAAATTCTTGTGCTCGACAAGGGTCGTATAGTCGAACAAGGCCAGCACCAACAATTACTGGAATCAAAAGGCACCTATTCGCAGATGTGGGCCTTGCAGCAGAAGGAGCAAAAGAAAATTCAGCACGAGGATAGGTGATATGCATGAAAAACACGATCTTGTGGCGCTTGGCAGTCAAAGGTCTATCCTAATGGATAGGACACGGCGAAGGAGCGGGACATTAAGACATTAAAGCAAGGAGCCTGCCTAACTGAAGCACACGAACGCTGACTAGCGATGATGTGATTCAGCGTAATGATATAAAGTCCGCTTCAGTTTATTTTTAAGGGTAGACATTGGCAAGCTCATTGCATTTACTTTTATTAATCACCCGGCATGGTGCATTTTACTGGGTATAAGCAAGTTAATGTGGCATGAAAGGATCTGTCATGCGCCGAGAGGTGTTTATCAGCCGCTTTAAGCCAAGTGATCACGTGCAATTTCGCCCGATGTTATGTGTTAGCAGAAAGCCACAATGAAACAAACTCTAAAGGAAGAAGCAATAGGGCTTAAGCTGGAAGAGCTAATGCTGCCTGCCGACTATAGATCCGTTGTTAATGACTATCTATCCCCCATAGCTGATGACTTACAATTGCTCTTATCTGCACCAAACAGGTGCGCACACCGTGAGCCGTTGATTCTGGGTATTCAAGGTCCCCAAGGCAGCGGCAAAAGCACGTGTTCGGAATTTCTAAAACTGTTACTGGCATACGAACACCAGTTAAACGCTGTTGTTTTGTCCATGGATGATTTTTACCTTAGCCATGAAGAACGCAAGCAACTGGCTGATAAAGAACACCCCTTGTTAAAAACTCGAGGCGTGCCCGGTACTCATGATATTCAGCTGGCGCTGGACACCATCAACAAGCTTGGCAAGCTAAATGATAAGCAGTCTATTTCTGTTCCACGGTTTGATAAATCCACCGACGATCGCTTTCCTGAAGAACAATGGCAACAGGTATCAGGACCGGTTGATATTATTATTTTAGAAGGTTGGTGTGTGGCTCTAAGACCTCAATCGCCGACAGAAATTAAACAAGCGGTGAATGATTTGGAAGTGAATAATGACCCTTGCGGGAAATGGCGAAACTATGTCAATGCCTGCCTGGCCGGAAATTACCAGGAGCTTTTTTCCTTGATTGATAAGCTCATCATTTTTAAACCACCGTCCTTTGATTGTGTTTATCAATGGCGGCTCAAACAGGAACAAAAACTGCTTGTATCCCTTGCGAATGCAGGCGCCGGAAAAAAAATACGCACTTTTTCGCCCAAAGAACTTAAGCATTTTATTGCTCACTATCAAAGGTTGACAGAGCATGCGCTGAAAACACTGCCCGAAAAAGCAGATTGGTGTATCAGCCTGGACAATAATCAGCAAATACTAAATATAAAGAAGAGATAAATAAAATGGCTGAAAAAAACATCTTTAATCCCGCGCCGCCGTTTCTTGTCGTCACTGATTTGGACGGCACCTTATTAGACCATAATAATTATTCCTGGCGAGGCGCAGAACCTGCGCTAAAAAAACTTCGAAGCCTGAATATTCCGGTTATTTTTAACACCAGTAAATCCGTCAAAGAAGTCCTCTGCCTGCAAAAACAAATGGCGATTTCAACTGCTTTTATTGTCGAAAACGGTTCAGCACTTTATATCCCAAGCCATGTTGCTAAAACAGTTTTCACCCAGCAAAGCCAGGAAGCAACCCTCTTTAACTCTTCGCTGACTGAAGATTATTATTACCTTCTATTTGGAGAACACAGAAAAAAAATCATAGATACTATTCATAAAGCCCGAACACAACACTCATGGCACTTTGAAGGCTTTGCTGACTGGACTATAAAGGACGTCATGAAACTTACAAACCTTGACGAAAACTCAGCCAGACAGGCATTGGATCGTCAATACTCTGAGCCTCTCCTATGGCAGGATAGTGAAACTGCTTTTAAAAGTTTTACTTCATACTTGCAGGCAAAGCAATTGAACATACTCAGCGGCGGTCGCTTTTATCATGTCATAGGGCAAACCAATAAAGCCAAGCCCATTTTATATTTGCGGCAAACTCTGTATAGGCATCCAGGAACCAAGGTTATTTGCTTAGGTGACAGCGCTAACGATATTGATATGCTGGAAGTGGCAGACTTTCCTGTCTGCGTTCGGTCTCCGGTGAGAGAATTCCCTGTTCTGGATCAAGAGAAGGCCTATTATACGAATAACTATGGTCCCAAAGGCTGGAGCGAGGCTATCGAAAAAATACTTGAGGAAAATTTATTTTCTGGCAAAAATACTGACAGAGGGATATCTGATACCGAAACAGAGCATAATGCTTAAACATATTTGGCTAAAAGGAATGTAGACATGTCTGATTTTTATCAAAACGGTATTATCACCACTTTTCACAATCTTCATCAGCGCAGCCTTGAAGATATGGAAGCTGAGCTTAGAGAGTTTTCCAAAACGCGGCCCATGTGTTTAGTGCTGCCGTCGTTGTTTTCTGAGCTTGAAGGAGAGGCCTTGCCCCACATTGTTAAGGAGTTAAGCAAGGTGGACTACCTGGCTGAAATCATTATCGGCCTTGACCGTGCCGACAAAGATCAGTACCAAAAAGCGCTTAAGTTTTTTAAACCCCTTAATCAACCTTTCAAAGTACTTTGGAACGATGGCCCAAGACTGCGAGCTATTGATGAACAGTTAAAACGGGAAAATCTCGAGCCAATGGAAATGGGCAAAGGTCGTAACGTCTGGTATTGCCTGGGCTATGCCCTGGCCAGAGGGAAAGCAAAAGCGGTTGCTTTACACGATTGCGACATCCTCACGTATGATCGCAGTTTACTGGCGCGGTTGATCTACCCCATTGCCAATCCGGCTTTTAACTACGCATTCTGTAAAGGTTATTATGCCCGCGCAGCACATGGAAAAATGCATGGCAGAGTCAGTCGACTTTTGGTAACGCCCTTGCTTCACGCCCTAAAAAAGACCATCGGGTATAATGAATACCTGGAATACATAGACAGTTTCCGCTATCCACTGGCTGGGGAGTTTTCTTTTCAAACCGATGTAATCACCGATCTTCGCATTCCCAGTGACTGGGGATTGGAAATTGGCGTACTTTCTGAGCTCAATCGTAACTATGCTAACAATCGCTTGTGCCAGGCGGATATTGCCGATATTTATGATCATAAACATCAAATCTTATCCGCAGAAGACAAGGAGCAAGGTTTGTCGAAAATGTCCATCGACATATCCAAGGCATTGTTTCGTAAGTTAGCTACCAATGGTGTTGTCTTTAGCAGCGAAACTTTTCGGTCTATTAAAGCCACTTACTACCGTATTGCCCTTGATTTTGTCGAAACCTATTACAACAATGCGAATATGAACGGCCTCTCATTGGACATACACAGTGAAGAGCAGGCGGTGGAGTTATTTGCCAGCAATATTATTGTTGCCGGTAATCGCTTTTTGGATAACCCTATGGAAAAGCCCTTTATCCCCAGCTGGAGTCGGGTAATCAGTGCGGTGCCCAATATTCTTGACCAACTGCATAAAGCAGTGGCCGATGATATGGAAGACTTTCAATAAACTCTTGATCCTGAAGCCAGGATAAAAATTTATTCAGTTTCACTCGCTAAAATGAAGACATCAATGCAATCTCAGGAACACTACGACTTAGATGTACTGGTTGAAACCCACGTACAGAATATTTACCCTGACCTGCCAGCCAAGAAAATTGCAGCGGCATTAATTGAAGCAATGGACCTGAAGAATTGCCAGTCCACTCCTATACCCCACAGCAACCATTGGACCGAAAAAGATGTCTGGGTTATCACCTATGGTGACAGTATCAGGCGAGAAAATGAAACGCCCTTGAAAACCTTATTAAATTTTTTAGACCATGACCTTAAAGGCCTGGTCAATGGCATACATATTCTGCCTTTTTACCCCTATAGCTCCGACGATGGTTTCTCGGTCATCGACTACCTGAAAGTGAACGATGCTCTTGGCGATTGGGCCGATATTCAACACATTGCCGCAAACTACCGCTTAATGGCAGATCTGGTCATTAATCATTGCTCGGCGCGAAGCAACTGGTTTGAAGATTTTAAATACGGAAAACACCCGGGCAAAGATTATTTTATTACCGTCGATAAGGATAGCGATTTTTCTGCCGTTGTTCGCCCGCGCACAAGTCCACTATTCAAGGTAGTGGAAACTCTGGAGGGTCAAAAGAACCTCTGGTGCACTTTCAGTCATGATCAGGTGGATTTGAATTTTGCCAACCCTGATGTATTGGTGGAAATGGTAAAAATCATTAAATATTATCTGGACTGGGGCGTTCGTATCCTGCGCCTGGATGCGGTGGCTTTTTTATGGAAGGAACAAGGTACGAGCTGTATACACTTACCCCAAACTCATGAAATTATTCGGTTGCTGCATACTTTAGTTGAGCACTACTGTCCCGACGCCATTCTGATTACTGAAACCAACGTTCCCAACCACGAAAACCTTTCTTATTTCGGCAACGCCAACGAGGCGCACGGCGTTTATAATTTTGCCTTGCCGCCACTGATTGTTCACGCTCTGGTAACCGGCACCAGCAAGCACCTGAAAACCTGGCAAATGAGTATGCCACCGGCACAAACCGGCACCTTTTATTTTAATTTTCTGGCTTCCCACGATGGTATTGGTTTACGCCCGGTTGAGGGTTTGCTTTCTGAAGACGAAATCAGCCAGCTTGTCAATTGTATGGAATCTTTTGGTGGTAAAATTTCCTGGCGATCGACGGAGAATAGCAACGCTAAACCTTATGAAATCAATATTGCTCTTTTCGACGCCTTTAAAGGCACTTTATCAGGTAGAGACAACTGGCAACTGCAGCGCTTTCTTTGCGCTCATGCCATTATGTTGTCGCTTGAAGGTATTGCCGGTATCTACATTCACAGCTTTATCGGCACAGAGAATTATGAAAAAGGCGTAGTGCATACCAACCAAAACCGGAGCATTAACCGTTTCAAATGGAACTATGAGCTATTGGATAAGCAGCTGAATGATGCAAACAGCCACCATGCTGCTGTGTATAAAGGAATAAAAAAACTGTTACAAATCCGTATCAAACAACCAGCCTTTCACCCCAATGCAGTACAGTATACCTTGCATATCAGTGATCAGGTGTTCGGATTCTGGCGGCAAAGCCCCAACCGGGAACAAAGTATTTTCTGCCTGCACAATGTTTCCAATGAAACGGTGTTTATTCCACTTTCATCTTTAAATTTAATAAATCTCGACACCTGGGTTAACCTTATAACCGGTACACATTTTGTTGATCTTGAGCATAAAATAAGCCTTGCTCCTTACGAATTTATCTGGCTGACAAATAAGCTGCTAGGGTGTGAGTTAAGTAATTGATTACAATTTTCGTTTCAGTAATGCTGAGATGCTTCTTAGATGTTTTCAAAAATCCAGGGAGCTCTACAACAGTGGGTATAAATTAAAATGAAATCCATTGTGTTATCGGTGTCAGTATGATGTGTTTACACAGGCAGAGCAGGCATGCTTTTTTAAGCT
>JBECKY010000083.1:0-6028 GCA_040235475.1 Pseudomonadales bacterium
ACTATATGCGGTATTTTTGGGTTTTCTTCATGATTACTGCTGTGTCCATAGCTGTTTTTGTTTTTTTTCTTAAAAGGCATAAGGCAGCAGAAAATGCGGATGCCGCTTAAGTAAGCAAGCTAATACGTGGCGGACACATCCGCTGCATTGATAAGTTTGCCCGGCACTGCGGGCGTTAGTCGGGCTTTTCGTCCGGATAGTTATTCAACAACTATTAGCTCTGTTTATCTGTGGTTTGGCTTTGTGCTTAGTGTGCTGGTTACGGTGTGGTTGGGCAGAAAATTAATCCAGTAAACCTTTGCACTGCATCGGCGAGCAAAATAGCTAGATTGCACTACATCTTCATTTATTAGTTGCAGAATTCTTTAATGTTTTGTTTTGCGGTTTGTATTTTGGCTTGACGTTGTTCTTCCCCTATAGCTACGTATTCGCCATTCTCGCCTTTTTCTCTAATCCTGCTGTGTTCCTCTAGCATTTTCAGATTGTTCTTTGCAGTATCGCAATTGGTTTTTTTAATTTTTTCATTTTCAGCTTCTACGGCGCTTTTTTTGCTGGCTTCTTGCTTATCGGCAATGGCTTCAGCAAAGGTCTTGCGCTGTTCTGATAATTTAGCCTGGGCTTGCTCCGCATTTTTGGGATCTTGGCCCTGAGTGCGAACGGTTGTTGATTGGGTATTAGGAGGTGGCGTTTCAGTGTAATGGGTAGCACCGCTCTCATCTACCCATTTGTAAAATTTTCCTGCCTGGATATTTGTGCTTAAGGTAAGAGTGCTGAAGATAAGGACGCTGGTCAGCAGCCTTTTGCTTGTTAGTGATGAAATGCTTTTCATGATGAATGATCTATTCCAAGTGCTTGAGTCTATACCAAAATTTTAAAGTTTACTTTTTTCAGGCTTGGCTGGTTAAGATACTATAATGTATTGATCAATATAACATTAAACACAGTTTAACTATTTGACGAACGAATTTTCTTAATTGTGAGCAAGGTAGCAATTATCCTGGGCCCTGAATAAGCCAGTGGGCGAGTGTCAGGATGTTACAAACCCTGGTCTGGCCCAGTCAGCGATCTTTTTGCATACAAGCTTTTGATTGACAAGCGCTATTATTCTGTCAAAATTACAGACCGTCTAGGCTTTGAGCATTTTTAACGCATCTGTTAAGGATCTCGGATCCGGTGTGGACAGAGGTTGTCGCGCTTAGCATGGCATTTTGTAGTCCAGAGACCTTACAGGCAGTCACCCTGCCGCGGTCAATGCAACACTACCCAGCTTGCACTTTCTACATAACCCTCATGTAGAACAGTCTCATCACAAGAGTGGTTCTAAACAAGCGGCTCTTGCAAGCATTGCTTAATGGTTTGTATGTTTGTGACGACAGTAACAGTGTCTATTACAATCTACCTGGCGTTAGGTACTTAAAACTTACAATCAAATTTGACTGACTTAGTTACAGGGTTTGCAACGTGGAATTACTTTCTGGTGCTGAGATGCTGATTCGTTCTCTTAAGGACGAAGGTATCGATTTGATTTTTGGGTACCCCGGAGGGGCCGCTTTACATATTTACGATGCATTATTTCAACAAGATGCCGTGCGCCATATTCTTGTCCGGCACGAGCAGGCTGCTGTGCACATGGCCGATGGTTATGCCCGCGCTAGTGGCAAAACCGGCACTGTACTTGTAACTTCCGGTCCTGGCGCCACTAACACCATAACCGGCATTGCTACAGCCTATATGGATTCTATTCCTTTGGTTGTTATTTCAGGTCAGGTACAAAGCCATTTGATCGGTGAAGATGCTTTTCAGGAAACCGACATGGTCGGAGTTTCCCGTCCGATAGTGAAGCACAGCTTTTTGGTAAGCAGGGCTAAAGACATTCCGGAAGTGATTAAAAAAGCCTATTACATTGCCAGTACCGGTCGCCCTGGCCCGGTGGTGGTTGATATTCCCAAGGATTTGACCCACCCGGCAAATACCTTTGAATACCAGTACCCTGCAAAAGTCAAAATGCGCTCTTATACGCCAGTGACTCGTGGTCATACCGGGCAAATAAAAAAAGCGGTAGACCTGCTTTTGGCGGCGAAAAAGCCGGTTATATATGCTGGTGGCGGTGTTATTCAGGGAAATGCTTCCGCGCAACTGGTTGAGCTGGTTAAGCTGCTGAATTATCCGGTGACCAATACCCTGATGGGTTTGGGCGGCTACCCTGGTTCCGACAAGCAATTTTTGGGTATGTTGGGCATGCACGGCACTTATGAAGCCAACAATGCCATGCACTATTCAGATTTGATTCTGGCAGTTGGTGCCCGCTTTGATGACCGAGTGACTAATGACACGCAAAAATTTTGCCCGGATGCGACGATTATTCACATCGATATTGATCCCGCCTCTATTTCAAAAACCATAACCGCTGACGTGCCTATTGTTGGGCCGGTTGATCAAGTGCTTACTGATATGATCGCTTTGATTAAGCAAAGCGATGTGTCAGCAGATGCCCAGGCATTAAAGCACTGGTGGAATGAAATAGAGACCTGGCGCAGCCGCAAATGTTTGCAGTATCGAACTGACGACAGCGATAAAATGAAACCTCAGCAGGTAATCGAAACCCTGTATAAAGTGACCAAGGGGCAGGCTTATATCACCTCGGACGTTGGTCAGCACCAGATGTTTGCCGCCTTGTACTACAAATACGACCGCCCCCGGCAGTGGATCAACTCTGGTGGCCTTGGCACCATGGGCTTTGGCTTGCCTGCGGCCATGGGAGTTCGGTTTGCTCACCCCGACTCAGACGTGGCTTGTGTGACCGGCGAAGGCAGTATTCAAATGAATATTCAAGAGCTGTCCACTTGCCTGCAATATGATTTACCAGTGAAAATTATCAATCTGAATAATCAGGCCTTGGGCATGGTAAAGCAATGGCAGGACATGCAATATGATAAGCGCTACTCCCATTCCTATATGGAGTCGTTACCGAATTTTGTAAAACTGGCCGAAGCTTATGGTCATGTGGGAATGAAAGTCGAAAAATTAGCAGATCTTGAGTCTGCCATGACAGAGGCGTTTAAACTGAAAGACAAGCTGGTGTTCATGGATATCTACGTAGACCCTGATGAGCACGTATACCCCATGGCCGTAGCGGGTGGCTCCATGAAAGATATGATCCTCAGTAAAACGGAGCGTACCTGATATGCGGAGAATTATTTCTATCCTGATGGAAAACGAAGCCGGTGCCTTATCCAGAATAGTGGGGTTGTTTTCGCAAAGAGGCTATAATATTGACTCTTTGACAGTGGCTCCTACCGATGATGAAACGCTTTCAAGGTTAACATTAACCACCAATGGCAATGAGCGTACGATTGAGCAAATTACCAAACAGCTGAATAAGCTCGTTGAAGTTGTTAAGCTGGTGGATTTAACTGAGGGAGCTCACTTGGAGCGCGAGCTGATGTTGGTCAAACTGAAGGCTGCTGGTGCGCAGCGGGCTGAAATTAAACGCACTGCGGACATCTTTCGTGGGCAGATTGTAGACGTTTCGACCTCTATGTACACCATTCAACTGGTCGGCACCAGCAGCAAGCTGGATGCCTTTATTGAGGCCGTGGGTGATGCGTCTATTGTTGAGTTGGCCCGTACCGGTGTGACTGGCATAGGCAGAGGTGAAAAAGTTCTGAGTTTATGAAGCTGCTATGAAAACAGAAAGACTTAGGTGACCTGAATTTAAAATTAAATTCAGGTTTTGAAATAACAATCTCAGGTTACAGGAAACAAGGTAATGCAAGTTTATTACGATAAAGACGCTGATCTTTCAATTATACAAGCTAAAAAAGTAGCCATACTCGGTTATGGTTCCCAGGGACATGCGCATGCTAACAACCTAAAGGAATCTGGAGTAGATGTGGTCGTAGGTTTAAGGGCGGGTTCGTCCTCTATTGCCAAGGCTGAAGCAAATGGTCTTCAGGTAAAAAGTGTCACTGAAGCCGTCAGTGAGGCGGATGTAGTCATGGTGCTGACGCCGGATGAATTCCAATCTACGCTCTATAAACAGGAAATAGAGCCTAATCTGAAAGAAGGTGCAGTGTTGGCATTTGCCCATGGTTTTGCGATTCACTATAACCAAGTGGTGCCGCGTAAAGACCTCGACGTGATTATGATTGCGCCTAAAGCGCCGGGGCATACGGTGCGTAGCGAGTTTGTTAATGGCCGTGGTATTCCAGATTTGATTGCCATCAACCAGGACGCAACGGGTCAAGCTAAAGCTATTGCCTTGTCCTATGCCAGCGCTATTGGCGGTGGCCGTACTGGAATTATCGAAACCACTTTCAAGGACGAAACTGAAACTGATCTATTTGGAGAGCAGGCCGTTCTGTGTGGTGGCGCGGTAGAGCTGGTTAAAGCCGGTTTTGAAACCTTGACGGAAGCTGGCTATGCTCCTGAAATGGCCTATTTTGAGTGTTTGCATGAACTTAAGTTGATTGTCGACCTGATGTATGAGGGAGGTATTGCTAACATGAACTACTCTATCTCCAATAATGCCGAATATGGCGAATACGTTACTGGCCCGGAAGTGATAAATGCTGAGTCGCGAGCGGCAATGCGTAATGCCTTAAAGCGCATACAAAATGGCGAATATGCGAAAATGTTTATAGCCGAAGGTGCGCATAACTACCCTTCTATGACAGCCTATCGTCGTAACAATGCAGCGCATCCCATTGAAAAAGTCGGTGACAAACTCCGTGCTATGATGCCCTGGATCCAGGCTAATAAAATTGTTGATAAAGCAAAAAATTGATTTATCACCCTTAAAAACGCGGCTTCTTATGGCCGCGTTTTTCAATAGTGAACTCCTAAATCTAAAAACTTCAGCGAGCAATGACTCGGCTGAGGTTTTTTTAGGTTTTGAGGCTTGTCAGTTTTTAAGCCAGGGAGCTTCCGAACAAGTCATGGGGCGACTTTTTCAGGGTTCATTTAAATAGTATAGTTACCAAAGCCCGGCCTGCTTTGCGTGTGTTCAACTATAAAAGTCAGGTGCTTGGACAATAAGCTTTAATGCCCAGAGATTAAATAATAAGCCTATGGAACCAGAAGATTTTAAAGACGAAGACGAATCAGGAGTCACCTTTGAAGTGATTGAAGGTGAAATCAAAGGTGGCAAAAAAGCACTCATTAAAGGTGTTTATCTTTTGCCCAATCTTTTCACCACCGGCGCTTTATTTGGGGGCTTTTATGGCATTATCGCCTCCGTGAATGGTCAATTTGCAAATGCCGCTATTGCCATATTAGTCGCAGGTATTTTGGATGGCCTTGATGGTCGTGTGGCTCGAATGACAAATACCCAGAGTGCGTTTGGGGCAGAATATGACAGCCTTTCCGACAGCATAGCCTTTGGGGTTGCCCCTGCTTTGGTGGTTTTTAACTGGTCGTTGAGTGAACTGGGTAAGGTGGGCTGGGTTGCCGCGTTTATTTATACGGCCTGCGCATGTCTTAGGCTGGCGCGTTTTAATATCCAACCGGAATCTACCGATAAAGCCTACTTTACCGGCTTGTCCAGCCCCGCTGCTGCCGGCTTAATTATTGGCTTGGTGTGGTTTGGGGCTGATAATGGCGTTTCCGGTGAGGCTGTGACTTACCTGAGCTTGCTGATCACCGTAATGGCGGGGATATTGATGGTCAGTAATTTGAGCTTCCCAAGCTTCAAGCAAATTGATTTTAAAGGCCGGGTGCCTTTTATTACTATCCTGATTGCAGTGCTCTTGCTTGCAGTTTTTTTTATTGATCCCCCGGTGGTGTTATTTGGCATGGCGCTAAGCTATTCCTTGTTTGGTCTGCTGATGCCTCTCTGGCGACGAGTGCGTTCTTGACAAGTCTTTAGTTGTTTGCTGTGTATCATGCCGTTAAAATTATTAACGATTTAGTGCTAATAATTGGTTGACAGTTTTGGTGATGTGTATATACTTCTGCGCCTCGGCTGAGTTGCTGAACGATCTTTAACAAACAGAAAAATGAGATATTTGTGTGGGCGTTTGCGAGGATA
>JBECKY010000107.1:0-6758 GCA_040235475.1 Pseudomonadales bacterium
AGCTTACCTGTATCCAGACGTGGCAGCGTTTCAGCAAAGTCTATGGCCCGTGGCAGCTTGAATTTTGCCAATCTTTCTTTGGCAAAGTCCATCAGCTCTTCTTTAAGGGCTTCACTGGACTCCACACCTTTTTTCAACTGCACCACTGCTTGCACAGACTCGCCCCAAATCTCATCGGGCACACCAAACACCGCCACGTCTTCGATTTTTTCGTGCAGTATCAGGGTTTTTTCCACTTCAGCCGGGTAAATGTTAACACCCCCGGAAATAATTAAATCGGAATCGCGGTCACAAAGAAATAACCAGCCTTCGTCATCGAGGTAACCGACATCACCCACAGTAAACAAACCTCCAGGGGCTCGGTTTTTATTGGTTTTTGCTTTATCTTTATAGTATTCAAATTCACCAATCATTGACGACATGTAAATGGTGCCCACTTCATTGGCTGGCAATTCATTTTTATCGTCATCGAGAATTTTAAGTTGACTGCCTGGCCAAGCCTTACCCACGGTACCGGGTTTTTTCAACCAGTCTTCAGATTTACAGATGGCTCCCCCACCTTCGGTAGCACCGTAGTATTCAACCAGCACCGGGCCCCACCAATCGATAAGGGCTTTTTTCTTATCGATGGCAATGGGGGCAGCACCGTGAATAATGCACTCAAGGCTGGAGATATCGTATTTGTTCTTAACTTCTTGCGGTAAGTTCAAGCAGCGATAAAACATGGTAGGCACCATGTGGCTGACCGTTACTTTGTATTTTTCAATCAGCTGCAAACATTCTTCAGCATCCCATTTTTCTACCAGTACCAGGGTATGCCCCATGTGCAAACCACCAATACCAAAACCACCTGGGGCAGCATGATAAAGTGGGCCGGTTACCATGTGCACACCTGCGTGGGCTTTGAGGTCAAACAGCGCTCCCATTAAAGTTGACATCATCGCCGTTGCATCGGGATTTGCGTCCTCAAGTGGGCGACGCACGCCTTTGGGCTGCCCAGTAGTACCCGAGGTGTACAGCATCAGCTGACCTGCTGCTCTGTTTTCCGGTAAGTTGCCGCTCTCGCCTTCAAACACTTTTTCATAGGACTGAAAGCCCTTGACCTTACCTACTGAAAAACACCTGGATTTGTCGTAGCCCAGTTCATCTACGGCCTTGATGCAGGCATCGGCAAATTTTTCACCGGCAAAAAATGCCTGGGCACCACTGTTATCCAGAATATAGGCAATTTCTGGCCCGGTAAGGTGGTAGTTAATGGGGGTAATGTACAAACCAACTTGTTGTGTGGCTAAAAAGATTTCCAGATAGGCAGGCTGGTTAGACATCACCATGGCGATGCCATCACCTTTTTCCAAGCCAAGAGCTCTTAAACCATGTGAGATTTGATTAACGCGGGTAAATAATTCACCAAATGTTTGTTTTTCACCTTGCGCTGAAATCACTGCAATTCGCTCGGGTGTTTCCTGCGCAATGCTCCAAAATCCTACTGAAGACATGGTATTTCTCCTTAGTATTTGTTTTGTTATTTTGTGTTTTTTATTATTTTATTATCACTGGCTTACTACTTTAGCGATCATATAAAGCAACCTACCATATTGCAAAACTGTCGCAAAAAAACTTCATGCTATTAAAGGCTGTCGCAGAGGGTATTGCAAATTAGAACGCATTGATCTAAACAGCATACCTAAAAACAGCCAGGTCCACATCCCTTTTCATCAAGCTCATTGCTGCAACATTTATTTTCGTTTAGGGCCGATCTAATTCAAGCTACTTTTTCTTTTAGATGAATAATTAAAAGAAATACCCTCGCGCTTTAGATCGGCTCTAAGCAGCTGCAATCCGTTTATTAACCGGCTCTTTGCAACATATGCATAATGCATATAGACCCAGCACCCATCATATGCACCATGGCATTGGTAGCACCTTCAACCTGACGTTTACCCGATTCACCACGCAATTGTTGAGTTGCATCCCAAATCTGAGCCAGGCCTGTTGGGCCACCGGGGTGGCCACGGGCTGTTAAGCCACCATCGGTTGAAAATGGAATGCGCCCGCCAATGGAGGTAGCGCCTTCGGCAACCAGACGGTCACCTTCACCCTCGTCGCAAAGCCCCATCAGCTCGTAATACATTAATTCCTCGATTGGGAAGGCGTCGTGTACATGCACAAGGCTAACATCGTCAGGACCGATACCGCTTTCCTCGTACAATGCTTTAGTCGTCACCGTGGTTAATTCGCTAGGACCCACAACCGCGCCCATAAAAATATGGCCGTTGGTGTAGTGTTCTGACTTGGACTGGGAGCCAATCACTTTAACCAGCGGGCGGCCATTGGCAAGCTTTTCTGCAATGGCTTTGGTTGCCACAATCGCGCAGGCAGCACCGCCGCCGGCAGCGCAAGCCATTTTTGAGGTATGAGGATAAGCAATCTGGCGAGAAGCCAACACTTCTTCAGCCGTGACCTCATGGGCGGACTGGCGCTGGGCCATGGTGTTATAGCGGGCATGGTTCCAGTTTTTGGCCGCAATTTTGGCAAAGGTTTCTTCGGTGGTGCCGTATTCATGCATGCGACGTGTAGCCCACATAGCAAAAAAACCTGCGGGCAAAATGATGTTTTCAATTTTTGGATCAGCACCGGACATCATTTTCATCATGTCCATGCCCATTTTCATCATATCGTCAAAACCCAGGGCCATGGCTATTTCACAGCGGCCTGCTTCAATCTGGCCGACAGCTTCACGAAAAGCGCAAGAGCCCGTAGCGGAGGCATTTTCAACATGAGTGATAGGCACGTTGGTTAAACCAAAATCTTTGGCAAAGCTAATACCTTCAAGCATATTCGCGCCCAGGTAACCATTATAAAGGGCGCCGACATCTTTAAACTTGATACCGGCATCATCCAAAGCCGCTTTTCCAGCCGTATAGGCCATGTCGCGCAAAGGCGGGGCTATTCGCTGAAAAGGGTGCATGCCTACCCCAATAACATAAACATCTTCTTTCATTTTTTATTCTCCGCTTGTAATCATTGTTATATTGAGTGCTATGCAGGGCTGAAGCAAAAGGTGCACAGCTCAGTATCGCCTTTTTTAATGATCGGCTGTAAGTCCAGCTTCATTTTCATACCAATTTCCCAGTCGCCTTTTTCACCGGTAATACTCGCCTGAACACGCACCCCATTGGGCAAATCAATTTGGCCAACGCCATGGCCAGCAGCACCCATTTGAGTAGCACCCATCATCGGCATATAAATATAAGTCCAGGAGTAAAGTTCGCCCTCAGTTGGCAGCTCCACAGTTTCTACCGGCTCCTCGGTGATCGGGCACTGTTTACGGACGGGGAAGTAATGTTGGTCAGCGGCTTTGCTGTAAGATCCTAGCAGTGCGGGAGTTCCATCTTCGTGAATCACGAAATAACCTTCTTCCAAGGGTTTTTTATTGCTCATGCAGCTCTCCTTTTATCTATGTGCCCGTTTTTATTTATCAGGCCATTGTTATTGTAATAAGCAGGTTAGTTTTCCAGCCAAAGGTAGTGTTCGCGACATTGCGCGAAAACCCTTTATACTTTTTATGTTTTTATACTTTCTTTTCTTTGCCTTCCCAGTACTTATCCCTAAGTAAACGCTTATAGAGTTTGCCAGTGGGTAAACGCGGCAGCTCATCAACAAAATCCACTGATCTGGGCAGCTTGTACTTGGCCAGGTTTTCAGCGGCAAAAGTCAGGATTTCGTCGGCGATTGTATCAGAAGGTTCTACCTCTGCAACTAATTCAACCACGGCTTTAACCGACTCACCCCAGTCATCATCAGGTATACCAAAAATAGCAACATCGGAAATTTTCGGATGCTGATGCAAAACGGCTTCAATTTCAGCAGGGTAGATATTAACTCCACCGGAAATAATCATGTCGTTTTTACGATCACAGATAAATAACCAGCCACCGTCTGTGAGGTAACCCATGTCACCTACGGTGAACAAATTGCCCCGGGTACTCTCGGCGGTTTTCTTGTCATCCTTGTAATATTTGAATTCGCCCATCGGCGAGGACATGTAAATAGTGCCCACCTCGTTCGCGGGTAACTCCTTACCCTCATCATCCAAAATCAACAACTGACTACCGGGCCAGGCTTTACCAACCGTACCTGGATTCTCCAGCCACTGCTTTGAATTAACATAAGCACCACCGCCTTCAGTGGCGGCATAGTATTCGTAGATAACAGGCCCCCACCAATCGATCATTTTACGTTTGGTGTCGGGAGGGCATGGAGCAGCCGCATGAATGACATTTTTAAGACTACTGAGATCATACTGCGACTTGGTTTTATCCGGCAGCTCCAGCAAACGCTGAAACATGGTGGGCACCATATGGGTTGCCGTAATACGGTATTTGGCAATTTTTTCCAGGCAGGCTTCAGCGCTCCATTTTTTCATCAGCACCACTGCTTGCCCCATGTGCATGGCACCCGAGGCAAAACCGGCAGGCGCAGCATGGTATAAAGGCCCCATCACTAGGTGAGCACCTTTACCTGCTTCAATTTCAAATAGCATACCCAGCAGTGCACTCATGGAGGCAGATGCTTCTGGACTGGCATCGGCCAGGGGTCTGCGTACGCCCTTCGGCCGCCCCGTGGTACCCGATGTGTATAACATTAAATTCCCTGCCGAACGCTGCTCGGGCAACTCGGTAGACTGCGGCGCTAAAACACTTTCATAAGCGACAAAGCCATCGAGGTCATCAATGGCAATGCAATGGCTCGCGTCAAAATCAAGTTCACCAACGGCTTTCTGAGCAGCCTCGGCATAGGCGTTTTCGGTAATAAATACCTTGGCTTCACAATTTTCGAGAATATAAGCCACTTCGGGGCCAGTGAGATGGTAGTTTATAGCCGTTAAATACAGGCCAACCTGATGCGCAGCCAGGAACACTTCAATCCACTCAGCGTGGTTATTCAGCAGCATGGCCACACCATCGCCTCGCCCCAGGCCCATTGCTTGCAGAGCCCGGGAGAGCTGATTCACCCTTGCGCCAAGCTCCCCATAGGTAAACTCTTTACCTTCTGCAGTTACCAGAGCCAAGCGCTCTGGCTCATTCTGCGCCCAATCCCAAAATGCTTTATTTGACATTGATTTACTCCTTTCCCCTATTATTTTTATTCAGGTCTCGGCAAGGTACAAGCCATTGACTGCTCACAACCTGGTCCAAACAAAAGTGCGCCTAGTCAAGTAGCTGGCCGTACATAGGCTTCTTGTTTACGCTGCGAAGGGCTCTAAGGCTATCAGAATTTTGTGCAATACCCTACTCTTAAACCCGCTCATAATTAAACCAGTGGCATTTAAATACTGTACCTGCTCCGCCTCGTACGGCATAACCTCACAATCCACAGGCAAACACAGCTATTCCAGGGTTGGGAAACAGCCCTGACTGCGTTAGAATGTTCAACCCTACCTTAACCGAAATATATTTCAAGCCATGGTTTATCCCTTACATTTATCATCTAACACCGCCAATCGAGCAGCAAAACTGAAGCCTTTTGCTTCTGTTTTGCGCTTTTTATGCCTGCTTCTATTGGCATTTAGTTTTACTGGCTGCGCTTTATTTCCCTCTCCAGCCCAAAAAGCCTCTACGGTTTTTTCAAATGCAATATTGAATAATAACGACCTGCAAATGGTTAAGGACGGCGCCCCCGCCTACCTGCTACTGCTTGAAGCGCTGGTTGAGGCCAGCCCCAACAGTGAAGGGATTTTGTTAGCCGCATCGAAACTCAGTGGCGCCTATGCAAGCGCGTTTACAACGGATCCCAAGCGTACTCAGATTCTTTCCGACAAATCTTTTAACTATGCGCAAAGAGCTTTTTGTTCACGAAAAAAACACTTCTGTGAGCTTAAAAACATGCGTTACGAAGACTTTAATGAGACACTCAAACAAACTAAAAGCAAAGATATAAACAGTTTATATACACTGGGTGTTGCCTGGGCTGGATGGATTCAGGCTCATAATGATGACTGGAATGCCGTTGCTGATCTTGCCAAAGTAAAGGCGATTATGAACCGCGTAATTGCAATGGACGAAACTTACGATGGCGGCGGCGCTCATTTATACCTTGGCGTATTAGATACATTGGTGCCACCTTCTCTTGGCGGGAAACCGGAAGAAGGTAAAAAGCATTTTGAGCGTGCCATTAAATTTTCAAACAACACCAACCTGATGTACAAAGTCGTTTTTGCCGAGCAATATGCTCGCCTTATGTTTAATCGCGACTTACACGATGCTTTACTTAATGAAGTGCTTGCAGCCTCGGTAGATTACGAGGGGCTGACCTTAATCAATACCCTGGCACAACAAAGAGCCCAGTTATTATTGGCTGGAGCCGATGAATATTTTTAAAAACTTATATCAGCTGATTAGGTAATTAGACCTTTTAAACAATTCTGGACATTAAGTGTCTATTTAAAATAGACATGTAAAATAAGCTGTATTTATCCACAATTCACAACCTTGCGATGTTATTATTTTCAACATTTAAATGCTCAGAAACCTGTGAATGAGAAACTAAATATGCGAAGCCTTTTAAAAGCCACCCTTACTTGTACGGCACTTGCCTCTATCATCCTGGTCTTAAGCAGCTCTATCGCCTACGCGCAAACCCTGAAAATTGCCACACTTTCACCCGATGGCTCCGTGTGGATGAAAAAAATGCGTGCTGGAGCAAATGAGATCTCTGAAAAAACTCAAGGCCGGGTTAAATTCAAGTTTTACCCTGGC
>JBECKY010000111.1:0-21599 GCA_040235475.1 Pseudomonadales bacterium
TGATTGCCTTATTCCTCAGTTGTAACTGCTTATGTTCTATAGCTTATCGACTTGAAAAACTTTACTACTATCCCCAGGGTAAAATCAGCTGGTATAATTCTATAAATATTTGCAGTTTTGTTGATCTCCTAATTTAAGGGTGAATGCAGAAAAGTAAACTTTTTTTCAGGTAGATGGCAACCCTATTAAAATGAGTGTTTCAGAAAAGCTTCATCCCCGGCTTCAAGTGCGAAATTAGTTTGAAAACCCCCACCTTAACGAAAGGTTGAGGTTGACCCAGGCAGAGTCCGATTGTTATCTCAGGATCATTCGGCAAAAGCTTGCAGAGGAAGATGCCGTGCTGGTTGCTCATTATTACACTGACCCGGCATTACAAGCCCTGGCCGAAGGCACGGGTGGTTGTGTAGCCGACTCGCTGGAGATGGCCAGGTTTGGCCACAATCATCCTGCAAGCACCCTGATAGTGGCGGGGGTGAAGTTTATGGGTGAAACGGCAAAAATCTTGAGTCCTGGGAAAAGAGTTTTTATGCCCACCCTGCAAGCCACCTGTTCCCTTGATATTGGTTGCCCCGCAGACGAATTCAATGCTTTCTGCGATCAACACCCTGATCGCACTGTAGTGGTTTATGCCAATACCTCTGCCGCTGTTAAAGCGCGGGCAGACTGGGTTGTCACCTCTAGCATTGCGGTAGATGTTGTGGAGCATCTGCACGCTCAAGGGGAGAAAATTATCTGGGCACCGGACAAGCATTTGGGCCATTACGTGCAAAAACAAAGCGGTGCTGACATGTTGCTGTGGGATGGCGCTTGCATTGTTCATGATGAATTCAAGGCCAGTAGTTTGAAAAAGCTAAAAAACGTTTACCCTGATGCGGCTTTACTGGTGCATCCTGAATCCCCCGATGCGGTTGTTGCAATGGCTGATGTAGTAGGTTCAACAACGCAGATTATTAAGGCCGCTTCAGAGCTGCCAAATGATACTTTTATTGTAGCGACGGATAGAGGCATTTTTTATAAGTTGCAGCAAAGCCAGCCTGGAAAAACTTTTATCTCGGCACCTACCGGCGGTGAAGGGGCAACTTGTAAATCTTGTGCTTATTGCCCATGGATGGCAATGAACCAGCTTGATAATTTATTGGCTTTATTGGAAAACCTGGAAAACAACAGTAATGAAGTTTTTGTCGATCCAGCGCTTGCTCAGAAGGCCCTGCTGCCATTAGAGCGCATGCTGAACTTCACTGTTGAAACCTGTGATTAATCAGTGTTTCAAAGTTTCAAATCTTCAGCATGGCTTTGAAAATACTCAATCCGCCCTTTGATTTTTGCCGTGCGCGGGTAGTCGTTTTTAATCAACATCAAAGCGAAATTCATTTGTTCAATAGCTTTTTCCGTTTGATTGCTCAGGAATAAATATTCAGCTCTGGCCTGGTGTACGCCAATAATATCATTTGCTCCACCGTAAGCTTTTTCAAGGTATAACCAGGTCTGCACATCTTGTGGGCGACTTAAACTTAGGTTACGCAACACTGTAACTGCCTCGTTAAAGGTGCCTGCTTTCATTAGAGCTTCTGCGTAATAAAGTGTCAGTGGCAAGTTCCCCGGGTTTTTATCCAGGGCGCTTTTGAGTCTGCTAACAGCTTTGGTTGAATTGCCTGACTTTAAATCAATGTCGGCATAGGTGGTAATATAAATGATTCTGTCAGGATCCTGTGCCAGCAGTTTTTTGATAATAGTTTGTGCCGCTGAAAGTTCGCCTAATTCAATGTAGGCAAGTGCCATGGCGTATTGACTGGCTACTTGCGTATAAGTATTTCCTTTTGTTAATGTGCTTTTTTGCAGTTTAATGAAGTTGTTAAGATCCTTGGTATAGTGAACTTGCACTCTGGCTTTCATCAAAAGAAATTCCAGTCTATCAAAATAGTTTTTGCTGGGGTAGCGGCTGGCGCGGCTTCTGGCATCGGCAATTCGGGATTCTGTTACCGGGTGGGTCAGTAAATATTCCGGCGGTCTTTGGCCTAGAAATTCTGAGGCTTTTTGCAGGCGCTCAAAAAAACGGCTCATGGCTTCAGGATCCATATCTGATTCGACCAGTGTTCGCATACCTACCCTGTCGGCTTCTTGCTCGTTCCTGCGACTGAATTTTAGTTGCGATTGTATGCTGGCTGCCTGTGTGGTTGCCAAGGCCGCAAGGCCGGCATCGCCATCGGCGGATGCTATAAGGATAATGCTGGCCAAAAGAGCCAGGCTGTTGGCTAATTGCGAGCGCTTTGCTTCTTCTACGGTGCGAGCGAAGTGTCTTTGGCTTAAATGAGCCAATTCGTGAGCAATAACGCCTGATAATTCATCCTCGGATGTGGCATTGAGGAATAATCCGGCATTAATGCCAATAATGCCACCCGGAACGGCAAAGGCGTTAATAACCGGGCTGTCTATAATAACCAGTTCAAGATCAGGTTGTTCAAGCTCGCTGTTGTAAGCCAGCTTGTAAGTCAGATTTTCAACATAATTGATTAGCAATGGATCGCTGACAAGGGGCGCCTGGGATTTCAGCATTCTCAGCCATGCCCTTCCTAGTCGATGCTCCTTTTGCGGGGAAACTACGCTGGAAATGCTATCGCCCAGTACCGGCAACTCGGATTCATTAGCAAGCGCTATACCGGAGAAGCTTATGCACAGCAACAGGGTCGCCAGGCATAAGCCTGGTCGCTTTAAAATCAGACTCAACCCAGAGGCCAGTGTTGACTTGTCTGGGCTTAGCTGCTTAATGGCGATCAAATATAAGATAGACAGAGTTTTTTACTTCCGTGAGTAAAGTTTAACATTAGGCTCATTATATTGTAGAAGGTTCCTTATTAGGGGCTTCATGAGTGAGATGGTTTATAGAGAGTATACGCACGAGCCTTGTGGGTGGCGAGAAATGAAGTGTGCACCTTTGATGGAGGGCAGGTTTTGAGCCTGTGTGGGAGTTTTAACCCGACAACGGCAGGTTTAGCGCTGGTCAAGCGGTATGTTTTGTGCTCTTTTCCATATTTGCAATTATTCAAGTAAATTATCCTTTATAATCAGTGAACAAAAACAGAAAATTACCAGGTTTTTAATGCAATGATGATGGCCCAGGTTGAGATAGGCTACGATGAGCACCTCAATATGGAAGGTGTAGCCTGTCCATTGCCGTTGTTGAAAATGAAACAGCGGCTTAAGCAAACGACTTCCGGTAAGATCCTGTATGTAACAACAACAGACTCAGGGTCGGTAAAGGATTTTACTACCTATATAAATCAGACTGATCATGTATTAATCAAGCAGGAATATGATCAGCAACGGTTTCATTTTTTGATAAAAAAAGCCTGATTGACTGGCAATAGCCATGAAGAATACAAGCTTGTAAGTTTGTAAAAATTTTAATTAAAGCCATCGAATTAATATTATGCGTAATGTGCTTAGAAATTGGTTTGCAGAATATTTTTCTGATGAAGAGGCGGTCATACTCTTTTTTGCCTTGCTCATCAGCTTTGGCGTGGTGCTTATCCTGGGCAAAATGCTGGCCCCGGTTTTTACCGCGCTGATTTTGGCTTATATGGCTCAAGGCCTGGTCTTAACACTGACAAAACAAGGGCTGCCCGAGAAAATAGCTGTGTATGGCGTTTATATTTTGGGCCTTGGTTTATTTGTCATGATTTTATTTATGCTGTTGCCACTTACCTGGCAGCAGTTAACCAGTCTGTTAAATGATCAGCTGCCAAAGATGATTATAGAAGGCAAAATCCTGTTAATGCGGCTACCGGAGCTCTACCCTGGGCTGGTCACGGTGGAGCAAGCACAGGCTTGGGTCAATCTTGTGACCCAAAAGGTGGGAGGGGGCGGGCAAGCCATTCTGTCATTCTCGATTGACAGAATCGTTGATGCGATGACTGCCCTGATTTATCTGATCTTAGTGCCTTTATTGGTATTTTTCTTTATGAAGGATAAGGCTGTTTTAATACACTGGTTTGGATCTCTGTTGCCGAATAAAAGAGGCGTATTAACTCAGGTTATGGCCGAAATGGACAATCAGCTCAGTAATTATATCAGAGGCAAGGCCCTGGAAATCCTTATTGTTGGCGCGGTGAGTTTTCTGGTATTTGTCTGGCTTGGATTAAACTATGCTGTGTTATTGGCTTTGTTGGTTGGATTGTCGGTGATGGTGCCCTATGTTGGCGCTGCGGTGGTTACTGTACCCGTTGCTGCGGTGGGTTATTTTCAGTTTGGCTGGGGTGGTGTGGGATCTGATTTTTTTATCCTGATGCTGCTCTATGCTATTATCCAGGCCCTGGATGGCAACGTATTAGTGCCCATTTTGTTTTCCGAAGCAGTAAACTTGCATCCGGTCGCTATTATTGTGGCAATCCTGGTGTTTGGTGGGTTATGGGGTTTTTGGGGAGTTTTCTTTGCTATTCCTTTGGCTACCTTGGTTAAGGCGGTTTTGTCTGCCTGGCCAAGGAGCACTCAGCATCAACCTGTTCAACTGCTTGATGCTGATGGTTCTGACGTTACGTAGTCAGGCTCGAACCGTTCTGGTTAAACCACTGGGCATTCGATACGTTCAGTGTAACGACCTATGTCCGCTTGTTTTTAGCTGAAGCGCTAATGTAAGATTGGCGCCTTGTTATTTTAGTCCATGGTTTCCAGTCGAGCGCGACGCCTGAAAAAAGTTATGGCGCGAGTTTATTCAGGGTTAACTAATTAATAAAAAGTGTGGTGAACTTTGAGCACCAGCTTTCAATTCTTGGAGACTTAGTATGATTTCAGGGAGTATGGTTGCTTTAGTCACGCCTATGTTAGAAGGTGGAGCCCTGGATTGGGATAAATTAGCAAATTTGGTGGAGTTTCACATAGAAAAAAAAACCGATGCCATTGTTGCTGTTGGCACAACGGGCGAGTCCGCTACCCTTAACTTTGAAGAACACAGCCAGGTGATTGAGTTCATTGTTAAGCAAGCAAGAGGCCGGGTGCCAGTGATTGCAGGTACTGGCGCTAATTGTACCCGGGAAGCCATTGAACTCACTCGCGCTGCAAAGTCTCACCAGGCAGACGCCTGTTTATTGGTAACGCCGTACTATAACAAGCCCACCCAGGAAGGCCTTTATTTGCATTATAAAGCGGTGGCTGAAGCGGTGGCCGTGCCGCAGATTCTGTATAATGTGCCGGGTCGAACAGCCGTGGATATGCTGCCTGAAACTGTTGCCAGGTTATCGAGCATAG
This sequence comes from Pseudomonadales bacterium, assembly GCA_040235475.1. Taxonomy (GTDB): domain Bacteria; phylum Pseudomonadota; class Gammaproteobacteria; order Pseudomonadales; family UBA3067; genus JBECKY01. The sequence continues at coordinate 5,242 of JBECKY010000111.1, forward strand.
ATAATATTATAGGGATTAAGGAGGCCACAGGAGATATCGACAGGGGCAAAAAAACACTGGAGCTTTGTGGTGAAAACCTGAGTCTCTATTCAGGGGATGATGAGACCGCTATGGAGCTCATGCTGATCGGGGCAAAAGGCAATATTTCCGTAACTGCCAACGTGGCGCCGGCACAAATGGCTGCGCTTTGTGCCGCGGCTATAGCCGGGGATCGTGATAGCGCAGAGGCCATCAATAACCCTTTGCAAGCCCTGCATTCAAAACTATTTCTGGAATCTAACCCGATACCAGTTAAGTGGGCCTTATATGAGATGGGCTTGATAGAGGAATATATTCGGTTGCCCATGACGGTCTTAAGCGACGTTTACCGGCGTCCTGTCAGAGAGGCTCTTGAACAAGCCAATGTCATTTGACTTTATTTTAATCGATAATGATTAAGAAGAAATTATTTTATGCATAAGAAAGTTTTTTTAGCACTAGCCCTTTCGTTATCTTTATCGTGCCTGTTTGCCGGGGGCTGTGCCTGGTTACCTGGGGCTAAAGACAGGGCTGAAAAAGCAAGTTATTCTCAGGCACGAGAGCTTGAGGTAATGAAAGTACCTGAGCATTTAGCAACGCCAGACTATGAAGACCTTTTTCCTGTGCCTGGAGGAAAAGATCCGGTAAATAAACCTAAAGCCAAGGGTACGCTGGAACTCAAACCACCCAGGCCGATGGCTACCCTATCCGATGATCAAAATGAGCCAGAAAAGTCACAAAGCGTTTCTCTGCTTGCTCAATCGACTTCAGTTAAACCGGCAATAAAACCCTCAGCTAAACCTTCCGTGCAAATTAAAGAACAAGGTGGCAGTGCGGTTTTGCTCATGGAACAGGATTTTAATTATGCCTGGGGAGCTTTGAGTGATGCTTTAAAGGAAGCAGAATTTCCGGTATCGGATGTTGATCGCAGTCAGGCTCGATTCTACCTTAGACTTAAAGCCGATGGTAACGAAAGCAGGTTGTTCAAACAGCTTGAAAGAAAGCAGCTGCTTAAAGATAATGCTCAAAATGATATTTTAATATTACAAATTAAACCCCAGGTAAATGCCGTGATGGTTTTCGTAGAAAATAAGCAGGAGCAGGCAGTGGATTATGGTATTGCCGAATTTGTCTTGCGTTTATTGAAAGAGCATTTGGATTAGTCTCAATGCGAATCGCGTCATTGGGCAGTGGTAGTAAAGGTAATGCTACTGTTATTCAAACAGACAACACCTGCCTGCTGGTGGATTGTGGGTTTAACTTGAAGCAATGCCGTCAGCGTTTAAGTCACTTGGGGTTGAACCCTGCTGATATTGATGCCATTTTTGTAAGCCACGAACACTCAGATCATATCGGTGGCGTTTACAAGCTGGCAAAGTATTACGATATTAGTGTTTATATGACCCAAGGCACTGCTGAAGGCAGCAGGTTTGATGATTTTGACAGGGTCAACATTATTGACGCCGAAACGACCTTTCTGGTTGGCGACATCAGTGTTCAACCCGTAGTGGTATCCCATGATGCGCGTGAGCCGTGCCAGTTTATATTTAGCGGCAATGGATATAGTTTTGGTATCTTAACCGATGTTGGCTGCATAACACCTCATATTGAAAAGCAATATACCGCTTGTGATGCCTTATTGCTGGAGTTCAATCATGATGTAGACATGCTGGCGAACGGACCTTATCCAGAAATGTTGAAACAGCGCGTAGGTGGTGATTATGGACACCTGAATAATCATCAGGCTATAGGCTTGTTAAATGCCATTGATCTTGAGAAAATTCAGCATTTGCTGATTGCCCATATCAGTGAAAAAAATAACAGTATCGACAGTGTGCTTGCTTGTTTGAACATGCACCTACCTTTGATGGATCATCAAAAAATTCATTTTATTGACCAGAAACACGGCTTGGGTTGGCGTTTTATTGGTCGCACAAACTAATAGACCAGGGTTATTTTTACTTGTTGGAGCAAATAATGGAAAAGCGAAAAGAGCTTTATTCAGGAAAAGCAAAATCAGTTTATACCACTGATAGTGAGGATAAACTGATTCTTGTCTTTAGAAATGATACCTCTGCTTTTGACGGAAAAAAAATTGAGCAGCTTGATCGTAAAGGTATGGTGAACAATAAGTTCAATGCCTTTGTCATGCGCAAGCTTGAAGAGGCGGGAATTAAAACCCATTTTGAAAAACTGTTGTCAGACAATGAGTCTTTGGTAAAGCGTATGGATATGTTTCCCATAGAATGTGTTGTGCGCAATATTACGGCCGGGTCTATTTGCCGTCGATTAGGCGTTGAAGAAGGGATTGACTTAAACCCGCCTACTTTTGAGTTTTTTCTCAAGAACGATAAGCTTGGTGACCCGATGATTAACGAATTTCATATTCAATCGTTTGGTTGGGCAAGTGCCGACAATGTAGAGAAAATGAAAGCTTTGACTTTTGCCGTTAATGATGTGTTGAAGCAGATGTTTTTAGATGCTGGAATGTTGTTAGTGGATTACAAACTTGAATTTGGTTTATTTAACGGTGAAGTTCTTTTGGGCGATGAATTTACCCCAGACGGTTGCCGGCTTTGGGATAAAGACACCCGTAAGAAACTTGATAAAGACCGTTTTCGTCAAGGTTTAGGTGGCGTGATAGAAGCCTATGAAGAGGTAGGCGCTCGCATTGGCGTTAACTTTGATTAACTGATTGTTGCGCTTTCAATACTTAATCTTATCTGCAAAGGGTATATATTTACCGTTAAAAAATCGCGAGATATACCTCTATTTTTATAAGCCCTAAGAAAAAATTTAGAGGTTTCCAGTGCTCGTTTTTGTCGTGCTTTTATTCACAAAATGTCCCATTAATTTAACCGTTTGTCGGTTATGATCTTTAGGCTTCTTTAACTGGTTAGCAAAGAATTTTTTTAGTTTTCTGTTTCAGCAGTTTTGTGAAGCTTTGCTCTTCAGTAGTCAGGGTGATGGCGTACAGTAATAATTCGTCTGATATTCGCCTAACTGCTGGAGAGCCTTGATGATTAACAATCGCCGTTATACACGTACCGAATTAAATCACCATCTTGATGTGATTGATAGAAGGCGTAATTACGCTATTGGTGTGATTGTGGATATTTCGAAAGAAGGTGTGCGAATAGCCAGCGGTAAGCGGATGAAGCGCGATTTGATTTTGCAGCTAGAGTTGCCAGAGCGTGAAGGCAAAAAAAACCAACATAAAATTACTTTTGATGCTAAAAGCTGCTGGTGTGCTAAATCAAAAGACGGATTTTTTGAGGCAGGCTTTCAAATATTTAATCTCTCTGCTGACGCCCAAAGAGTGCTGTCCTCTTACTGCTAATTATTATTCTTAAGCCCCGGTTAACCTGTTAATCGGGGGGGTGGCCTCTTTAAAATATTTCCCATAACTTATTGAATTTATTGAGCAAGCAAAAGCGCTGATAAGCGCTTGCTTTCTTCCTATATTAAAATGTGAACTTATGCATGTTCATGGATTCTGGAAAGAGTATAGTGCAGGCATTAAGGTTTAGCTTTTAAACTGCAGATCTTGCCCAGGTAGTAAGCAGTATGTTCCCAATTTTCAAATACTTATACAGCGTTAACATAAAGGCTTGAGAGTCATAGTCATGGGTGACGAGAGAAAACTATCAAGAAAAACCCTTAATTATTTTATTGATGTCTACCATTTGCAGGAAGACATTCCGGCTGGTCTGTTGGTTGATATTTCAAGCGATGGCATGATGATTAATTTTCGTCAGGAGTTGGCGGTTGGTCAAGTCTATGACCTCACTATTTCCAGCGAAGATAGCGCTGGCTCCAATAAAGTTGCTTTCAAGGCAAAAAGCAAGTGGTGCAAAAAAATTGGCGAAGGTGGTAACTATGATGTCGGATTCCAGCTTTTGGAAGCATCCCCGGGCGCCCAAAAAGTCTTTGATGAACTAAAGCAGCGTTTATTGGAGAATCGGCCAGAGTCTTTTGCTCAAAAGCTTAAGAAAAAGTTTAGCTAGAAAGTTTTAGTGCGCCTTTTACCCCTCAATTTGTTTCTTAGCAGCTTGCTAGGTCACATTAGCCCTTGCTTGGATCGACGTTAAAATAGATAATCCTGTCATTCTTAAGAATTGAATAGCCAATTTGCGGGTGGGGAAGTTTGTGGCATTTGATAATAATGTAGTGATTAGTGCCACCGGGCTGTGGACCCCTCCAGAGTCGATTTCCAATGCCGAGTTGGCGAAGTCTTTTAACGCCTATGTGGCGCTGCAAAACGCTAAAAATGCCCAGGCCATAGAGGCAGGTGAGTGTCTGCCCTTGCTGCCATCCAGTGATGCCTTTATTGAGAAAGCCTCGGGTATAAAGCAACGTTTTGTGTTAGACAAGACCGGCGTCTTGGATCCAGAGCGCCTGTGTCCACATATTCCCGAGCGTTCGGATGAAGAGGTTTCTGTTCAGGCGGAGATGGCCATTAAGGCGGTTCGTCAGGCGCTCAGTAATGCGGGTCGAGAGGTGGCTGATGTTGATGCGATTTTGGTCGCTTGCTCCAATATGCAGCGGGCCTATCCAGCGGTGTCGGTTGAGGTACAGCACTACTTGGGTATGACCCGTGGCTGGGGTTATGATATGAATGTCGCCTGCTCTTCGGCTACCTTTGGTATTCAGGCTGCCGTGGATGCCTTGCGTAATGGTTCAGCCGATTGCGTGGTTGTCGTGAACCCGGAAATCTGCTCCGCCCATTTAGCCTGGCAAGATCGTGATTGCCATTTTATTTTTGGCGATGTGGCCACTGCATTAGTGCTGGAACGTCAAGAACAGGCTAAGTCGAGCTGCCAGTGGCAGGTGCTCGGCACTCGTCTACAAACCAAATTCTCATCGAATATTCGCAACAATTTCGGTTTTTTGAACCGTTGTGATGAACGCGGTATTGGTGCCCGTGACAAGTTATTTCGTCAGGAAGGTCGCAAGGTATTCAAAGAAGTTTGCCCCATGGTGGCCGAGCAAATTTTAGGCCATATTGCTGACTTGGGCGTCAGCCCTGAACAACTTAAGCGGATGTGGTTGCATCAAGCGAATTTGAGCATGAATGAACTGATTGCTAAGCGCGTACTCGGGCGTGCTGCCAGCCGAGAAGAAGCCCCGGTTATTTTAGATCAATATGCCAATACAAGCTCAGCTGGTTCAATTATTGCTTTTCACCAACATCAGCAGTCCCTGGTGCCCGGTGATACCGGAGTGATTTGCTCATTTGGTGCCGGCTATTCCGTGGGGAGTGTGGTGGTTCGTCGTTTGATATAGGTAAGCGTAGCGTAGCTGTGTCTGACTTTCGGGAAGGCGTCGAAATGCCTGTGCTGTGTAAGCGCAAAGCTCACGTGTTTTTGTTTTCTTTTCGTTTCATCACCCATAGGATGATTTTTATCTATCAGAGTTATGGCCCTGATTAATGTCTTCAGGAGCGTGCTCTGAAAATGTTAATAACGCGATCAGCTTTTCTGTGAGCTCTGATGCGGTTTTTATATGGGTATTGAGCTCTGGGTTATGCGGATTATGAATGTGGCTGGCCAGTTGATTAAATTTTTCAACTTCCTTTTCCAACTGCTTGCGTAATTGGTTAATAGGAAACAGGGGTGTTTGTTTGTCGTCAGGCATGGTGCTTGCTCATGTGTGCAAGGGTAGGTTTTTAATGGTTAATTGGCGTAAAATGTGCGTTCCCTTCTTTTTATATTATAGAGGCTTGTTCAAGCTGTTGCTTTAGCAAATGTTGTTATCTAATTTTATCACTTCAGTCATCAGAATTTTCTGCTGCTTTATGTCTTTTCTAATATAGGCTTGTATCAATAAAATGTCTCTTATTTCTCTAAAAAATGCATCTTTGGCTTTTGGTCATGTGTACTTGTTAAATAAAGCCAATTTTCAGCTTGAACCAGGTGAGCGGGTTTGCCTTTTGGGCCGCAATGGTGAGGGTAAATCCAGCTTGTTGAAAATAATTGCTGGTTTGCAAGCACTGGATGATGGCGAATTGGTGCTGGCTCAAAATCTGAAAATTGGTTATTTACCACAAGAAGTACTGGCTCAAATGAATGAGCAAAATCACAGTGTGCATGACATTGTTATGGAAGGTTTAGGCCGGGTGGGGCAGTTAATTCTTGAGTATGAAAAATTATTGATAACGATGGATTTTACCAACGAAGCAGAGTTGGAAAAACTGGCATCCACTCAGGCTGAGCTGGATGCCAGCGATGGCTGGCAAAAGAAGCAGCTGGTGGAAAAAACCCTGTCCAGATTTCAATTCAGTGGCGAGGAGATTTTTAAAAAACTATCTGGAGGCTTGAAGCGCCGGGTATTTCTTGCTCGGGCCCTGGTCAACGAGCCAGATGTGTTGTTACTTGATGAACCGACTAACCACCTGGATATTGAATCGATTCAGTGGTTGGAAGAGTTTTTATTAAATGTTCGCACGACCTTGTTGTTCATTACCCATGACCGCAGTTTTTTGTCTGCTTTAGCGACAAGAATTGTGGAGCTTGATAGAGGGCAGTTAAGCAGCTGGCCTGGTAACTATAAAAATTATTTAACTGCAAAAGAAGCACAATTACAGGTTGAAATTGAGCAAAAGGCCAAGTTCGACAAAAAACTGGCGGAGGAAGAAGTGTGGATTCGCCAAGGCATAAAGGCCCGTAGAACCCGTAATGAAGGCCGGGTTAGGGCTTTGGAAGCCTTGCGGAAGGAACGGGCTGGTTGGAGAAGCCAGCAGGGGCGGGTAAAGCTTGAGTCAGGGGCGGAAAACAAATCAGGAAAACTTGTAATCCGGGCCGAAGATGTGAGTTTTTCATATCAGCAAAACACCCTGATCAAAAATTTTTCAACCTTGATTACCCGTGGTGATAAAGTCGGGATTGTTGGCCCCAATGGGGTTGGTAAGACCACTCTGGTAAAATTATTACTTGGACAGCTCAAGCCCGACTCAGGGGAGATTGAACGAGGTACACGCCTGGAAATAGCCTACTTTGATCAACTCAGGGCTAGTTTAAATGAGCGGGCAAGTGTGGCCGAAAATGTCAGTGAGGGTTCAGATTTGCTGACTATTAACGGTAAAACAAAGCATGTAATGAGCTATTTACAGGATTTTTTATTTTCCCCTGAGCGCGCCCGTTCTCCGGTGAGTGCATTATCGGGCGGTGAAAAAAATCGTTTGTTACTGGCTAAATTATTTACTCGGCCTAATAATTTATTGGTTATGGATGAACCGACCAATGATCTTGATATCGACACCATGGAATTATTGGAAGAGTTGTTGCTCGACTACCCTGGCACCTTGATTCTGATCAGCCACGACAGAACTTTTCTAAATCGTGTAGTTACTCAGGTGCTGGTTTTTGAAGGGCAGGGGCAGGTAAGCGATTATGTCGGCGGCTATGAGGATTGGATGTCGCGAAAAGCGCCTCAACCTGGTCAGCAGAAGCTTGGCAGTGTTCAATCGATCGAGAAACCGATCAACAAGTCCGCTAATCCAACTGCAAAGAAAATGAGCTATAAAGACCAAAAGGAACTGGAAGCCTTGCCTTTAACAATAGAAGCACTCGAAAATGATATTAGCCAATTGCATGATTCTTTGGCTCACCCTGATACTTATAAAAATGATCCCAGTAAAATTTCGGCATTGCAAAATGATCTTAAATTAAAAGAACAAACATTAAGAGAATGCTACCAGCGTTGGGAAGAGTTGGATGCATATAAGGAAAGCTAAAAGAGTAAAGCAAAAAAAAGGCACATCGGGGAATGTGCCAAAAGGGGATTCGAAGGCTTTATCACTTTGAAAAGCCTTATAATTTTTACATGCATTACAGCATTAAAGCATCTTCCCTATCCAGGTCATTAATTACCGACCATTCGCCGCCACTGCTTTGAACCAGGTTTTGCCAATGAGACAGTCTATCCATGTACTCTGCCGGGTTTATATTATCGCTACGCAGTTTGGTGGCATTGATCGCCACAACACGGTAGCCATTGAGGTCAAAGCGAACATCACGCACATAACCTTTGGGTAACTCTTCCTTTAAATCTGAAAAAATAAAAATGGTTTTTTTACCGGACATAGATTCGTCCAGGTATTCAATGCCTTGAAGCATGCCGCCGGAAATATCAGTATAAGCGCTGCTTTTTACTGTTTTTATAAAGCTTTCAACTGTACGTGAAAATTCCCTTTTTTGGTTATTGGAGACCGAAGGTCTGGCGTCAAAAGTGGCTTTGGCAATAATGTCTTTTTCGCTGAAGCTACCGCTGTCAATGCGCGCTACCGCAAAGGTATCGCCAGCCTCAAGCTGGCTTAAAAAATATTTAATAATCTCGTTGGCTTTTTCTAACTCTCTGGTATAGGTACCGCTGGTATCAAGAAGTAAATAAATACCTTTGGAGTAACTTTGAGTGTCGTTACTACAGGCTGTTAGTGAAAAAACCATGATTAACAGACTGTTGACAATAATGCGTTTCATTGTGCCGCACTCCTGTGCAATAAATTGTTGCGGTAGAGGTTTAATACTCAGTGACTTCTTTGTGTTTTTTTGGATTTTCACCATGCGGGTTTTTAGTGCTGCCATAAAGGCTTTTTAATCCGCGCTCAGCTTGTAAAGGTACGATGACAATAAGGTCTACAAGATGCACCAATACCTCACCTGTTTGACGAAATAATTGGGCCAACATCCTCATTAGGGCTGAGAGTCCTTTAAGCAGCAGAACTAAAAGGTCACCACTAACAGTTCGGAATGAATGAATCAGGGATTCCAGAGGGATAGCAACAAAAGCCAGCGCAAAAGGCAAAATAAAGCCCATAATCATTTGGCCCGTCATGGGGATCCAGCTGCTGATTGTTGTTGTTTCCATAGAATCGCTTGCTGAAGAAACAAAATTTTTACGTAAGGCGGCATTATCAGCTGCAATTTCGTCACGCATAAAGGCTAATGCGGCCTCAACAAAAGCAAACGACAAAATAAAAATAAAAAATATCCAGGCCATGCGTTTGAGCTTTTTATCTTCCATTGAACCAATGGCTGGAAACAGCCGGGTTATGCGCAATGATTCCATCAGCAGAATGCCAAAGGACGCCTCCAGTAAAATCACCAGCATGGCAGCAACATCAGACACGCGCATACCGGCGATGCGACCTGCGGCACTGACTGTTTCAGACATGGGCAAGGCAATTAAATGAAAGTTAATAAACGCACCACCCACGGCAATGGTAACCACAATTAAAGCAATGGCAAATTGAGTGATAGACGATGCTCGGAGCATACGCAGGGCACTGTCTTCACCCGCGTGGATTTGCATGTAGCGATCCATTTGGGTATCAATATGCTGGGAGCGATCCATCAAACCCTGTATGGTGCTGCCAACATGGTCAACGGTATTAGCCAGGCGTCGCCAATAGGGGTTTAGTTTAAGCAGTATCTGATGGCGTTCAGCAATTTGTTTGCGGTACTCATCCATAGCCCGCTTGTGTTGCTTTTGTGTGGTTTTGTGAATTTCTTCCAGCACATTGCCGCCAAGTCTATCACCGCCTTTGCGTTCCGCAAGCTCAGCAACCGCCTGAATAGCGTCTAACCATTCAGGTGAAGGTGGAGGGACTTCACCGCTTTTAGCGTAATCTTCTTCGATTTTGGTGATTTGTTCGTTCATGATACGTTGCAGTTCTGGGTAAGTGCCCAGATCGCGTGTAACTACTTTGTTAATGCGATAGAACTCCCGTTCTATTTGCCGTTCTGTCTGTTCTTGCCCCAGTTCCAGCAACACTTCTCGATTGCGTTCCTGCAGAGTCTGTGCCGATGACATTATTGATCTGGACAATACTTTAAAGAAACGATAGCCGCCGAAGAAAAATGCCCGAATGCTTTTGTGGACAATATCTCGGCCCAGATAAAGTAAGATCATGGCAATAGATACGATAAAAATTATTCCGTAAGTATTATTAAGTGGTATGAAGTTTTGTTCTAAAAAAGTCATCGGATGTCTCCCCTTGATCCGAGTTAGGATTCTCTACTTTAGATGGATTGGCTTGAATAAGCTGTTAAGCTTGTCACTGGCGGTTGTGAATGCTGGTCATAAAATGCGCAGTTGTTTCTGGAGAGCAGGAACAGGCTCGCAATTAAACCTGATCAGAGAAAGCTATAAGAAAGGCTAATAAAAAGGTGAGCTTTATCGAAGCCTTATCTTAATAGTAGAATCAGTGGCTTGTTACAAACTCTATAGTTTTTACATTAACAGGGTTGAGTGAGCAGATAAAAATACTGAAAAAAACTGCATGCCTGTATCATAAGTTGACAGCTTGGCCAGGGGCATCTGGCTTCCATATAGCAAAGGCACTCTCTAACAAAATTTCAAGGTGGACAAAAGGTATGAACGAAATAAAAGAATTTATTGTTGATATAACCGAGGAAAATATCCAGACAGAACTGTTAGAAAAATCTAAAGTTGTGCCAGTATTACTGGATGTCTGGGCGGATTGGTGTGAGCCGTGTAAGGCATTGTCTCCGGTTTTACATCGCTTGGCTGAAGCTTATGAGGGACGCTTTATACTGGCTAAAGTTAATGCCGACGAGCAGCAAAACATTGTGTCGCAATTGCAGGTCAGAAGTCTGCCCACACTCAAGCTGATAGTTCAGGGGGAGATTGTGGCTGAGCTGGTGGGGGTGCAGTCTGAGTCGGCTATAAAAGCAATGCTTGATCAGCATGTTGCTGAATCAGACACATCGGCAGGTGATGCAGACGCGATCCTTGAGCAGGTTGAAATTTTATGCAAAGCGGGTGCTTTTGAGCAAGCCGCCGCTCTGCTAAAGGCCTTCATTGAAGAGCATCCAGATAATGAAGTGTTAAAAGTTCGTTACGCCAGGCTGTTGCTAAATTTGAATGCCTTTGATGATGCACATACGATCGTTAATAGTTTAAGCGAAGCCACTCGCACCGGTGAATGGGGTAAACAGTTTAATGCTCAATTGTACTTTGCTGAATTGGTGAAGCGTTCACCAGGAATGGATTTAATCAGCGAGCGGCTCAATTCAGATGCCAGTGACGCTGAGGCGCGGTGCTATCTGGCCGCTTGCCAAGTGATGAACTATGAAACCGATAGTGCCCTGGAATCATGCTGGCAACTGTTTAGCCAGCACAGAAATTTTACCTTGACGGAAAACGAAGCAGAGGGTGACAGCGATGCTAATCAAAGCACAGGCAAGCAGTGTTTGTTGGCCTTATTTGATTTGTTAGGCAAACAAGATGTCAGAGTCGGTGAGTATCGGCGCAAGATGTTTACCTTGCTTCACTGAACAGAAATTACTTGATACTAGACCCCCTGCTTTTTTTGAAAACAGAAACTATAAATACTAGACACTACAACCGTAATCGTATTAAGGTATTGGCAATCAGTCAGTTAGGAGTTTTTGATGGGCTTGGGGCCTTACTGTTAATGGGCTAAACGAATAACGCTGAGAGTGGTTTAAGGGTTTAATGTAGTCATTAAAAACCAGGGGGATTTTTGGCAGAGATTAAGCTGGGCAGTGCGCTTGCCAAAACATCAATATAATAAAACCAATAGACAAGATGACATGTTGCTATGAGCGTTTATTTAATCGATAACGATTCTTTTTATGGATACCGGGTGCGTCGAGTTATAGATGGTGTACCGCATCAACAATACTTCTCCCTGATTAGTTCAGGTAAAAAAATAAAAGGTGAAGCCAGGGCTGAGATTCAGGCCGAGGCAAAAAAACTTGACCAGAGTCTGGAAAAACTCCAAACCCAGGCCCGACGTAATCGGGAGGAAAGCTCCATCCCCAGCAAACGTTCCTCTAACCGTAACGGTGTTAAAGGCATCAGCCCCCGAATAAAAAGCACCGTTCGTGCATCCAAGCGTTATGAATACGTTGTTTTTCAGGTTAACTGTATGTCCAAGCTGTTTGAAAAACCGGTTTGTACCACTTTTTCTGTGGATGCTCACGGCTGGGAAGGTGCCTGGAAGCAGTCTGTGCGTTTCTATGCTAAACATAAAAAAATCGCAAACTATGAACACCTGCTTGAAAGAATCCCCTCAAGAAGCTCAGCAACTCGCAAGATGAAGTTACAGAAAAGTGCTTAAGCAAATGCCTTGTAGGCATTTTTAGCGCGTACCCGAAAAATCATGGGCCAGTCATGCGCTTTTAGGCGATGAGGAAACTGGATATTCTGAGCACAAAATGCGAGGTTATGACTTGTTCAGAGCTTCCCTGGCTCTTTTACCGGTTTTTCAGCTTTAAAATTCTTGATAAAGAGTTTATTTTGACCTGGGCGCCTGCTTAAGTTTTATTCTATGTGCTGCTTTATTTAAAGCGCTGTATTGTTCTTAACCCGCTGTTTTCGTTAAAATTATTTTATCCGTGCTGGTTAAAGGCAGGCCTCCAGAAAATTCTTTATAAAGCTATTTTTTCTAAAATAGCTTTATAAAATAATAAGTTACGAGCCTTAAGCATGAGGGCGTCCGCTTTGGTGTGTACCCGTAAGACTGGAAAATTAGTGCAAAATATATGCTGAGTTATTGCCGTTTTCAGCTTAAATAAGGGTTGCCAAGTGGAAATGATTCTTATAAGGTACACAAGCTCTAATCTAAACGCTCGTTTGAACTGGCTGTATTTTGGCATAGTAAGATTAAAACGAAGCTTAGTAAGATGTGAGTAACAGGTATTCATACATCCTGTCTGGACTGTGATATACCAAGGGTGAAGTGAACAGGATTTGCTTAGCCCAACTAAAATATATAAATAAAAACCCGTACTTTGCTTTAGGGTTAAAAGTATCGGGCCAACACTAAACTTCCAATAAATGGAGAAGAAAAATGAGCTTTGAATTCTTAAGCGACGAATGGTTCACTGAAGTAGAAAAAATTCGTGATGCAGCGGGTGATCTGGAAATTCCAGCACAAATGGCTGATCTGAAACTGAACCTGCGTGTTACTACTGACAACGGCGACATTGAAATGGCCCTTAATGGCGGTAACCTTGAGCGTGGCTCTATTGCTGATGCCGGCACCACTATCATCCTTCCGGCTGACCTGGCTAAAAAATTGTTCATCGACCAGGATCAGTCTGCTGGCATGCAAGGCTTCATGAGTGGCCAAATCAAAGTTGAAGGCGACATGAGCAAAATGATGTCTTTGCAAAGCGTTCAACCTAGTGCTAAACAAAAAGAGCTGAGTGACAAAATTGCTGCAATGACAGCATAATTGCTGAGTTGCAGTTTACACTGCTTGTGTCAAACAGCCCACCTTGCGTGGGCTGTTTTTGTTCAGAGCTTAGCTAATCATTTACTAAGCTGTGAATGAGCTAATTTTACATTCACTTTCAAGTCTAATTTTTCAAGTCTAAAAATCGAGAAGAAAGCTATGAGTAAAAAAATATCAAGTGATTTAGTGGGTAAAAAATTTGATCCAATTCCAGTTTCCTGGGATTCAGACAAAACCCAGCTTTATGCCGTGGCCGTGGGTGCCAAACCTGAAGAAGAGCTGGATTTTTTATATGAAGGAAGAGGACCTAAAGTACTGCCAACCTTCGGTGTTGTGCCCGGCATGGCTACCATGGGTGGTTTGATTGCCAATGTTGAATTTAACCTGGCTATGCTGTTGCACGGCGAACAAGCCATTACTTTGCACCGCCCTATTCCTGCTAACTGTAAAGCAGAAGCCGTTGGCTCAATCTCAGAAGTTTGGGACAAAGGTAAAGCTGCTGTATTGGGCGTGACTGGTGAAGTCAGCGACAAAAACGGTCCCATCTTCTCTGTGCACTCCACCATGTTTATCCGTGGTGCCGGTGGCTTTGGTGGTGAACGTGGCCCTTCAACTCAAGGTAAAAACGAGCCACCTGCTCGTGATCCTGATCATGTGATCGAAGACGTTACTCATCCGGAACAAGCGGCTCTGTATCGTTTAACCGGCGACCGTAACCCCATTCACATTGATCCCGCATTCGCGCAAATGGGCGGTTTTAAAACCACCTTCCTGCACGGCTTGTGTACTTACGGCTTTGTTGGGCGTGCTGCACTTAAAGCATTGTGTGGCGGTGATCCTGCGCGCTTCACTTCAATGACTGCACGCTTTGCCGACCAAGTCTACATGGGTGATCAAATCATTACTAAAATTTGGGATGAAGGCAATGGTGAAGCAATCATTAGCGCTGAAACTCAAAAAGGCAATGTGGTACTGTCACAGGCTAAAGTGACTTACAAACCAGAGTAAGCCGCTTTTATAAAACGCTTTAGCTTTAAACCCCAACACCGGTTCTTGCACCGCAAGAACCGGTGTTGGGGTTTTTGTGTTTTTGCCAAAGCCAATGTTGATAAAAAGCTATAAAGCAAGCTGAAGCTTCTTGCATGCTGGAAAAAGGGTAGCCAAACCGTGTATGATGGGCCGCTTAAATATGTTATCAAGCTTGGTTTATGAGGAAGCCGCCTTCTATGAGCATTAAGTCTGACAAGTGGATACGCCGAATGGCGGCACAAGGTATGATTGAGCCTTTTGAGGCTGTTCAGGTTCGCGGTGAAGCCGATAAGCGGGTTATTTCCTACGGGACCTCTAGTTATGGTTACGATGTGCGTTGTTCAAGCCATTTTAAGGTTTTTACCAATATCAATTCGGCTACGGTAGACCCGAAAGCCTTTGACGAAGGCAGTTTTGTTGATGTTGAAAGCGATGTTTGCATCATTCCTCCGAACTCGTTTGCTTTGGCCAGCACGGTGGAATATTTTCGTATTCCGCGCAATGTATTGACCATTTGTCTGGGTAAATCCACGTATGCGCGTTGCGGGATAATTGTTAACGTAACCCCTTTAGAGCCAGAATGGGAAGGGCACGTAACGCTGGAGTTTTCCAATACTACAACCTTACCGGCAAAGATTTATGCCAATGAAGGTGTGGCGCAAATGCTGTTTTTTGAGTCTGATGAGGTTTGTGAAACTTCTTATAAAGACCGGGGTGGTAAGTACCAGGGGCAACTCGGGGTTACTTTACCACTGGCTTAGCCCTGTTTAGGTGCCCTTAAATTCTGAAATAGTAATTTCTAGGCTTTCGCTGGACGATTCGCTCTGCTTTAGTTTTATCAGCAAATAATCATGTTGCTTTGAAAACCATAGCCAGGTCTGGCGATCGCTATTCTCTCTTTGCAATTGTACCTTGGTGGCTGTCAGCTTGCCGATAGGGGTGTCGATAATCTCTTCTCCAGTCACCTTGAACTGATAGGTTTTTAGCTTGTTACTATCAAAAACTGTGTGGCTGCCTTGTTGTTTGCCGTTTAGCAGGTCGCAACGTAGGGCTAATTGCAGGGAAATTCTGTCTTGTGTTTTTGCCGGTATGTCGGCCTGGCCGGATTTTTTGTCATCCGTGTAGTTCGCTTGCAGTTTGTTTTGGTCAAAATGTATGGATTGTTTTTTGTTGCGGAAAAAGACCCGCAAGGATCTTTGGTAAGTTTGTGGTACGGGTGTACATTGATCCCAGCCAAGCAGGCTCTCTTCAGTCAGTTTGGCAATGTTAACCCTGGCCATGAATGAAAAGGTAGCCTGGCCATTAGGGCGGAACTGAAGTTGTCTAACCGCAGTACCATTGACGCTGGAACCATTTAAAATCGCAGAATATTTTGCGGTAAAAGCTTTTAGTGTTTGTTTGTGAGATGGTGAAGCAGAGTTAGCTTCGTTGGCAAAGGCGGGAAGCGCCAGTAACAGGCTAATCAGTACCATGCTTAAATTGGCAAATTTTCTCACTAAGTTTTTTGCTCTTTTAGCCAGGTGACAGGGCGCTATACTCATTTTTCCTCTAGTCCTCTCTTTTATAGTTCTTATCAAGCCTTATATAAAATCTTGGTCAGAGGGTGGCTAATTGCGAGTAATCTGAATTGTTGAACTGTAAGCCTTGCTTTGGTAGCAACTTTCCGTTACACGCTACTCCTTGCTCGCTTAGCTTTATTTTACCTTCTGCAAGCCATTGAATGCACAGTGGGTAGAGTTTGTGCTCCTCATGTTGCACCCGTACTGCCAAGGATTCCGGGCTATCCCCGGCTTCTATCTTTATCCTTGATTGGGCAATAATAGGCCCTCCGTCCAGTTCTTCTGTGACAAAGTGTACGCTACAGCCATGCATCTTGGCGAGGTTTTGCTCGGTATTGGTGTTTGCTTCCGCCAGAGCCCGTTCATGAGTGTTCAAGCCCCGAAATTTTGGTAATAAAGAAGGGTGGATGTTGAGCAGCTTCCCTGCATAGGCATTAACAAATTCGGGTGTCAGAATACGCATAAACCCAGCCAGAATAATCAGTTCGGGGTGATAGGCGTCAACGGCTTTTTTGAGCGCTTGG
>JBECKY010000119.1:0-7407 GCA_040235475.1 Pseudomonadales bacterium
GCATGTCATTATTTATACATCTTCACTACTTAAAATCCTCCAAAGATTAAAGCGGCATAAACTTAGCAGAGCTTTGGAGATGAACTGTAATGATAAATATTGAAGAAGTTATCAATGAAAAATACCCATCATTAAGCACTTACCCAAAACCTTTGGTCAAGTTACTAATGAGCGGACTTAAAAGATTGTTTAAAGAAAACGAAATCAATAAATTTTTAGAAAAAAACAAAGGCTCCGATGGCCTGGACTTTGTTGATAAAGTATTGGAGCATTTCCAGTTTAGCTATAAAGTTGGCAACCATGATAAAAAGCATATTCCGACCAGTGGCCGAGTTCTGATTGTTGCTAACCATCCCATTGGTTCATTGGATGGCTTGGCTTTATTGCGCTTTATCTCTGAAATTCGCCCTGACATCAAAATTATTTCAAACGACCTGCTAAGCTCCTTGGCACCTTTAAAACCACTGCTACTGCCGGTGGACAACTTAAAAAGTAATACGTCTGTAGGCAGGATAAAAAACCTGCTCAAAAGCCTTAATAAAGATGAAGCTGTTATTGTTTTTCCGGCAGGAGAGGTGTCGCGGCTCAGCCCCTGGGGGGTTCGGGATGGCACATGGAAAGACGGCTTTGCTCGTATTGCCGAACAAACCCGATCCCCGATTTTACCAATCCATATAAAGAGCCGAAACTCTTTGCTGTTTTACAGTGCGTCTGTATGCAGTAATCGTTTAGCCAGCTTATTGCTGGTTAATGAAATGTTTAATAAAGTGGCTGGTGAAGTCGAATTTACCGTAGGTAAAGTTATACCGCCGGCAAACGCCATCGCGCGGAAAAATTTTCATGCCAAGGATATTAGAAAAAAAGTATATCAATTACCGAAACAAAAGCAGTTATGCGCCGATATATCATCACAGGTGGCTCTGCCGGAAAACCGACAATCGATTAACAGGGAATTAAATAATGCTCGCCTGTTAGCCCGGCTACGCGACGGAAAAGCCGTTTATTTATTTGATTATATTGAAAACTCTGCTGTTATGCGGGAAATAGGCCGACTTAGAGAATTAACCTTTAGAAGCATAGGTGAGGGCGTTGGGATTTCAAGGGATCTGGATATATACGACCATTACTATCGCCACATTGTATTGTGGGATGCCAAAGACCTGGAAGTTGTCGGTGCCTATCGTATAGGCGATTGCAAAAATATTATTCAGCACCAAGGTGTAGCCGGATTATACACCCATGGTTTATTTGACTTTGATGAAAGCTTTATCGCTTATGCCGAGCATGCTATAGAGCTGGGGCGCAGCTTTGTGCAACCAAAGTACTGGAATACCCGCAGTCTGGATTACTTATGGTATGGTGTAGGTGCCTATTTAAAACATCATCCTGAAATCAAATACATGTTCGGGCCGGCCTCTATATCGAACAGCTATCCCAACATAGCCAAAGAAAAACTGGTTAGTTTCTACCAACACTTTTTTGGCTCAAAAAAGCAATTGGTTAAAGCTAAACGTCCCTATCAGCTACCCGATTATTGTCGCAATCAATTTGATAATAATTACAGCAGTGCCTTTAAGAAACTTAAAACTGAAATGAAACTGCTGGGCTGCACTGTTCCAGTGCTTTACAAGCAATACAGCGAACTATGTGAGCCTGATGGCATACAATTTTTGGATTTTAGTATTGATCCTGAATTTGGCAATTGTATCGATGGTATGATTTTAGTGGAGATAGCCAAAATTCGAAAATCGATGATGATGCGTTATATCAACACAACTCCTTTAGTCGCATAGCGTTAGCCGTCCAGATAGACATTGTAAGCCTTTCTTCGCCGCCTAAGCCTCAGGGCGGCTCTCCTAAGTTCTGGCTTAATATCCAGCATGAAAACCTCTATAAGTTATTATATAATTAATCAAACTTATAGATTTTATGCCTGGTATTTTATTTATGAATCTTGAGAGAATAGACCTTAATTTACTCATTTACCTGGATATTCTGCTCAGGGAAAAAAACGTAACACGTGCCGCAGAGTATCTTGGTATTACCCAGCCGGCTATGAGCAACGCATTAAAACGCCTCAGGCAGCTGTTTAGCGACCCTTTACTGATCCGTTCAAGCGAAGGCATGGCACCCACCGAGCGCGCCAGGGAATTACAACCGCAACTTCGTCAGTGCCTGGCAAATCTGGAAAAAGTACTGGAAGCCAAAGATGCATTTGTAGCCAAAGAAAGCAACCGGGTATTTCGTATTATGGCCTCAGACTATGCCGAAGCAACCCTGGTGCCACGTTTATCCATGGCGATGCGCAACCAGGCTCCTGATGTCGTGCTGGATTTTCTTACGCCTTCGGATGTGGATTACAAAGACATGGAGCAGGGCAAGGTTGATGTGGCCATTAACCGCTTTAATGAAATTCCACAATCCTTCCATCAAATCACCGTGTGGCGCGACAATTTTTCCTGCCTGTTAAATCCCAGTAATCCGGCGCTGAAAAATTTTAATCTGGAAACCTACCTGGAAGCCAAGCACATTTGGGTGAGTAAAACCGGCATGGGTGTTGGTTTTGGCGTGAACCCCCAAAAAACCGGCGGCCTTGGCTGGATCGACAAAGCCCTGGATGATCTGGGTTTAAAAAGAAATATCAGCATCTTTACCCGCCATTACCAAATGCCGGCGCTGATCGCTGAAAGCAATGATTTAATTGCCACCTTACCGAGCCGTATTGCCAAACTTCAAGCGGCCAACTCCAATCTGGTTATTATGGAACCCCCGTTTGAAATTCCAGAGTTTGAATTAAAAATGGCCTGGAGTCCCTTGCTGCATCACAACGCCCCCCACCAGTGGTTAAGGGCATTGATTATGTCCGTGGCGAAAGAAATTTCCGCCGACAATGAATTTTCAGGTGGTGTTAAGGGCGGTTAAAACTAGTTGCGCTTAACATTAATGACCTGCAACTCAGTAGCACCTTCAATACCCCAGTGGCCATGAATATAACCTATCCCCGACCATTTTGAACCACCAAACGGGGCCAGGGGTGTTAACGCCAGATGCTGGTTAACCCAGGCCGTGCCCGATTCAATTTTACTCGCTACTTCTGTGGCTTTATCAATATTGCTGGACCATACGGAAGCACCTAAACCAAAGTGGGTGCCGTTGGCACGGGCTATGGCGTCATCGAGATCGGTGTAAGGCATAAAGGGCAGAACCGGGCCAAACTGTTCTTCAGCCACAATGCGGTTGGTATCATCTACCTCGGTAATCAGGGTGTTTTCAAAACAAAAGCTGTCGTCGTTAAAGGCATGGCCACCCGTAACAATTTTACCACCGTGTTTTTTAGTATCGTCCACCAGCTCTTTAATGCGATTAAACTGCGCCTTATTGTTAATGGGTCCCAGGGCAGTACCTGCTTCCATGCCGTTACCGACCTTTGTCTGCCTGGCAATCTCTGCCATCAGTTGTACAAGTTCGTCGTGAATAGATTCATGCACATAAACCCGCTTAATGGCCGTGCAGACCTGACCGGAATTAGTGAAAGCGCCCCAGAACAATCTCTTGGCAATGGCTTTGGGGTCGGCGTCTTCCAAAACTATCGCCGGATCGTTGCCACCTAGCTCCAGGGTAAAGCGTTTTAAATCCGGAGCGGCGGTAGCGGCGACTTTTTTACCGGTGGCTACAGAACCCGTAAAATCAATCTTCCTAATCATTGGGTGAGCGCTTAGCTCTGCACCTAAAGGGTCACTGCCGCTGATAATATTTAATACCCCCGGTGGTAATAAAGCTTTAATGACTTCGCCCACCATCAAGGTGGAAAGGGGGGTAAAAGGCGAGGGTTTTAACACCACGGTATTGCCCGCCACAAGCGCAGTGGCAACTTTACCCATAGCGATGGCAACAGGGTAATTCCAGGGCGTAATAGCCGCCACCACACCAAAAGGTTTTCGCCTGACTTCGATCAAGCCCTTGGGATCATCGCGAACTGTTTCCGTGGGGATTGCCAGTTTGGCAGCGATTTGAACCTGTACCGCTGAACCCAGAACCTCAGCGTTGGCTTTATCAAGAGGTTTACCTTGTTCCTGGGTTAATATTTTGGCGATATCAGCTGCCTTGCTTTGAATCGCAGAGCCTGCAGCCATCAGTACTTCGCGGCGCTTTGCTTCGTCTTTGCTCCAGGCAGGAAATGCTGCATGAGCACTTTGGATGGCAGCCTGCAACAATTGAGTCGTGCATTCCGGGGCTTCGGCGAAAGCTTTTCCATGTGCCGGATTAATAACCGGGAATGTGTCATCGCCAGCAATCATTTCGCCATTTATAAGCATTCTAAAATCATTCATTACCTTGCCTTTAATTTCCTTAGTTTGAAAAAACCCCGCATAAGCAAAGCAAAGCGTTACAGCTGGTTATGCCTGCATCTGCCCGCAGAGCGGTATAGGTGAAAGCTTAAACTTAAATCATAACAGTTACGATCATAGAATAATGAATATGAGCTGAGATATGTCTTACAATAAGACTTAAGAAATATTATAAGAGCGATATTAAGTAAAAGAACAGCCATGGCTGTTCAAGGCCAGGTGGGGCAATCCTGACATGAATTCGAAGCTGACTTTGTGTAGAATAGCCACCCCTTCACCGGTTCATTTGGTCATCAAATAAGTGGGTGGGCTGATAGTCTAGATTCATCAAGTCTTAAAATTTTTAGCAACACGTAGAGAGGCATAGCAATGACAGATCGTATTCAAAAAGGCGGCTTACAAATAGCCTCTGTTCTTTATGAACTGGTAGCCAATGACATTGTGCCGGGCATCGGTATCGAAGCAGATGATTTTTGGGCCAAGTTTGAGGATATTTTGAATGATTTGGCCCCCAAAAACCGTGAATTGCTGGCCAAGCGCGATAGTATTCAGGCCAAAATCGACACCTGGCACCATGACAACCCAGGCAAGATAGACCCAGTTGCGTACAAAAAATTTCTTGAAGACATTGGCTACCTGGTTCCTGAAGGCGATGATTTTAGCGTTAACCCAGGCAATGTGGATGAGGAAATTGCCACAATCGCAGGCCCGCAATTAGTAGTACCCGTGATGAATGCCCGTTATGCCCTTAACGCAGCCAATGCCCGCTGGGGCAGTCTCTACGATGCGCTTTATGGCACCGATGTTATTTCAGCAGCCGATGGCGCAGAAAAAGGTAAAGGCTATAACCCTGTACGGGGGGCAAAGGTCATTGCCTATGGGCGCAGTTTTCTTGATCAGGCCGTACCCCTGGTCACAGGCAGTCATGCAGATGCAAGCAAGTATTCGGTAGTCAAGGGGCAGCTGCAAATCGCTTTAAAAAATGGCGACACAACGGGCCTTGCCAGTCCCGAAGCCTTTGTTGCTTACCTGGGCGACGCTGATGCGCCTGGTTCAGTATTATTAAAAAACAATAATCTACATATTGAAATTCAAGTAGATTCAAGCCATAACATCGGCAAAGATGATTTGGCCTCAGTGAAAGATATTGTGCTTGAATCCGCCATCACCACGATTCAGGATTGTGAAGACTCAGTCGCCGCTGTCGATGCTGAAGACAAAGCACTGGTGTACCGAAACTGGTTAGGCTTAATGAAGGGTGACTTGAGCGAGTCTTTCGACAAAGGTGGTAAAACCTTAACCCGAACCATGAATCCCGATCGTAAATATACCACCCCAGATGGTGCTGGTTTAACCTTACCAGGCCGTAGCATGCTGCTGGTGCGTAACGTTGGCCACCTGATGACCAACGATGCGATTTTGGATAAAAACGGCAACGAAGTGCCGGAAGGCATCATGGATGGCATGATCACCTCGCTGATCGCCATGCACGACTTAAAACGCACCGGCCCCTACCAAAACAGCCGTACAGGCAGTGTTTATATCGTAAAACCCAAAATGCACGGCCCCGAAGAAGTGGCATTTGCGGTGGAACTATTCAGCCGCGTTGAAACTGCTCTGGGTTTGCCAGCCAATACCCTGAAAATGGGCATTATGGATGAAGAACGCCGCACCACGGTGAATTTAAAAGAATGCATCCGCCAGGCCAAAGACCGGGTGATATTCATCAACACCGGTTTTCTTGACCGTACCGGTGATGAAATCCATACCAGTATGGAAGCTGGCCCTATGGTGCCTAAAGGCGACATGAAACAAAAACCCTGGATCAAAGCCTACGAAGAATGGAATGTGGACGTGGGGCTGGCGGCAGGTTTAAAAGGCAAGGCGCAAATAGGCAAGGGCATGTGGGCCATACCCGATCAAATGGCTGAAATGATGCAAGTTAAAATCAGCCATCCCGAGTCCGGCGCTAGCTGTGCCTGGGTGCCATCACCCACGGCGGCGACCCTGCATGTTATGCATTACCACAAAGTAAATGTGGCCGAGCGTCAGCAACAACTGATGGGCCAGAAACGCGGCAAGCTGGATGACATTCTTGATATCGCCTTATTGGGTGAACAAAAACTCTCAGCAGAAGCTATTCAGCAAGAACTCGATAATAATGCCCAGGGTATTCTGGGCTACGTGGTTCGCTGGGTAGAACACGGAGTAGGCTGCTCAAAAGTGCCCGACATCCACGATGTCGGCCTGATGGAAGACCGGGCTACCCTGCGTATTTCCAGCCAGCACATAGCCAACTGGTTGCGCCATGGCATTTGCAGTCAGGCGCAGGTGATGGAAACCCTGCAACGCATGGCCGAAGTGGTGGATCGCCAAAACGTTAATGATCCCGGCTACAAGAACATGGCGCCCGACTTTGACAACAGCGTGGCGTTTCAGGCCGCACTCGATCTGGTGATCAAAGGCACCGAACAACCCAACGGTTACACCGAACCGGTTCTGCATGCCAGACGACGTGAGGCAAAAGCTAAATACGCTTGTTGATTTTTTACCAGGTTAAACTGTTTTTGCGAAACCCAAAGGCCGACTATTTAATCGGTCTTTGGGTAGCTTGAGTAATGGCACGAAACCCAGGCGACAGGGCCTGTCTGAAAAATTATAGGGCAGGGCCTGTCAAAAAACTTCCTTACGGATTTTAACCGGCACAATAAGACTATCCCAGGCCATATCTACAATGGGTAACTCAAAGTCTTTATCTTTAAGTGCCCATTGAGAGTATCGCTTACAAAGACTTGATTACCTTATCATCCAGGACATATATAGACGCCCGGAATAAATCACAAACTAAGCCTGGCACATTACAATGCTGTTAGTGGGGTGCCCATTTCATCAGGTACTGCAAAAACTGAGTTTAAACTCAACGGCGCCGGCCAGCTGCTCAGTGAAATCACTTACAACAGCAGCGGCACTCAAACCGGCCATGCCTCCTATATCTGGCTGGGTGCCATGCCGCTGGCGGTTATCAATCAAAGCCAAAGCGGCAACACCATCACCCAAA
>JBECKY010000037.1:0-9657 GCA_040235475.1 Pseudomonadales bacterium
GTGCTAACTAACTTATTGATGTAAGTTGATATTTCAACTACGCCGCAGATCACCGATTCGGTGAAATACGCTACGGGACAGATTGCACGCTTGAGCGCGCGCATAGCTGCGTTCCAACTCCTTGAACCTAAAAACCGCAGTTGACCGCTTCTTTGTTGTCGCAACTCACCGAATTAAAAAGGTTTTGTGGTATACGAAGAAGTCACCCAATGGGTGAAGCGCTACACGACGCATGGCACGTCCCGACTCGGCGATACGCACTCTGCATCGTGTTCAACTGCGGTTTTTAGGATTATCATTCATCTAAGATTTTTTCTATACAAAAGCCTGAAAAGGTCGTCATCAAAAGATAAAGATCGTGACCATGATGATCAGTATGAAAAACTGAATGCCCTTATAGAAAAAGGAAAAACCCGTGCTTCGAACCAGGTCAACGCTGGCGGCAATTTTAATTTACTTTATCTCAGCACAGCGAACAGGCTGGTCCACCGAGGCAAGGCACAACTTGCGCCATACTCCAGCCTGCTTAAGTTACCTTTTTTAATCAAAATGTAACAATTGCTGTTTAATGATTTTTACACCATGAAATAAATTGCCAGTACACAGATTGTAAACCAAAGTTGGAACAGGCCAGTAAATACTCCTCAACTCCTCTGGCCCTGTAGCCAGAGGCTCTTCGCTCCCTGGTGAAGCCAATGAATCCAATAATGCCGGCAAAATCTTGGGGCACACCACATAAACTATCTAAACTGACTATACAAACTGAAAAAACTGGAGTTATAATGCTTCTGGAAAGGTGGGATAGGATAAATTTTCCTTACTCTGTCAACAATTAACTGAGGGGCCTTAGCCCTTTCTTTTAGCTGGCAGTATTGCAGAGCGTAATCCTTAAATAAATGAGGCTGCTGCTTAAGGGTATTTACTTTTTCTGCTTTTCAACAAGACACACCTTTAAAGCGCTAGGCAAGATAAACAATCAACACGTAATGAGCAGGCAATATGAATAAGCTCGTTGCACTGAAAGCATGATCGTGTAGATTGATGACAGGCCAAATGGTTTATCGTCAATTTAGTAGCTATAGGTGAAGTTTAGCCTTTACCTGTAAATGCAATATTGATGTTATTGACGCTGCCAGTAGTAACGGTTTTTAAAGATGTAATTTTGCCAGTTCTGCTTTTCCCTGGAGGAGCAAGGCTGGTTAATTGAAGTGCTGATTTTAATCAGCAAATTTAAATAAGAGAGTAATATGTCAAATCAAGTTGAAGGCACCGTTAAATGGTTCAATGATGAAAAAGGCTTTGGATTTATTGAGCAAGAAGGCGGCAAAGATGTTTTTGTTCACTATAGTGCCATCGTCAGTTCTGGCCGCAAAACCTTATACGAAGGACAAAAAGTAACCATGACGGTTACCCAGGGACAAAAAGGCCCCCAAGCAGAAAACGTTAGTCCTGCCTAACATTTAGCCTCTGCATTCTCGCTTTAATTTTGAAAACATAGCGTTACTTAATTAAAGCGAGAGCAGCCCGGTAATAACAGTTTATTAAAAATAACATCGGCTACTGCTGGTGTTTTTGGCTGCCTGCTTAAAAGGTCTAATAAGGATTAGGTAAATAACAGCACCGCCTTTCCTTTGGCTTGATCAAAGGTTCCCTGGACTGCCATCAGCTGGGCAATGGCCCCACAAGGCCATCTTAACCCAGTCTTGTCAGTGCCGGCATTTTTCCCGAATAGAACAGCCCTCAATATGGTCATTAACCATGCCCATAGCCTGCATAAAGGCATACAGTGTGGTTGGGCCGACAAAGCTCCAGCCTCTTTTTTTCAATTCTTTACTTAAGGCGACGGACTCGGCACTTTGGCTTTGTTTCTGCAGGAAATTATGATCAATTTTTTTAGGGCGGCTTGATGGTTCGGGCTGGTATTGCCAAAAAAACTCGGACAAAGAGCCAAAACTTTGCTGAATGTCTTTAGCTCGCCTGGCATTATTGATGGTGGACTCAATCTTGCCTCGATGGCGCACAATGCCGCTGTCTTTGAGCAGACGCTCAACACTGCGCTGATTAAAGCGGGCAAGTTGGTCAATATTAAAGTCTTTAAAAGCTTTACGAAAATTTTCCCGCTTGCGAAGAATGGTGATCCAGCTTAAACCTGCCTGGAATCCTTCCAAGCAGATTTTTTCGAATAAACGCTGATCATCATAAACAGGAAAGCCCCATTCATGGTCATGATAGTGTTGGTACAAGGGGTCGCTGCCACACCACCAGCAACGACACACGCCACCTTCTGTCAACAAACCTTTCATACATCATTAAAAACCGGCGCGGCAGCCAATTACTCCTTTAAAAGCTGTATTTACCGGCGTTAATACCCTGGTAAATCTCAGCGCTGAGAGGCACATACTCCTTGGTTTTTGGTAGCAGGACATATAGTGGCTCCGATACTTTTGATGGGTCAAAGCCATCTTTTTTCAGGTCAGACTTTTTGTATTTAAAAGTGCCTGTGGTATCCATTTCACTTTTAATTCTCACAAATAACGGCACCGCATAAGGGGGCAGTTCTTCAACCGCATGAGCCAGAAACTTATGCAGATCCACTGGCTGGCTCGGGTCAACCGGTGTTATCGACACCATGCCTGCCTTACCATCGGTGTTAGGTACTTCAACACCATAAACAACACTGTCGCTGATACCCTTAATTTCGGCAAAAATATTTTCCAGCTCGGTGGTCGATACATTCTCACCCTTCCAACGGAAGGTATCGCCTAAGCGATCGACAAACTGATAATGCTTACAACCTACATTTCGTAATAAATCGCCGGTATTAAAGTAGGCGTCGCCCTCTTTAAACACATTATGCAGCAACGCTTTTTCAGTTTTATCTTTCTGGGTATAGCCTACAAACGGCGTTGCCTTAGTCACTTTGCCAAGCATTAAACCCGCCTCACCAGGCGCCGCCTTTACCATAAAACCCTTGGCATCTTTTACTGGTTCTTCTTTTTCCTTGTCGTATTTCACCAGGGCAACATTACCGGCACCAAAACCTACGGTTTCATCCAGATTAAAGAGGTTAAAGAAGGCCACATTACCTTCACTGGATGCATAGAATTCCAGCACTGTATCAATAGCAAAACGCTTGCGAAACTCCTTCCAAATCGAAGGCCGCAATCCATTACCAATAATAATGCGCACCGGGTTATGGGCATCATCAGGATGTTCTGGCGCATTCAGCAAATAACGACACAATTCACCCACGTAACCAAATGCGGTGCACTGGTAATGATGAATGTCTTCCCAGAATTTGGAAGTACTGAATTTTTTTCGGGTCACCAGGGCGCCGCCGGAAGAAAGCACTCCGCCAATCCAGCACACGAGCAAACCTGTGGCATGGTAAAGCGGCAAAGTCGCATAAAAAATGTCCGTAGGCTTCATGTTGGCAAAAATACTCAAGCCCGCATAAGCCGCCAGGGCTCTTTCGTGATTGGTAATGGACGCTTTTGGCATGCCGGTTGTTCCCGAAGTATAAATGTAAAACAGGTGGTCGCTTTTACAAACCAGCTTGGTTTCTTCGGGGTTTTCGCCAGAGCATTTCAGCGCTTCTGCCGCCAGGTTAATGTAAGACTCAGGGGCTTCCTTAGGTTCAGCAAACACATCCCAATCGCCAACAAAAATAGCTCGCTCCCAAGGCAGGTCGAGGTCAGCACGCACATGGTCAAAACTTTCCAGCTGCTCTTCCCCAACAATAGCGGCAACCGGGTTAACCAAATTAATGCTATAAGCCAGCACCTTGTGGGTTTGAGAGGTATTGATTAATGCGGCTACGCCACCAATTTTAACAATGCCCAAGGCACAAATTAAAAACTCAGGACGGTTTTGCATGGATAGGGCAATCACATCGCCCTTTTTGACTCCGAGGCTGAGCAGGTAATGGCTCACCTGGTTAATCCGGCGATTAAATTCTGAATAGCTAATGGCACGATCTTCGTAGTACAGCGCGATATTATGAGGGTATTTTCGTGTAGCTTCCTCAACAGCCCAGCCCAAGGAGAGGTTTTGTCTTTTTGGATTAAGAATTTTTACCGCGTTATAAGCTCTGGGCAACTTCGCCAATACACTTGGCACTTTTTTTATGACATCTGTTATTTTTATAACCTGCTGATTACTCACTGCTTTTCTCCTGCTGTACTGGATTTCTCGCGGGGGCTACGAGGCGACTGCACCACTGCTTCTTACTTTATGTAGACTTAAATTAAGTGATAAATTAAGTGATGCTCATTGATCAAGCCGCCTATATTAATAAATTCAACAGAAAATGCCAGCTCTATCGGCCACCTTGGGATATATTTCGACCGACTTTTAAGCAAACGATGCTGTTTGTGGGTGGGGCTGGCTAAAGAATCTTTTGCAGTGCTTGGATTAACTGTTGATTTTCGTCTTCAGTACCCACGGTTAAGCGTAGGCAGTCTCTCAAGGCCGGTTGAGAGCCATCAAGACATTTAACCAATATGCCCGCTTCTTTTAAGGCTTCAAATACAGGGCGAGCCTGATCAGGCTCGGTCCTGACCAGAAGAAAGTTGGCCTCGCTGGGCCAAACAGTTAATGCCTGCAACTGCGAAAGCTGTTGATGCATTACAGTTCGGTTGCATTTGATTAACTCTGCTTGTTGCAACAAGCTGTCGTAATGCTCAAGGGCAAAGCAGGCCGTAGCCTGGGTGAGCACATTGATGTTATAAGGCAAACGAATCTTATTAAGCTCGGCAATCCAGGCTGGATGGCCTACAAGCATACCCAGGCGCAGGCCTGCCAGACCCATTTTCGAAACCGTGCGCATGATCAGTACATTGTCGTAATGATCTAATTGGTCAAGAGAATCCGTCTCAGTAAAGGCCGTATAAGCTTCATCAAGTACAACCAAACCCGGCGCTGCCTGAATAATAGCGACAACATCTTCGCGGGCAAAAACGTTTCCCGTTGGGTTATTGGGTAAGGCCAAAAATAAAACCGCTGGCTGGTAACGACTAATACTCGCCAGCATGGTTTCCATATCAAGAGAAAAATCCTCATTTAAGGGCACCCCCACATAGTCCATGCCGGTAAAGGTCGCAATCATTTTATACATCACAAAGCCCGGTTCCGGGGCCATAATAACGCGGCCTGGTTTAGCAACCGCCATTGCAAGCAGCTGAATCAGCTCGTCGGAACCATTGCCAAGTATCATATCGTATTCATCAGCTATACCCATACAACGGCGCAGGCCTTTGACCACGCCGCTAGCACTGGGGTCTGGGTAACGATTAATTTCCGTTTGCTCGATGATTTTCAACCAGTCTTGTTTCAAATCCTCCGACCAGCTGTAAGGGTTCTCCATGGCATCTGATTTTATGAGGCCCTCTGAATCAGGCACGTGGTAAGCTTTTAAGGCTTTTATTTCATGCCTAATTAACTCATCAATCTTGGCGGGTATGGCTGCGGGCTTTTTTAACATGTTTTTTATACATTAATAATCAAAAATAATAATAAGCTAATGAATTAGCCTTTGAACATAATCACTGTTCGGCTTCATCCTTATTGTTTTGGTTTGCGGGGCAGCTTTCAGTTTTTACCCGGTATTCAGCGCTACGGGCATGGGCCTGAAAACCTTCTGCGTAGGCCAGCCGAGCTGCTACACGCCCCAGCCTTGAGGCCCCTTCCGCAGAGCATTGGATCAGTGAGCTACGCTTTTGGAAATCGTACACTCCCAAGGGCGAGGAATAGCGGGCAGTACCCGATGTTGGCAACACATGGTTGGGGCCCGCGCAATAGTCTCCCAATGCTTCGGCCGTATGGCGACCCATAAAGATAGCGCCCGCATGACGAATACTTGGCAGCATGGCCTGGGGGTCTGCCAGTGACAATTCCAAATGTTCAGGCGCAACCTGGTTAATAATATCCACGCCTTGAGCAAGACTGCCTACTTTAATAAAGGCACTGCGATTATTAATGGCTGCTGCAATAATATCTTTGCGCTCCATTTCGGGTAACAACCTTGCCATCGACTGGGCCACTGCATCAAGAAAAATCTGATCCTGCGACACTAATAAAGCCTGTGCTTCCTGATCATGCTCAGCCTGGGAAAATAAATCCATGGCGATCCAGTCAGGGTCGGTTTTACCGTCACAAAACACCAGTATTTCTGACGGGCCGGCAATCATGTCAATGCCCACAGCACCAAATACCTGACGCTTGGCAGTGGCCACATAAGTATTGCCCGGGCCAACAATTTTATCGACTCGAGGAATAGTTTCGGTGCCGTATGCCAATGCAGCAATCGCCTGCGCTCCGCCGATGGTGAATAAACAATCCACGCCAGCAATCGCGGCGGCGGCTATGACCATGTCATTTTTCGCCCCAGCGGGTGTAGGCACAACCATGATAATTTCGTCAACACCCGCCACCCTGGCCGGTATGGCGTTCATCAGCACCGATGAGGGGTAAGCCGCCTTGCCCCCCGGCACGTAAATACCCACTCTATCAAGGGCACGTATTTGCTGCCCCAGCAGGGTACCGTCTGCCTCAACATAGCTCCAGCTTTCCTGTTTTTGCTTTTGATGGTACCTTCTAATTCGATCAGCTGCTTGCTCCAGGGCATCGCGGTCTTCGGCATTTATCCTCTGCAACGTTTGCTGTTGTTCAGCTTTGCTGATTTCCAGTTCGGCAACACTGCTGGCACTTAGCTGATCAAACTGCTGTGTATGCTCCAGCAAGGCCTGATCGCCTCGGTCTTTGATATCGGCAAGGATGCGGGCAACAGTAGCCGTTACTTTGTCATTGCCGACACTTTCCCACGCCAGCAACGACTTAAGCTGGCTATCAAAACCGGCGTCACTGGCATCCAGTTGGCGAATCTGAAGTTTCAGGTTTTTGGACATAGACACCTGCTACTGCTTGACACTTTCAGCCACCGCTTGTTGCAAGCCGATGATCAAACTCTGGATTCGCTGATGTTTCATTTTCATTGCGGCCTTGTTCACTATTAGCCTGGAGCTGATCTGGCTGATTAATTCCGTAGGCTCCAGTCCATTGGCCTTCAGCGTATTGCCAGTATCCACGACATCAACAATACGATCTGCCAAACCCACCAGGGGCGCCAGCTCCATGGAACCGTATAGTTTAATAATTTCTGCTTGCACGCCCTGTTCGGCGTAGTAACGCCTGGCAATATTGACAAATTTGGTAGCCACTTTTAACCGCCCGGCCACAGGCGGGGCATTAACGGGGGCAGCCACCATTAATTTACAAGCGGCAATTTTTAGATCCAATGGTTCATACAAACCCTGGCTACCATGCTCCATAAGTACATCTTTACCGGCCACACCCACATCGGCCGCACCGTATTCGACGTAGGTGGGCACATCGGAAGCACGAATAATTAAAATATTAACGCCAGCTTGAGTGGTATCAAAAATCAACTTGCGACTTTTTGCAGGATCTTCGTTTAACTCGATACCTGCACGCTTTAATAGTGGCAATGTTTCATCCAGAATACGGCCTTTTGATAAGGCAATGGTGATGCTGGTGTCGGATTTTTTTTCAATCATGAAATTAGTAAGTTTCACCAAGGGTTAACAAAGGGATCATCCAGGCATTCTTTTAATTTTAGCGCCTAACTGCTGTAGCTTTTCTTCAATACATTCGTAGCCACGGTCGATATGATAAATTCTATCGACCAATGTCTCACCCCGAGCAACCAGGCCGGCTATAACCAGGCTGGCTGAGGCCCTTAAGTCGGTTGCCATTACCGGAGCACCGGTTAAGTAAGGAACGCCTTCACAGATAGCAGTATTGCCTTCAACACGTATGTTTGCCCCCATACGGTTAAGCTCTTGTACATGCATAAAACGATTTTCAAAAACCGTTTCAGTAATCGTGCCCACACCCTCAGCAATGGCATTTAATACCGTGAACTGGGCTTGCATATCTGTGGGGAGTCCCGGATAAGGAGCCGTTCTTAGGGTGATGGCTTTTGGCCGCTTACCCTGCATATCCAATTCCACCCAGCTATCGCCAGTAGAAATATGCGCCCCGGCCTCTTCAAGCTTTACCAATATCGAGTCGAGTAGATCAGGGCGAGTATCTTTTAACTTCACTTTACCGCCTGTTGCAGCCCCAGCAATCAAATAAGTGCCGGTTTCAATTCTGTCGGGGATGACTGGATAGGCAATGCCTTTTAATCTTTTCACCCCGTTAATAGTAATGGTGTCACTGCCGGCACCTTTTATATTGGCACCCATTGCAATTAAACAGTTGGCCAGATCAACCACTTCAGGCTCTCGGGCGGCATTTTCAATGATCGTTTGCCCGTCTGCCAGGCTTGCGGCCATCATCAGATTTTCCGTACCGGTGACGGTAACTGTATCCAATAACAAACGCGCCCCTTTTAAGCGTCCGTTTGGCACAGAACCATAAATATAACCATTTTCTACCTTTATATCCGCGCCCATGGCTTCAAGACCACGAATATGTAAATCCACCGGACGACTGCCTATGGCACAACCGCCAGGCAACGACACTTCCGCCCGGCCAAAATGAGCCAGCATCGGCCCTAACACGAGTATCGAGGCACGCATGGTTTTTACAAGCTCATAAGGAGCACGAAGCTCCTTAATGGTATTGGCATGAACCTCTATACCCAGCTTGTCATCAATAATTAATTCGATGCCCATACGTCCTAACAACTCGATCATGGTAGTTATATCCTGCAAATGTGGCAGGTTTTCTACTTTCATCGGCTCGTCAGCTAGTAAAGTCGCGGCCAAGATTGGCAGGGTTGAATTTTTAGCGCCGGAAATTCTAATTTCCCCCTGTAAAGGTGTCCCGCCAGTAATAAGTAATTTATCCATGCAACAACTCTGAGTTATTTGATAAGTATAAGGAACTGCTAAAGAGTTAGCAGGCTTAGATAAAGCGCTTGGCTTTAGCCCACTCTTCGGGCGTATGCAACTGCATGGTCACAGCATGAATGGAGCCATCTTTTATCTGCTCATTTAGACAAGCATAAACCAATTGCTGTTTTTTTACCGGCGTCAGACCAGCGAAAGCCTGGCTTATCACAGTTAACTGGTAGTTGCTGCCACTACCTTCAACAATGGCCTCGCAATCCTTGATACCTGCTTCAATGAAACTTTTTACCTGTTCTGAATCCATCTCGCGCCTATAAGCTTAAATATGAGTTTAAAATAGAAAGGGTTTACACTTTCGAATATCGGGTGCCCTATAATAACCAAAAAAGACG
The DNA here is from genome assembly GCA_040235475.1 of Pseudomonadales bacterium. Lineage (GTDB taxonomy): Bacteria > Pseudomonadota > Gammaproteobacteria > Pseudomonadales > UBA3067 > JBECKY01. The sequence continues at coordinate 9,269 of JBECKY010000037.1, forward strand.
GCTCTACCCAGCACTGTATCGTATTTTAGCGCTCGCACCAGCCTTTGACTTACCAACCGTCATCATGCATGCCGGAGGAAGCTTGGTATATATCCATAACGCTTGAACTAATAGTAACATTTGTAATCAGTGTTTAAAGACCGTTTAATGGCTGCCGCCAAACCACACTGGCTTAACTTTGCAAAGACACTTGGCGATTCAATGACAATATCGTTTCTTGCTCTAATAATTGGTTTGATAGGACTTGCATGGAGTGCTGATCAGTTTATACATGGCGCTGCCAGCCTTGCTCACAACCTGGGCATGTCCACATTTATTATCGGCCTGACCATGGTTGCCCTGGGCACTTCCACGCCTGAAATCCTGGTTTCAGTGATGGCCGCTCTGGA
>JBECKY010000070.1:0-14897 GCA_040235475.1 Pseudomonadales bacterium
CCTGGGCATAATGCCATAAGGCTAACACCGGAACCTTTTACTTCTTCATTCACCGATTCTGTAAACGATTTTACGTAGGCTTTGCTGGCAAAGTAGGTGGCCATGTAGGGGCCGGGCAGATAAGCGGCCATGGAGGCTACGTTGAGAATTCTGCCTTGCTTGCGAGCGAGCATATCCTGTAAAAATAATTTGGTCATGTGGGTAACAGTAGTTACATTGAGTTGTACCAGGTTCAGATCTTTTTCCAATTCAATTGCTGAAAACTGGCCATAGGTGCCAAAGCCGGCATTGTTTACCAGCACATCGATTTGGATATTGGCATCAGCCACTTGCTGATGAATTTCATTGGGAGCGGTAGGCGAGAATAAATCCTTGGCTATAACGGTAACGGTAATGCCATATTGTTTGTTAAGCTCGTTAGCCGTTTCATTTAAGCGCTCTACGCTTCGCGCTACCAATACTAAATTATAACCATCGTGGGCAAATTTTTTGGCAAGCTCGTAGCCAAAACCCCAGGAGGCGCCGGTAATTAATGCGGTCTGCCTTTTTGCGTTCACATGGCGCATAAAACCCCCTAACTTATTGTTGTTTATAGCTTAATTTTTAAGGTTCAGAGATGGGCCACTATAACATATTGTTTTGGCGGGTGGCGGTTAAATTTTTTCAAACATGTGTGCATTTGTGGGTATAATCCATCGTGACCGATTATTAAAAATGATAGCAGCTTTGCTGCCTAATACTTGGTATGGGCTTGTTAAAGGTTGTATGAGGATGGAGACTTAAACAGTGAAATCACCGGGTCGTCGTAAATTTTTAGGTTACATGGCAGTGGGCTTGTCGACACCTTTTGTGTTGAGCGCCTGCTCGGACGCAGAAACCACTGAACCCGATACCGGTTTTATTTTTGATTATTTTGCCACAGATGAAGTTTTTGATCTGTCGGTGGCTTCGGGTGATCCTACACCCACTGGCGTTATGTTGTGGACACATATTGCGAATAGAGCTTTTCTGCCATTTACGCCATTGCTGTTTCAAGTGGCAAGCGACGAATTTTTCTCAGTTGATAGTCTTGTGCTTGAAGGCAGGGTTGAATCTGAAAACATTAACTTTTTAAATGATCACACCGTACATGTTGATCTTGACGGTTTGCTGGAAAGCAATCGCCGGTATTACTACCGGTTTATCTATAACAATGTGGCGAGTAGAACCGGTCGGTGCAGAACGGCACCGGCAGAAAATGAAGCCATAGCCAGTCTTAAGTTTGCGGTATTAACCTGCCAGGATTACACCAATGGTTATTACGGCGCGTTGAATTATATTGCTGAAGACGACTCCATTGATTATGTGATGCATCTGGGTGATTTTATTTATGAAACGGTGGGAGATCCAGCGTTTCAGAATTTACCCTTTGAAGACCGCCGGCTTAATTTGCCCGGCGGGTTATTTACTGCCTTGGGGCTTGATGATTACCGTGTCCTGTATAAAGCGGTGCGCTCAGACCCTTTTATGCAAAGAGCGATGGAGAATCACACCTGGATTATTACCACTGACGATCATGAAACAGCGAACGATTGTTATTGGGATTATGAGCTAGATACGCTGGGCGCGCCGGATCATCCGTTTACCACCAATCCGATTTTTGGTAATGATTTATCTTTGTTAACACAATTAAAATTGGATTCACAGCGCGCCTGGTCTGAGTATATCCCGGCGCGGGTTACTTTTGATCTAGGTGCTGCTCACCCCCATCAGGCATTAAGCATTTATCGGGATTTTACTTTTGGCAATTTGTTACAGTTGTTTATGACCGATACCCGCACCTACCGAACGCCGCACCCTTGTGGTGAAGATTCGCGTTATGCGGTATTAGCTTGTGAAGAAGCTTTAAGCGATACCCAAAGTATTTACGGTGCCGAGCAAAGAGAATGGTTGATCAACGGTATTTTATCATCCGGCAGTCAATGGAAAGTCTTGGGTAATCAAACTTTTATGGGCACGCTGAACATTGATTTAAAAGATCAAGAGCTTTTGTACAATGTTGATGCCTGGGACGGGTATCAGGCCGAACGCAGTTGGCTGATGAATGAATTAAAAACCAATAAGGTAGAAAACTTTGTGGTGCTCACCGGTGATCTGCACAGTGCGATTGCGTCCCAGGTGATGGATCAGTACCGGTTTATTTTGTTTGGCGAGTATACTAATGATAATTCGCCCGGAGTGGAATTTATGACCCCCGCAGTTACATCCGCCAATTTAACCGCACTATTAAATTTAAGTGAGGGTGATACACAGATTGCAACCTTGCTGGAAACGACGGTTAGAAAAACCAATCAACATGTGCGTTATTTTAATAGCTCGTTTTATGGCTATTCCACCATTGAGTTTACCCAGGACTATTGTGAATGGATCGCTTATTCGGTGGATAAAAATATTAACAGCGACGCAGCGGAACGAAAAACCGAAGTGACTTTTAGGAAATATCCTGAGAATGCCAAGCTACAAAAAATAACCTAGAGGTGCTGATAGAGGCACTGGTACAGTGCCTTTAGTTTATTGCGTGGGATCAAATATATTGTCTTCAAGCAGTTCGTCATCGGTGGTGCCAACGATAAGATCTGCACCAGTTGACCAGGTATCGAAGTTAATTCGGTTGCCGTCTGCATCATAGTTGAAATTTAAAAAACTACCAATATCGTTATCAACAACTAAAAACCAATCGTTGTCGGGGCCAGGGCCGACGTGGATTAATGTCTGGCTTCTAAAGCCAAATAAATCTGTTGAATAGGTTTCAAAAACAGTGATCGGGTCATCAACGTAGACTGGTTCATCAATAATATTATTGGCACCGACGCCGTTTGCCGTATGGAATTGGACCAGTTCACCGGCTTCGTTATATGTATTCTTTGTATAGCTGGTTACGGTGTCCTTAAGGTCGTTTGCAACTCCATCGCCATCATCGCTGAAGTTTGTCACTAGTGTAATTTGATTGCCACTGTACTGGTAGAGGCTATAGGTGCTGACAATATCCTTCTGGCCGTCCAGATACCAGACGGTTGTTTCGCTGCCGGGGCAAGGGTCTGGGTCAGGAGGAGGATCAGGAGGACAAAGGCCAGGCCCGGAGAATAATGTCTTGCGGCTTACTAAATTTGAAGAGTTGTAAGTGAAGTATTGGTAGGATGTAATACTGTCATCGCCTGCACCATCGTTAATGATACCGTCTAACCCTGCTGAGTATTGGATAATACTCGTAATATTTTCTCCCCTGATGGCATCGTAAATATAATCGCTATAACTGGAGATTGCTGTTTTTTCCAAGTCAGCGTAGGAGATTCGGCGGGTTTTCAGCTTATTTGCATCGTAAATAATATCGTAGTGTTCTGTTACTGTGCCACCGCTGACTTCAAGGTGATTGATGAGGTTGCTGTTGGTATCGTAAGTATTGTTGATGTAGCTTTGCTCAGTATCATCCGGGGTGAACCATTGTGCATCAGTACCTGAATCTGAATAAACAGTAGACGCAAGTAAATTGTTGTCAGCATCAAAAGTGTGTTCACTGTAGCCTGTTATGGCATCGACAGCATCATAATTAACCGTTCTGGTAACCCGGCCTTTCGCGTCAGTGCTATGCAGCTGATAAGTGCTGATAACACCGCTTGAATAAACATGAGTGCTGGTGGGCGGGTTTGCAAAAGTCGAAAACTTAAAACTTTGGCTGCCCATAGTAGGCTTGCCTGATCTATCCAGCAGGCCTGACCAGCTAAGCGTATAGGTTTCACCGTATGCCAGTGGGACAATGGGAATAAAACTCAGGCTAAAGTTCGTATCATCGTAGGCAATGTTGCCGGCAATTTCATCGCCCAGGCTGTTTGTTAATTTTAACCTACCGTTTTGTGCACCTGAAACCAATACCGGGCCATCAAAAACAGCTTTTGGAACGATGAGAATAGAAACGCGGCTGGCGCCATTGCTTGGGGTTGTGCCTATTAAGGAAGTAACAACTTCATCATTCTTGTCAGAGCAGGCCTGAAGGCCCAATGTCAAAATGAGCATGATGAAAACTGAAAAAATAGCGCTGGCCTGCTGTTTGATTTCTACCAGAGCAGGCCCATGACTTGAAAAGTTAAATAACAACATCCTAATGCTCATTTTATAATGACAGGCTTGCTACCCTTTATCAGTAGTAGGCTGTATCTATTAAATTATTTAATACTGACAAATAGAAATTATTAATATAAATCATATAGTTATTACAGTATCAGGGTGATTGGTCGTTTTCCATACAGTCATGAAGAGGATGTGATGCAGCTCACTCTTTAGGGGGCCTTTCCGATGGATGGCTGTGTTGCTCAGTTCTGCAAACTATTGGGGAAGGAGCAGCTTTAACAAGGGCTTATATTGCTCATTAAAGCTGCTATAGTTTTTGAGAGTTTGAAAAATCTTTATATTTACAAGCGGTTAGCTCATAAATGCACCCATGGCCGCGGCCGGGTTGTCGAGCACAGTGGGTTCTGACATATCGATTATTTCATCAAAATGCGCTGCGATTTCATCCACTGAAGCAACACCTGAGGCATTAGGGGTTTTATAGATTTTTCCCCGGGCCCAGTTGGCATGTGAAAAATTTCCCGCCCCGGCTTCAAATATGGCACCGCTGGTACTGATTTGTTCTGTACACATATACGCCACAATGGGCGATACCGCTTCCGGTTTGATTTTATCCAGTAACTGCCCTGGCATCAGGTTTTCTGTCATCCGTGATGCGGCGGCAGGGCAGAGGATGTTGGTTTTAATGTTATTTTTAGCACCTTCTGCGGCCAGGGCTTTGGCAAAGCCAATCAAGCCGGCTTTAGCGGCACCGTAATTGGTTTGGCCAAAATTACCGAACATGCCTGAGCCTGACGCGGTTATTACGATACGACCATAGTTCTTTTCACGAAAATGGGGCCACGCCGCTTTGGTGACGTTGTAACTGCCGTTTAAGTGGGTGTCGATAACCGCATCCCATTCGGCGTCCGACATGTTTTTAAAACTTTTGTCACGCAAAATACCGGCATTATTAACCAGGATATGCAGGTCGCCAAAGGCGTCCAGCGCGGTTCTGATGATATTAGGGACTGCCGAGCGGTCGGTAATAGAGTCAGTATTGGCAACCGCGTTACCTCCCGCCTCCTTGATTTCTGCTACCACTGTTTCTGCTGCAGAGGTGCTGTTGCCTGAGCCATCCACCGAGCAGCCTAGATCGTTAACCACGACATTGGCGCCTAGTGAGGCCAGTAAATGTGCATGAGAGCGGCCCAGTCCACCGCCAGCACCGGTGACAATGGCTGTTTGCCCGTCTAATCGAATTCCAGACATGATTTTCTCCTTAATTCATTATTATAAAAATATTACGTTTTTAGGATGTTCCAGGATACCTAACTGGGTCTCCAGTTTGCACAAGCTGCTTCGGGCAGGCACTGCGAAGAGCTGCTTGCTAAACAGTTGCGAAAGAGAACATTAAAGGATGTAATAGCGATGCGCAAGCTCATGAGCTTTGTTATCCATGGATTTACAGCTGAGTAGTTGCTAAGCTTTTTGACACCTCGATAGCACACTGTTTCCCCCTGAGTATTACTACTTTTGTCTCACTGAATTCTAGTCGTCAGTTTAATATTTTAAACACCTCTTGTTCTATACCATTCGTATTGCAGCTGCCTGAATTTGAGTAAAAGCTCGGATTTTGGTGGCCGGTAATGGCTTGCCATTTTCCATATTCGAGGATTATGGCGTTAGAGATTATAAGGAGGATATATGGCTTTTACAGATAACTCTGATTTATACGGAGCAATTAACGAAGAGGGTATTAATCGTGTGGTAAAACATATGATGCGTTTACGCCCGTCTATGTTTAATTACGGAACCGAGCTGGTTGAACAAAATCCAGAATTACTTTGCCACCCGATTGAAGCTGATCCGGTGGTTTTTGCACGCAACAATCCACTGATAACGGTTGAATCACCGTTGCCGGTACTGGGTACTAACGGCCTGGTTAGCCTGCATTACTGCGTACAACTTGTCGATGTGGGGATTGATTTCCACCCCAACAATGCACTGGATTTACCAAAAGAATTAACGCCTATGGCGGAGCAGCGCTTTGCACTGGGTGCGAAAGCGTGTGTGGGTTTGGGTTGCCCGGATGAAGACTTGGTGGCTTATCTTGAACGCATTATGGGAACGCTAAACCCGCCTATTGATGTCGAACAATTTATTCCCGGTGCGGCCAACGACGAACGAGTTGCCAGTACTGCGAACGTATCTCGATTTAGGCCGAAACCGTTCACCATTCCTGTCCGGCGTTTGCTGTGTTTTTGCATGGAAGTGTATGCAGTGGGCCATATTGAGACGACAAAAATAGGCAATAAGTATGTGCTTGCCCCGAAACTGGACAATATTGAAATTGTTGATTTGTGCCCGGAGGGTTTGGAAAACAGTGTCGAATGTTATCTGGAGCTGGTGCTGAAATTGGGTTTGCTGCCCAGGGTAAGAGTAGCACTGGAAAAAATCGTGCTTGACCAGCTTAAGATTGTGAACATCGAAATCAAACCAACGCCGGGCTTGCCCAACAATCCGGCCATTGAAAATGATGAACTCAAAGTATTTATAGACATGGAGGTGGTATAACATGGCGCATTTAACTGTTGCAACATCTGAAGACACAGTGACTCGCTTGTTTGAAGGGCTGCGCGATAATTTTTCGGTGGACGAATCAGACAGTGTTGATTTTGGTCCGTTTACCGCAGGCTATGAACTGGCTTTTCACCTTGAAGGGGGGGATGTTGATCTGCAAAATGACAACAGCCTTGTTGTTAAAGAGCTGGATATTAAATGGGATAAACTGCGGGTATTTCTTGGTATTGATATTCCTGAGTTATGCATTGGTGGTTTTTGTATTATCCCCAGTCCCTTTGGTTGTATTTTACGAGCGCCGAAAATTTGTATTTTTGATGACGACCCGGATTTTGGTATTGATCTGGATCTAGGTGGCTTGTTGACTTCGGAAATATCTCTGGCAGCAAAACCAAAGCTGAACTATTTCACCGATCCTGCCCGCCCGGCTGGTATGTCGTGGCTGGATGCCGAAGACGCAGATCTGGCGAATAAATGGCAGCTCTTTATTGATCCGGACTGGGTTGATATCGATATCTTTGATTTCTCCGATATCGTTGGCGATTTGCTTGATAATGCTATTGATAATGCCGTTGATGACTTACTGTTTTTTCTGCCGGGATGGGCGAAAAATTTAATCAAAGCCATATTGGGCCCGGTAGTGGATTTAGTACGCGCAATTCTCGACATCGGCGATGATATTGATGAATGGCTATCTGATCTGTTGGGCGTTAGCTTGGGCGTATTCGATTTGATTATCACCCTGGTAGCAGATTTTTTTGCAGCAAAATTTCCGTTGCTTGAAATTGAAGATCCTTTTCCAATTCTACCGTATTCCGGCAGCCTGATTCCTGTAAAGCTGCCCATTGAAGAGTTAGGTGTAAATATAAATGATGATGAACTGGTGCTAACTGCAACAGTGGGAGAAACTTTATGAAAACTAAAATTAACCGCCACATTTTTACTCAAACCCGGTTTCAAAGTAATGTTTTAAGCCAATTAGGCTTTATTGTTCATCAATATAAAGAAAGTGGTCGTTACCAGGCAGATGTGAGTCGTCATGGCAAGCCGATGTACTCATTTCAAATTGATGTGTGCAAAAACCATAAAAAACCGCAGTTTTCAGCAGACCTGTCTGCATTGGACAAGAGTATTCGCGGTGGCAATGAGCGGTCAGCGGCTAAGGAATGTTGCTGTGAACCTCACGACAGCGTTTTTGAATTGCTGGAGGGCGGCTTTGGTTTGTTTTATGTCGGCTCAGGTCCCGGTGGTTATAGTGTTTGCACCTACCCGATTGATCAAAAACCTCATGCCGTATTTGATAGCGCCGTGCTTGGTGATGGCGATATGTTCGGCATTACCTTATTGCGTCCAGGGCAATATGTTTTTCTGGAGCAAAATAAAAAAATTAAAGCGGCTATCGAAGTTGAAGAGGTAAAGCCTGGTAAAACCCCTTACGTGCCGCCTGACCCCGTGTATGTGGATAACCAGCAGCTACAAAAGTCCAAGGTAATAAAACTTCGTGCCGCACAAGGGCTGATTTACAAAGCCTCTGGAGGGGAAAGTATTACCATCGAACTGCTTAAACCTAATGATGATGACTCAGATAACCCAGAGCTGAAGATTGCTCATTGGAGTAAACCCTCAGGTGGATCGTTAAACGGGTTAAAAGCTAAATAATCATCGAGTTATGCAGTACAAGGATGTATTGCCATGCCCAATAGTCTGTTGAGCATTTGCGAAAACTGAAAACCGGACTTTTAGTTTTCAACACTGATTCATTTAAGGATGAATGAATCAGTTCCAGTTTAGTGACTTTGCGATAAGCGAGCCGTTAAATTTTTCCAGGGTAAACCTCCAGCAAAACCTTAAAAGTTTAACGGTTTTTTTAACTGATGCGGTAAGGTTCCAGCTCAATGGATAAAACCTGGCCGCCTAATAAAATAATCCGCCCTTTGTAACGTTGATCACCCATGGATGAAAACTCAAAAAAATACGACCGCCACAATTTAAGCTTATTGTGCTGATCTTTTTTAAACCATAGTCCGCGTAATTCCACACTGTCATCCAGCATCTGAACATCCATTTTTTCGCAGTAAGCCTTGCTGGCATCAAGTGCAATTTCTTTTATACCTAAGGCATGCCACCAATAGGTGCCGGTAAATAAAATCAGGCTCAATATTAACAAATCGCTTAATTGCATAATTATAAAAATTATCAGTAAAATTGTTACAGGTTCATGACATATTCAGCGTCGATGAAATGTGAATTTATCCATTTGGTGGGCAGTATGGCCTAATACTTGAAAAAACGGTTGAATAAGTTTACATATATGTGTATTAGTAATAAATAAGCTTTGTATTTCAATAGGATAAAGTTTTTTATCGATTTGCCAACCATTAGTATGAACTTCAGAGTATAAATGTGTAAATATAATAAGGATAAAAATATATGCAGCCTGGGGGGAGGTAGGCATAATGAATATGAAAATCCTTCGTTTAAATAAAGCCGGTGTACCCATGGCCTGGTTAAGCAAGCAGGACGCTGCAACCTTGATTTGTAAGGAGCGAGTCGTGTGGTCAATGGGTGAGTTTACCGCTGAAATGAGAGGCGGCTTCGGGCGCAATGGCCGACAATCAATTTTATTGTTGCCGAGCATTGTCGCCTGCTCCGGAAAAATCAACGCCCATGATTTTGTCCCACCCTTAGATAATAAATTTCTTTTTAAGCGCGACAACTATACCTGCATGTACTGTGGTGGAGAGTATTATGCAGAGGCATTATCCAGAGATCATGTGCAGCCGCAATCACGGGGCGGTGCCGATGCCTGGATGAATGTTGTTACTGCCTGTCGACGCTGCAATAATCGTAAGGCGGATCGTACTCCAGAAGAAGCTGGCATGGAATTACTGGCCGTGCCCTTTGTGCCAAATCGATACGAATTTTTGTACTTGTCGAACCATAATGTACTGGCCGATCAAATGGAATTTCTAAAGGTCAGGTTTTCTAAAAATGCTTATTGGCTTTAAAGTTTAAAATTTGCAGGTCTATTTTCACTGCTTGTACGACCCAGCCAAGAACCATGCCTGACAAATCACGCAATAACCCCAGCCTGTAGTGTTCATGCTATTGATAAATTTCACTCCTTAAATTATCACTTCTCACAATGCAGTAATTGTTACAACAGTTTGTTAAACTGCTTTATTTAAGTGGGGCACAGTAGATCTTGTTGGTTATTAATACCTGCAAATAATAGAACTCATGCTAAACGTCAAATTTATTGATACCATCAAGAAAGTGCCAGAGGCCGACTGGAATGAAATAGCGGGATGTGATTATCCGTTCACTCGCCATGAGTTTCTTTATGCGCTGGAGAAGTCGGGGGCTACTTCGAAAAAAACCGGCTGGCATGTTAACCATGCAGTTGTTTATGATCATCAACAGCTAGTGGCGGTAATGCCACTGTATATAAAAGATCATAGTTATGGTGAGTACGTTTTTGATTTTCAGTGGGCGGAGGCCTATCAGCGTTACGGCCATGATTACTACCCTAAACTGCTTACGGCTATTCCGTTTACGCCAGCCGCCGGCCCGCGATTTTGTGTTAAAGCAGGTGCTTCGCAGCAAGTTATTATGCAGAACCTGGTTGACGCTACTAAAAAGTTTGTCGTGCTTGAAAATTTTTCATCATGGCATTGCTTGTTTCCTGAAAAAAACCTTTCCAATTTATTAACATCCTATGATCTTCCTCAGCGTGTTGCAGTACAATTTCATTGGTTTAATAAAGGTTACAGTTCTTTTGAAGAATATTTAGCTGATTTTAACTCAAGAAAGCGAAAAAACTTAAGCAAGGAACGCAAAAAGATCGTCGAACAAGGTTTGATTTTAGAACGTCTTGAAGGTGATCAAATCAGCGGGCAAATCTGGGAGCGTTTTTACCATTTTTATCAATTAACCTATGCCAAAAAAAGCGGTCATGGTGGTTATCTAGGTATAGATTTTTTCCTTGAATTAGGTCGAAAAATACCTGAGCAGTTAATGATGGTGATTGCTAAAAATAAGCATAATAAAATTATTGCCGGGGCATTGAATTTTAAAGACTCAAATACTTTGTATGGGCGTTACTGGGGATGTTATGAGGAGTATGATTTTTTGCACTTTGAAGCCTGTTATTATCAGGGTATTGAGTACTGTATTGAACAAGGCCTGAAACGCTTTGATCCAGGTGCCCAGGGTGAGCATAAAATACAACGGGGTTTTAAGCCGGTGTATACTTATTCAAATCATTTTATTAAGGATAAAAAATTCAGCGTTGCCATCAATGATTTTCTGAAAAAAGAAGCACCGTACATTGATGCGTATTATCAGGATGCAGAACAATATTTGCCATTTAAGTGCTCAAAGCCTTAAGTTGCTAATGGCTCAAAGGCAAGAGTGGATTCACATGGAAATATGGAACAAAAAATAAAAGGTTTGTTTGAGCTGGAGGAGGCTGATGGGGCAGGCATTGGCCTGATTACCTTCTTCATGGTTTTGAAGAGTCAGACGTGCCGGCATTGCAGGCGAATCTATAGATAGACGCTCACTGGTAGCCTTGTAGATCCAGCTCATTGTGGATTAATACCACACACTGAGAAGCAAAGAGCATTTTCGGACCGAGGCTGATGTTTTGTACGCCAAGTTTTTTGAGGCTATTAAAGCTCTTCTTTGGCATAGGGATATGGTCGGTAAGAAGAAAGCAGACATTACCTTTAAATGGCTGTTCCCGAATGGGTGTTCCTTTCTTCTCCATCATGTAGATCTGATACTCTTGTGCTAATTCCAGCAATAACTTTTCAAAACTGATGGTGCGAACGCTGATGCCTGCTTCCACTTGTCGCTCTTGCTCTTTGCCCATGCCAATCGATGCGTCCAAAGCGTCAGCCACTTTGTTCAACAGCGCCTGCTCATGAAAGCCGCCGATTTGGGTGATTTTATCGGCGACAAAGCAAATGGTACGTGAATAATCTTTGCTGCTTTCTAAAACCAAATAAACGACCACATCATCGCGGTGAGACTGTGCAACAAAAATAGCATTCATCAAGGTGTGGGCTAAGATCTCAGAGTGATTTTCTTGCCCTACAGCGGCTAACAGTTGCCGGCTGTCTGTTGAAGCAGCTCTTGCTCTTAACACAAAGGCACGCATATGCTGAATATCCTGACAGTTTGATGAAGCGGCAATTATGGCATAAATAGCGCCGGTCATGGACAAGGCCTGCGTGGACAAAGCACTGGTACGCCTAAATGGCCTGTGGTCTTTTATCGGCTGTGATTTAATGGATGGAGTTATTCGCCTGCCCTTCGGCTTTCAATGCCCCAAACTTTCCCATATGCCTTGCTAAACCTGTGTTGCTGAAGATCCTGCCTGCTACTTTATGGTGCATGAAACTATCTTAAAGAGCTTTTAACGTCCAGCCCCAGCCCTGGTGCATGCTCATTTTCACAATATGAATGACGTAACTAATTGAAAATTATATGATTATTTTTGTTGGCATGCTTTTGGCATTGATCCGCCATCAAGCATTGTAATTTATTCCTGAAAGGTGATACGTGAACAACTCAAAACTCAACTTGCTGAACTTTTCCAACAGCTCAATTAAAACTCTGCACCTTACATGGTTCGCATTTTTCCTGACTTTTGTTATGTGGTTCAGTCACGCGCCGATGAAGCCTTTTATCATGGCTGCATTTGATATGAGCATTGCGCAATGGAAGGCCTTATTAATACTCAATGTCGCTTTAACCATTCCGGCCCGTATCGTTATTGGCATGTTGGTTGATAAGTATGGTCCGCGTATTGTGTACAGCCTGTTGCTGATGATCTCGGCATTTTTATGCTGGGGCTTTGCCTTTGCACAAACCTATGAGCAGCTTGCTTTATTTAGATTTCTTTGTGGTTTTATTGGTGCGGGCTTTGTTATTGGTATCCGGATGGTGGGTGAATGGTTCCCAGCCAAAACAGTGGGCCTGGCTGAGGGTGTTTATGGCGGTTGGGGTAACTTTGGTTCTGCCGCCGCAGCCTGGACTTTGCCAGCACTTGCCGCTTACGTCTATGGTGGCGATGAAGGCTGGCGTTACGCAATAGCAACCACAGGTGTTGTTGCTTTAGTTTACGGCATGTTTTTTTACGTTAATGTTCGCAATACACCGAAGGGCTCCACTTATTTTAAGCCTAAAAAATCCGGGGGCTTGGAAGTCAGTAATAAAAGGGATTTCTGGTTTTATATTGCCATGAATGTCCCAATCTACCTGGCCCTTGCGGTTTTAACCTGGAAATTGTCACCTGCGGGGGTAAGCCTGCTGTCGGCTGATACCGCCAATATATTGTGGGCAGTATTAATTGCACTGTTTGTTTATCAGTTCTATCACATTTACCAGGTGAATAAAGACCATCTGGCTAATGATGTGCCAAAAATAGAGCAGTATAAATTTAAGCAGGTGGCTATTCTGGATTGGGCATATTTTGTGACTTTTGGTTCCGAACTCGCAGTAGTCTCAATGTTGCCGGCGTTTTTTATGGAAACCTTTAGTTTAAGTCCTGTTAAAGCCGGTTTATTGGGAGGTGCTTTTGCATTGATGAACTTACTGGCTCGCCCAGGGGGTGGTTATTTATCGGATAAATTTGGGCGTAAGAAAACGCTGACTATTTTGATTGCCGGCTTAGGTTTGGGTTACTTGGTACTGTCAACAATTAACAGTGCCTGGATGATTCCCTTTGCTGTGTTGGCTGTGCTGGTCTGTTCCTTCTTTGTGCAGGCCGGCGAAGGTGCCGTGTTCGCTATGGTGCCCTTGGTCAAACGCCGCATGACTGGGCAAATTGCCGGGATGGTTGGCGCTTACGGCAATGTGGGTGGGGTTACCTTCTTAACCGTTTATTCGTTTGTTGATACGTCGACTTTCTTTATGGTGATTGCCGGCGCAGCTGTTGTCTGTCTTGGGCTGGTGCAATTTATTGATGAACCTGCGGGACACATGCATGAAGTGCTGCCAGACGGAACCGTACAATTGATTGAAGTAGGTTAGTGGCTTTTGCTTATTATTGAAGTAAACAACATGGCTCAGTTGTTGTGTGATCGGTTTATATGCTTTTTATATAAATGAAGAGGTGTTGAAGTGCAGGCAAAAGTATTGCTCATTGATGCCAGCTCGTCGAGATCATCGGTATTAAAGCGTGCGTTAATTGAGTATGGCTATGAGCTGGTCGCAAAGCTCAATGATACGAATGATTTGCTTGATCAAGTTGAGCAGTTCCAACCAGACGTGATTGTCATGGGTGTCGACTCTCCTGATCAAAACGCATTGCAACAATTGGCGAATTTAAATAAACAGCACCCTTATCCAGTGGTAATGTTTGCAGAAAAGGAAACCCCGCAAATTATTGAGCAGGTCGTTAAAGCTGGCATCAGTGCTTTTATCGTTGATGACATACAAGCCCATAGAATAACGTCGATTATTAATGTGGCAATAGCACGCTTTAAAGAGCACCAAAGTATTCGTAGTGAATTAGAGAAAACAAAAACAAAGCTGGCAGAGCGAAAAACTCTTGAAAAAGCCAAAGGCCTGTTGATGGCGGAGAAGGGTTGCAGCGAGGACGAAGCCTATCAATGCTTGCGAAAAATGGCTATGGATAAAAGCCTGCCTTTGCGAGTAGTTTCCGAAAATATTATTGAAGTGATGAGCTTGTTAAGCAAAACACAGGCTAAATAAAACATTAAATAAAGCACTTTTTCGGGGCTTTTGCGCACATACAAAGTGCATAAAAAAACAAAAAGCTCAAAATATTCTTTTTAAGAAATAAATTATTCAAGGATACTAACTTAAAACACATAGCAAACAAGGTTTTACTAAGCTGGCATGGTTTGTGCTTTTACAGGTTGTAGACTTATAACGAGTGAAAAGAAAAGTTCAGTAAACAAATTTTTTATCAAAGGCGATAAAAAAGTAAAATCTATTACGTTATAGCAAGGGTGTTGTAACGTTTAATTTGAGCAAAGGCGCTCATTAGCAAACTGCTTCTAAAAGCAGTGCGTTAATGAGCGCCTTTTTTTTAATAGCAAACTTGGAGTAAAGCATTATGAAATGGTTTAAACCATTTAACATGGCAATCATTGCAACGTTTATTGTTGTCAGTGTAATTTCAGCACCTTTGCAGGCCGAAAAATTGGGCCACCCTGAGAAAGAGGAGCTAAGATTTGGCTTTATTAAGCTCACTG
>JBECKY010000042.1:0-12436 GCA_040235475.1 Pseudomonadales bacterium
ACTGTGAATCTGTTAAATATTCACACATAAAACTTACAAGGGTGTTTTATCAGATTCTAGCCATTGACTGTTTCTGTGATGGAATGTTTATGAGTTTAAGCACCAAAGACGAGGCTGGTCGTTTAAATTGGGCTGTTCGGTTGGTTACCGCATTGCCATCGAACCACAACAAGGCCGCAAGCTATTCACGCTGCAGACTATCCCGGCCTGGGAAGATGATGACCGCTTTGCCCAGGTAGCAAAAGAATCCGGTTTGGTTTGCCTGAAATGCTGGTCGAAATGATCGTTGTCATCGATTCCATAGGCGTAAAGGGCGCTTTCCTTCAGGCTATCGTGGTCGAGAATGACATACCCGCCATCTCCCTTGGGCCCTATACGCACCGGCTCTCCATTCTCCACTTCATAGGGCGTGAGTTCGTTGAGAAGACTGCGTATTTCCGGCACTGGCTGCATCAATGTACAGAATGCGGGGGGTGTGGTACTCTGCGGCGCCAAAAAGGCAGGTTATATTTTTCTGGAAATAGACGATATTCCTGTGCTTCAGAAAGGTATTCGACCCAGCCAGACTCAGTATGATTAACGTTCAAACTCAATATAGAGCAGACCTTGATGGCCTGCGGGCAATAGCGGTCTGGCTGGTGGTGCTGTATCACGCTGGCTTTGAGTTTATGCCTGGCGGCTTTATCGGAGTTGATATCTTCTTTGTTCTCTCCGGTTTTCTTATCAGTAGCCTGCTGCTTAAGGGAATGCAGGCTGAAACATTTTCCTATAAAGAGTTTTATCTAAGGCGTTTTCGCCGGTTGATTCCGGCTTATCTGGTGGTGGCAATATTCAGCTTGCTGGTTGGCTGGTTCATATTGATCCCTTCGGATTTTATCTACCACACCCGAATGATGGGGCTGGCTCTTTTATCCGTTGGTAATTTTTATATAGCCAATACAACGGGTGGATACTTTGACGCCGGTGTTGAAAACATTGCGTTGTTACACACGTGGTCGCTTTCTGTGGAGGAACAGTTTTACCTGTTGTGGCCGATGCTTTTGTTGTGGATGGTCCGTTCTTTCAAGTTGGAAAAATTACCACTGATATTATTTGTCGCTTCGGTTTTTTTGCTGGCATTTTCACAGTGGTACGCAATCCACGATTCAGTGAGGGCATATTATCTTCTACCGGCCAGGGCGTTTGAGTTGATGATGGGTGCCTTTATGGCCGTATCCCTAATGAAGCTTCCAAAAATCACGAATGCGCAGAGTAGTGTGCTTGCTGTAATTGGTTTGACATTAATCGTTTCATCGGCGCTGCTTTTGAGCAAGGAGGTTGTATTCCCCGGTTTGAACGCGTTTTATCCATGTCTTGGAACCGCAATTCTTATCTATACCGGTTTGCAATCAAATTTCGCCAAAAAAATTCTGGAAACCAGACTGATGGTTTTCAATGGAAAAATTTCCTATTCGCTTTATTTGTGGCACTGGGTGGTTTTTACATTTATCAGGTATGTTCAGGGTGAAATGAGTTTGTTCTGGCAGTTGGCTGGAATTGCTTTTTCGGTTGCAGCATCCTGGGCGACACTGCACTTTATTGAAAATCCTTTCCGTTTCAGGTTCCTGTGGTCTTTCAAAAAAACATTCCTTGTTGTTTTTGTTACGCCATTGGTAGTGTTTGCCTTGCTGACCGTATCGGCGCGACATTTTGATGGTTTTATTGAACGATTTGATGAGCAGGCCGCTGCGATACGGGCTGTGGATTCCGAGCCGGTGGATCTTAAAAGGGCATGTCATCATAACCCGAAGGAGGGTAAACACTGTGACGTGTTGTTGTTTGGCGATTCGCACGCACTCCATTTTGGAGATTTTCTCAAGCACATGGCCGACGACGCGGGTTTAACAATTGTTTCTGCTATAGAAGGAAACTGCCAGCCGCTTTATGGTGTTCATATCCTTGAGCGGCAATCAAGGGGCGACGTCCGCCTTGAAAAGTGCGACAAGATGAAAGCGCGTCAATTTGAGAATCTCGACGGGTATAAATATGTGGTGCTTGGAGGTTATTGGGAAGTCAGCCGTATCAAGGAGGAGGGTTATTTCTATCGATACAACGAAGACGCCGATAACCCGGATGTTTCCAATGAGCAATTGCTGGCAGAGTCACTGGAGAAAACAGTTCAGATGGTTTTACAAACCGGTGCCGTCCCGGTATTGATCAGGGATATTCCAATTCTTACCCAAAACCAGTTCAGGTGTTCGATGCGCAGGGCGATTGTGTCGTCGAACGTTGAATGCGATATCGACATACAGCCCATTATTGAACAGCAAAAAATGGCCGACGAGCTTATTGATACCTTGGCGGCTAAATATCACCAGGTAATGGTTTTGGATGTGCGCTCGATCATCTGCGAAGATGGTAAATGCAGGACAGACATGGATGGCATTCCGCTGTATATGGATAACAATCATCTTAATGCTGTGGCTTCCGCAATGATTGGTGATCTGTATATGAAAAAATATGGAAACATTTTCCTTCAATAGAGCGTGGTGAAACTATGAGTACAGAGCATCAATATCGCGCGGATATTGTGGGACGCTTGATCGGTGCAACTTGCTATGCACCGGATAGGCAAGAATTGACGGAGCTGGTGCATACGATCAGCCACCGCGTGGCCGGGTTTCTGGAACGCGATGAAGAAAACAGTTACCTGAACCTGGAAGAGGGCGACGAAGACCCCATGCAACAAGTATTGGGCTGTTCGGTTGGTTACCGCATTGCCATCGAACCACAACAAGGCCGCAAGCTATTCACGCTGCAGACCATCCCGGCCTGGGAAGATGATGACCGCTTTGCCCAGGTAGCGAAAGAATCCGTTATCAACTCAAAACGCCCTACAGCGATGGCACCACGCACGTCATCTTCGAGCCGCTGGATTCATTGCCAAGCTGGCTGCCTTGGTGCCGAAACCGAGAGTAAACCTAACCCGGTTCCACGGCGTATTCGCGGCCAACAGCAAACACCGGGTAGATGTGACGCCGGCTAAATGCGGCAAGGGCTGTCCCTACGAGGAACACGAAGATAAAACACCCGAACAGCGGCACCCTTCCATGACCTGGGCACTGCGCCTGAAACGGGTATTTACCAAAAGTAGGCGCTGTAGGCGCTATAGGCGGCATCGATGTCTCGGTCTGTCCAAAGTGTGGAGGTGAAGCCAGGGTGATCGCCAGCATCGAGGATCAGCAGATCATCGATACTGGCTCACCTCATGAAGAAAGACGCATTACCGCCACCATCCGAGTTGCTGCCGGCAACGCGGGACTCACCCGATTCAGACTGGTTTGCGTAGCTCTTGTGTTCACACTTTTCTACACGGTACAGCTACACGGTACAGCTACACGGTACAGCAACAGAAGGATAGGGTGCCTGGTGGGGTATTGCCTGAACTAAGTTGGCAGGCCAGGAAGGCAAGGCAGTGAAAGCGGGCGGACTCAGCCGGAAATCCAGGGGGTTGAATAGATTGAGGCCGGATAGACGGATATTTCAGGCATATCCGCCCCCAGTTCTGAGCCTTGAAATACAGGGGTGTTGCGGTTATTCTCCTTATGCCTAACCTTTATGAGATGGGCTCTGGAGTCTGTTGGCCTAAATTCGCTTGATAGCTTGGCCAATTCCAGCCAACATTATTGTAAATAAAAAACTTTGGAATGCGACATGCAAAAACTTTGGATATCTCTTGCTATCTGGTTGATATCCGTCTCGCTTAGTGCAGCAGACTCAGAGCAGTTTCAATTAAATGACACGATTTCAATGGGGCAATTTCAGTCTCAACTTGCCCAGTTAGATCAACACATTACCAATAAAACAAATGAGAAGGAGTTAAAACAGACTCTACGCAACTTAAATCGTTTAAGTAGTCAATTGGCCGATTGTGTCAAAAAAGAATCGTCAACCAGTAAAACGGATAATGAAAATTCCGAAGATCGTAAGTTGGCCATTAATAACTGCACCTCCTTATACGAATCGGTCAACACATTAAAAAACAAAACATTAAGTCGACTGAATCAGTTTTCATTTTATCGATTGAAAACGCAACAAACCTCATTGTTTTCTGCGTCTGTAAGCAACTCCTCCCTGCAAACCCTGAAATTCAGTGACTATATTAGCCTGCTTCTGCACTTGTTGGCTGGATCCCTGCTATTCATACTCTTCTGGTTTATTTTAAAACAGGTGTATCGTCGTTCAGGCAACACTGAAAAGGCGATAGAAAGTACATCAAAAGTCATGGTTTTACTTTCGCTTATATCGTTTATTGTTATCTGGTTTTCGAACATTGGTACTCGCCTGTACCAAACTGAAATCTGGTACAGTCTTCTCATGGTAAGCTGTTTATTTTTTTGTCTTCGACAACGTTTTGATTGGAAGTCAGGCTTACAAAGTTTAATTGTTTTTGTCGTCTCTGTATTCAGCGCAGATATTTTATTTAAAGAACTGGCCGCTGTTAGCTTTTTATTGTTGCTTCTGGACAGTTTTGTATTAATGAGTTGGCTGTTAGCGCTATTCCTGTTATTTCATAAGCCTGCTATCAAACACCGAATCTTTTTAATGGTTTTTTCTGGTCTCGTTATCCTGTTAGATTTGGCAGGTTTTCATTATGCAACACATCAACTGGTTTTAACCGCAATCACATTACGATTGTTATGGATAGTGGTTCAGCTGATTGTGCAAATCACTCCTATGATTTGTCGATATTATTATTTTTTGTTATCCCAAATTCCGTTTTTCAAAAATGAAGCTTCGCTTACGTCAGATTTACCCGGCTTTTTCTGGATACACTGGGGCACTGTATTAGGCCTGTCACTGATACTATTAAATTCTCAGCTATCCATTATGGGCGTACCTGACTACTATACCGAACAATGGCAAATGGCGGTCACCGATGGATTCAATCTCGGAACTATCTCCATCTCAATTAGCTCCATACTCCAGGCGATGATCGTTTTTGGAATGTTAATTAGCATTGCCAAGTTAATAAAAAACAAATTGGGGCAGGAAAGACAACCTGTGGGAGTTACTGCTAACTATGGTAAAGAAGCCATCGCCGCAATTTTTTGGTATTCATCGGTCGTCACCGCCGCATTGGTCAGCTTGTCGATTGCGGGTTTCAGTGTTCAAAATCTGGCCCTCGTTGCAGGAGCATTCAGTGTCGGCATCGGTTTTGGGTTACAAAATATTGTCAGTAATTTTGTTTCTGGATTAATTTTATTAATTGAGCGACCGATAAAACGTGGTGATTGGATTGTTACCGGAAATACAGAAGGTATTGTTCAAAATGTGAATATTCGTGCCACTCAAATTCAAACGTTTGATCGTGCCGATATTATTATTCCCAACTCTGATCTTATCACTACCCAGGTAACCAACTGGATGCTGAACGACCGGATAGGAAGGTTGCGATTAAGAGTCGGCGTAGCTTATGGAAGTGATACTGAAAAAGTTCAAAGCATCTTAACATCGTTAGCAAACGAGCATCCCAAAACCATTTCCGATAACGACGACTATCCTTGTCAAGTTCTCTTCGTTGCTTTTGGTGATAGCAGTTTAAATTTTGAAGTGCGTGTATTCTTACACAATATATCCGATCTGCCTTTAGTGCAAAGTGAGCTCAATTATCAAATCGATCAGGCTTTCCGAAAAAACAATATCGAAATACCCTTTCCACAAAGAGATCTTCATATTCGTAGCGATCATACTAACCGAGGCTCGCTCAAAGGTGATTAACACAGCCATTTTATTTGAAATTAATGACAAGCAGTGGATAGCCAGAGAAAACATTTGCGATGTTAATTTTGAGAATTAAATCTGCTTAACGCTAGACTATAAAGATAAAAAAATATCCGTGACATATAATGTCGTGGTGTTTGTGTTGATGTTCTTCGCATTGAATGTTTCACTCACAACAAATGAATCTTCTTTGCCTGGCCAGTACACAGCCTTGCCCTTTATCGTTAAATCTCCAGTCCCTGCCCCTGTGGTTTTACCAAG
The DNA here is from genome assembly GCA_040235475.1 of Pseudomonadales bacterium. Classification (GTDB taxonomy): domain Bacteria; phylum Pseudomonadota; class Gammaproteobacteria; order Pseudomonadales; family UBA3067; genus JBECKY01. Next base: position 6,025 of record JBECKY010000042.1, read on the forward strand.
ACCAAACTTCCAACCATCAAAAGATTCTTCATTTATTTCGCTGTTACCACAGTATGCCAATGAAGAGAGCGCTCGAAAAACTCATCTGTATCGTTATCAATGGATGCTATCTCGCCACCTGCCTGGGAGTTAAAATAAAAATAAGTGTTTTCCCTGCCATCCAGTGGGTATGCCGGTTCAAGGTCACGGCTGAAATAATTCCAATTTCTGTTCTCTACACGGTACAACAACAGAAGGATAGGTTACGCCTGGTGGGGTATTGCCTGATTAAACCGGGTAAGCCCTAGCAAAATGCTTTTACAGGGCGTTTGAATCGCACTTACCGAGAAGATGTGTTGGATTTGTATTTATTTAGTCATTTGGATGAGGTGCGCCAACTCACTGATGACTGGATGGCATTATACAACTACGAACGGCCACATGATGGTCTCAATGACATGGCACCCATTGAGTACTTAAATGCGGCTTAACTGCCTACGTTGAGGTTGTGTTAAGTGCGGGGTATTTACAGTCGATTATTCATTTAGGCAGAGCTTGATGACGGAATTTGAAATTATTGATGCTATATGCGATAGCGTGAACCCCATACTTTTTTTCACTGCGATTGGTGTTGGGATTGGGGTCTTAGTAAAGAAAAATTATAAAAAGGCAGGAGTAGTATTTGGACTGCTATTTGGTGGCCTGCTATTGGTTTACGGAACGCTGGTTGTGGATACCAAGCTGAAAATATGGGAATCATTTGGAGGCGACTACAGCACCCACACAGCATTCGCAATTGCTGCATGTATTGCAATATCGGCTGGAAGGCATTGGGCTAAATGGCTTATCGGTGTATACTTTCTATATGTGGTGGCCATGCTGTATCAACAGTACCATTCAATACTAGATATTGTAACAACCACCTTGGCTATCGGTGGTCCTCTTATCCTGATTAGGAAATATTGTGGCTTTTTTCTTACATCAGAGGTTGCAAATATGGATTCTGAGGTAAACTATCAATAGATACCCAAGAGGAGATATTGTAATGAAGGCTATAGCTATCGTGTTAGGTGTGTTATTTGTGGTGGGCCTGATTAGCATAAAGGCAGCTGTGGCAGTGACCTTCCTTGGCACTTGCACAGCTATTTGCTTATGGATTAATGCGAAGGTGAAAGTTCCAAGCACCAATCACCGCAGAGTGGAAGTTGACGATTCAGTGATGCTTGAATCTTATGATGGCAACTTTGATCACAATCCTTTGTATTAATATTGGGTAGCGGCGATTGGCTGCCACCCGGTGTCACGGATCTTGTTGCTACGTTATATCCAGAAATAGGTTCGAGATAAGAGCCGACCCTATCACCCGCAGAGTCTTACTGGAAGGCGGGTGACTGGTACTGGTCGGTATCACAGACTGAGTTCTTCAAGATTCCGTAGCTAATCGATAATTCGGCGCGGAGTCTTGCGGATTTTTGTTCGCTTTTCAGATGGTCGGTTTGGGAGTAGGTTCGTGCATGCGGATCTGGGGAGAGGGACGATGCGCATTCAATTGAAAATCATATGCAATCTGGTCGCCGGTGTTTCGATGGGCATGCCTGGACTTGCGTTCGCCGATGAAAACGGCGCCATGACGCACCAGACATACGCCTGCAAGGATAATACGGTTTCGTCGATCGTCGAAGTCTGCAAAGCAGTTCGCGATGTGCTGCCCTTTGTTCAGTGTCCGGAGACGACGGCCACCTGCGTGAAAGCGCAGCAGGAGATTTTCACCGGCCTTACCGGCGAGACCGCGAGCCCCGCCAATATGAAGCCGTGGAACGGACAGGGCGTCAGCGGTCAGGTGATGCAGACGGTGGGCTTGTGTCTGTTGCGCGATCTCAACGCCGCGCCGATGAAAACCCATGCCGAGGCGAGCCTGCCGATCGGCAAGATCAGCACAGACGGTCTTGTCGACTATATGGAATTCGACGCCGCGAAAGGCTACTTCAAGGGCGTGCACCGGATAACCGCGCATGCGCCGGTGATCGGCGACGTCGATTTGATGACGCAGGAATTCAGCGCGCAGCGCGTCGACTCCGATCTGAAAGCTAAGGGCCTTAAAGTTGGCGAATACGCCGTTTGGGGCGGGCATGCGCTCGAATTTGAGGCGGACGGCGGCAATGAAAGTTTCAGCTTTGAACTCGACGCCATCAAAGTCGTCACGCCCTACGGAACGGTGACGCCGAAGCCGCATCTGACGCTGGCGCGCGCCTCGTTCTGGAGCCTGTCGCCTTATGGCGGCGCAACCGGGCTGACTGTCAATCCTGGCGGATACGAGCTCAGCGACGTTTACGGGCGCGTCAAAGGCGCGTCGGTCGCGAGCGGCGTCAAGATCACGGATTTCAAGCAAGGAAAATATCCCGGCGCGAAACGGTGCCAGCCTTTTGCGGCGGACTATGGCTGCTTGTGGCCGACGCCCAGCGGCTGGGACAGCCAGGTGATGCTCGGCGCGCGCAATGTCGATCCGGGCTCGGCGGGAACAGCGTGGACCGCGCCAGCGGGCGTTGCTTTTCCGCTGCGGCCTGATGGAAACTTCGCCAAGCCGCGCGGCGCGGCGGAAAAACTGCCCAACGGATATGCCTCGGCCGGGATTAAGATCGAATACGAACCGCTCGGCCTAATCCCTGATGCGCTGCTCAACAACGGTCTCATCAAGCCGACGCTGAAAGTGTTCGTCGATCCGAATATCGCGGTCGGCTATGCCAGTCAGTTCGACTTTATGAATGCGCAGGCGAGTACGTGGAATCCGACGCTCGATCCCGGACCGCCCGCGATCCCCGGAACGCCGGCTGACGTCGACAGCATTCACACGATGGCGTTGTTCGCCGGCGCCAGCGTCGCTGGCCGGTTCGCGCTCGATGCGGGCGTCGACATCACCCTGCATTTTCATCTTTCGTTGCCCTGGCCGCTCGACGATCTCGACTTCAACATCGTCGATGTTCACCCGCGGTCGGCTTTTCTGGAACAAATCGACGCCGCCACAAAGCCGAATGACCGCACGGCACTGGCGGTGAGTGATTCCCAGTATTTTCGGTCAACAGGAAAAGTCTTCCGGGCTTATGCGCCGCTGACGGGCGAGACTGTGGTCGGCCTTGCGCATATTCAAAAATGCCTTGCCGAACCTGCGCCGCCCGCGAAAGAGCCGGACACGCCAAAATATACGCCCGGCGATCCGGAGGATCTCGTCAATGAAATCGACATGCCCTGCAACATCTGCACGGGCTATGCCGATTTCAGCTATCTCAGCACCAAGACGGTGAACCCGCTGACCTTCGAGCTGAAAACCGTGAAGGGCTATGCGGCGAAGATTCCGCCGGTCGACGACAGCGGCTTGCCAGCGTCCGAGAAATGGAGCTGTGGCGGCCCCGTGCCGGAGCAGCCGACGATGTTCGGTGTTCCAGGACTGCCGGATCCGAGCACGATCAAGACAAAGGCTGAGGCTGACGCCTATAACAAGGCCGCGATGGCCAAGGCGCAAAACAACATGAAGAATATCGGCTGTTACGATCAGTGCCGAGTGAACAAACAGACTGGCGCTTTCGAACTCGTGACATCGGCGAAGCTCCTCTACGCCGCCGGGGGTATCACCGACGCGCCGAACGGCTGTTACTAACGCGGTCCGCCTCCGCGGCTCACCGGGGCGCCGGCCGACGCGCCTCGCGAACTGCTAAAACCGGGCTCTGCACAGCGGGAAGCGATTGACGCCTGCACCCGGGCAGGCGTCAATCGCGAAAAAACCGCGGCGTTTTCGCCCAGGCCCGAAGATGCCGCGTGGCGCGCTTCTTCATCTCTTTCCTGCGGAGCCTGCGACAAGCTCGATCCATGCGTCAATCATGTTGCGCATCTGCTTTTCGGCGCCGATGGGACCGTCGTGAACCAGAAGGCCCGTCATCATGCAGCGGCCGATGGTGAGAATCGCGTTTTCTCGTTCCCACGCTCCCGCGTGGGAATGCAATAGTAAAGTTTCTTCCTGAAGGTGACTTGGTAAAACTCCTGTAAGATTGTTTTATGGAAGCGTTCGCAGATGCCATTCGTTTGGGGTGACATCGCTTTTGTCTTCGTATGATCAATGTTGTTGATCGCCAAATAAAGCTGGTAATCATGATGCTCAACACGGCCGCAATACTCTGTGCCTTTTGTCCGTTAAAATACGAAGCATAGGCAGCTCGTGCTGCCTCACCGCTGGCTTCATTATTGTCGTGTTTTTTCTTTATTTCCTGGTGACAATTATCGGTTTTTTCACCAGTGGTGATATGTTGAGGCGGACACCCCAGTGCCAGAACTATGCCGTAAGCTCTCAACAGGCAATATTACGTTTTACAAATGGCGTAGCAAGTAGGGCGGCATGGAGGCTTCAGATGTGAAGCGTCTGAAAGAGCTTGAAGAAGAGAATCGTCGCATGTATGCGGACTTAAGCTTATGGCGGGCAGCAGGCAAGACGGTGACGTAGTCGATGTGTACTTACAAACAAGGCGAAATGCTCAAACGGCTAAGAGATTCTTTAAGCGACTGTTGAAATCAAACAAGGGTGGGCCCAAAGAAATTGTTACAGATATGTTGAAAAAATTATAACGTGGCTAAACGAGAATTAATTCCTGATGTAAACCACAATTAAAAAAATATGCGAATAACAAGGCAGAGCTATCGCATCAACCAACCCGAGTTCGCGAAAGAGGCATGCGAAAGTTTTAAATCAGTCGTGCAAGCTAATCGGTTTCTTTCGGCGCATAAAGAAGTTTACAATTTATTTAATTTGAGTCGCCACTCTACTTGCCGCCCGCCATTATTGAGATTTCAGGCAACGCGACCTTGCGTGTTGGGAGCATGTGGTTTCAGTGTGATAGAGTAGGGTGGTTTGATTTTGTTAGCGGGCGGATTCAGCCGGAAGCCCAGGCGTGTTGCGGTTACTCTCCTTAGCCCTGGAATTTTTCAAACTATTTGCAATGTGTTATTGCTTTAATTGGTTGCCTCGGTCAAATGTTGATGTTATAAATGCCACTCCATAACTGAATATTCTATTAGGGGAATTAAAAAATGAAATTAAAAAACTACCTATTAGCTATGCCTTTGGCCATTGCAGCAGCAAGTGTTACTGCAGTTGAAACCGCAGATTGGACAGGTCCATATGCGGGTGGCTCTTTGAACTTAACGACGTTTACAACAGAGACTAGCGATTACTGGTGTTGGTATGCTTGTGATGCACCAGGTACTGTTGCTCAAGATGTAACATTGTCGCTTAATGGCGGTTATGACTGGCAGCTTAATGGTGGCCTGGTTCTTGGTGTTGAACTTGATTACTCAACAGGCCTGGATGAAGAAGAAAATATTAGATGGAACGGTGGCGTTCGTGGCGCTGATTGGACCGATGAGTTAAATAATGTGATTTCTTTGCGAGGCAGAATGGGTGTTGCAGTGAATCAATCATTGCTTTACGTGACTGCTGGTTTTTCTGAGGCAGATGTGTCGCATAAAGCGCAAGAAGTAGACCAGAGTGACCCGAATGTTTACACTGCAGAATATGATGATACGGTTTCAGGTTATGTTTTCGGTGCTGGTGTTGAGCATATGTTGACTGATGCAGTCTCATTAAAAGCTGAATACACTGTTTCTCAATATGAGTCTACAGGTGGTGAATGCTGGATAAGGGTTGATACTACCAGTGCATGCGCTCCTGGAGATAATGATGATGCTGTTCATTGGAAGAGCACTGTAGATATGTTTAAAGTTGGTGCAAATTACCGCTTCTAAGCTGTATTTGCCATGCAATAAAAAAGGCGCGAAAGCGCCTTTTTTATTGCCTGTACTACAAACATATGTGTTAACACCAAGCTAGGTGTTGGCTTGGGGGCTCCCCATTTCTCACGGTGATGACAACGTTACTGACGACGCCGGCGATTTTCAGGTAAAGATTGAAGTGTTCGACACGGACGGAAACCAGGTGCAGCCGGGTTCATCGACGTTCCGCTTCATCGCGCGTAACAGCGACGGCACGACGACACGGCTTGCAACGGCGGAAGAGGCCGGTGGCGCCTACATCCTCAGCGTCCATGTCGACAACAACCATGTAGCAAGCAGCCTGCCGCAACCGAGCATTGACGGCGTCGCCGCGAGCGACGATTGCGGGTTCCTTCGCTATTCGCCGGGTGCTCAGGTGCACGTTCAGTATTGGGCCGCTCATCCCAATAACCATGCCGTTTTCCGCTTCGGAATCACCCGCGGGTCATCCTCCATCATCTGAATCCTGATGGCGTGACGCCTGGCAGTGGCGGCGCTGATGCCGAAGCCCCGAGTTAATCTGACGCGCTTTCACGGGGTGTTTGCCCCGAACAGCCAACACCACGCCCTGGTAACTCCGGCCAAACGGGGCAAAGGAAAAAAGGCCAACGCATCCGAT
>JBECKY010000106.1:0-24762 GCA_040235475.1 Pseudomonadales bacterium
GCTTGCAGGGTGGGCATAAAAACTCTTTTCCCAGGACTCAAGATTTTTGCCGTTTCACCCATAAACTTCACCCCCGCCACTATCAGGGTGCTTGCAGGATGATTGTGGCCAAATCTGGCCATCTCCAGCGAGTCTGCTACACAACCACCCGTGCCTTCAGCCAGGGCTTGTAATGCCGGATCAGTGTAATAATGAGCCACCAGCACGGCATCTTCCTCTTCCAGCTTTTGCCGAATGATCCTGAGATAACAATCGGACTCCGCCTGGGTCAACCTCAACCTTTCGTTTAGGTGGGGGTTTTCAAAGTAATTTCGCACCTGGAGCCGGGGATGAAGCTTTTCTGAAACACTCATTTTAATAGGGTTGCCATCTACCTGAAAAAAAGTTTACTTTTCTGCATTCACCCTTAAATGAGGGGATCAACAAAACTGCAAATATTTATAGAATTATACCAGCTGATTTTACCCTGGGGATAGTAGTAAAGTTTTTCAAGTCGATAAGCTATAGAACATAAGCAGTTACAACTGAGGAATAAGGCAATCAGCCTCTATTGACTAATTTTTGGTTAAAAATACTTGTTTTCCAATTAAAAATCAGTATTATAGGCCCTCCTTTCCGGGGCCGTTAGCTCAGTTGGTAGAGCAGTTGGCTTTTAACCAATTGGTCGCTGGTTCGAATCCAGCACGGCCCACCATTTTTCCGCTTACGCCTTAATTTAGTCGTTTGGCTCTACCTCGTTAATGATGAAGAGCCTATTATTGATAAGGCGTAGGATCAGCCAGGCCAGCCTGCTTAAAGCCCTGCTGTCGTAAGTAGCAACTTTCACACTGACCGCAGGCCCGACCCTGCTGATCAGCCCGGTAGCAGGATACTGTTAAACTGTAATCCACCCCCAATGCCCTGCCCTGGTTAATAATCTCAGCTTTGCTCAAAGAAATTAATGGCGTATGAATGCTCAGCCTGTAACCCTCCACCGCCGCCTTGGTCGCCAGGTTAGCCATTTTTTCAAAAGCCTGAATAAACTCTTCTCGACAATCGGGGTAACCGGAATAATCAACGGCGTTGACGCCAATAAATATAGCCTGAGCTTGCAGCACTTCGGCGTAGCCCAGCGCCATGCTTAAGAATATGGTATTTCTGGCGGGGACATAGGTCACTGGAATACCGGCTTTTGGTCCTGACTGTGCAATTTTTTGTTTGTCCGTCACTGGCACATCAATCGACAGGTCTGTCAACGCTGAACCACCAAAAGCCCTTAGGTCGATGGCAATCGTTTTATGCTCCTGCAAGCCCATGGCTTGCCCTATGCGAAGCGCAGCCTGTAGTTCCGAGTGATGCTTTTGGCCATAATCGAAACTTAATCCATAACATTGGTAGCCCTGATCACGAGCTATTGCCAGACAAGTAGATGAGTCCAATCCACCGGATAACAACACCACTGCTTTTTTCATCAATTTTACCTTTTGCCCTCAATGGCCCGCTGCATCGTTCCAAAGCAATTTATGCAATTGTATTTGCAGTCTGGCGGGCACATGATCTTTTAGCATCCATTCGGCCAAAGTACGAGCCTCCACTTCACTATAGGAAGGCGACAACAACACTTCATCGAATCTTTTAGCCAGGTTCAGTTCATCAATTTTAAATCGTGCCCACTCATAATCCTTTCGACTGCAAATCACAAATTTTATTTGATCACTGGGCTTAAGGCAGTCAAGATTGGCAAACACATTGCGATCTGACTCCCCTGAACCAGGGGTTTTAATATCCAGAACAATATTTACCCGTTGATCCACTGCGCTGACGTCCATAGCTCCACTGGTTTCCAGAGAAACCTCAGCATCCAAATCGCACAATTGGGACAATAAAGGCAAGCAATCTGGCTGAGCCAAGGGTTCGCCACCGGTCAGTGTAATGTAGCGGGGCCGGTACGCTGCCACTTCATTAACTATATCGGTAATGCTTCGCATGGTACCGCCGCTGAATGCGTAGGCCGTATCACAATACTGGCACCGTAGCGGGCAACCGGTTAAACGTACAAAAACCGTAGGCTTTCCCACTGTACGCGTCTCACCCTGGAGAGAATAAAAAATTTCAGTAATTCTAAGCTGGCCCACGGCCCTACTCTTTTTTGTCACGCTGAATGGCATAAATATCTAAAAAGCGATTCTAGCAGAAGCTGGGTGTTTAGGGTTAATCTATGAGCAGGCGGTAACGAAGGTAGCCGATACTGTGGCTCCTGGAGGCACTAAAAAGACCAGGCACAACTTTCCAAAGTTGCTAGTTTATCTCCATCAGGTTCTGGATATACTGCCTGGCTAAACCGGCTGAGGAACTGCTTGGGTACTGTTCAACGACTTTTTTCAGGTATTTTATGGCTTGCTGTTTATCGCCCATCAAATCACTGGCTTTCCCCAGTTTATAAAGCGTTGCTGGCACTTTAGGATGGTCTGGATAGGATTCCAGAATGGTTAGGAAATGCGCCTTGGCCTCCTGCAACCTCGGTTGCGGCAGAGCCATGTAAACCTCGCCTAACCAGTAATGTCCATTGGGGATATACTGACTGTTGGGGTATTGCTCAAGCAGCTTATTAAACGCACGAATGGCTTGATCAAATTGCCGGTTTTGGACAAAGTCTTGAGCCGTATTGTAAAGCTTTCTTTCATCCATGTCCTGAACATCAAGCTTTTTGGTAGCTGTACTATCGGGTTTAGCTGAAGTTGCTGTGCCAGCAGATGATGCTACACCAATAGCCTGACTTGAAAGCTCCGTAATGCGGCGGTCAAGGTCAATATACCGATCCCGTTGGCTACTCTGCATGCGATCAAAATTATGGCCCAGTTCTTCAACTTGCCCACGAAGCAGCTGAACTTCCTGCTGTAATTGATCGATCTGATCCAATAGTTGCAGTTGAATATTCGGCTTTGCGCCTGCTTTTATATCACTGACAGCTGATTTTTGATTTGCCTGCGGCGTACTTTGCGCAGCCTTGTCCCGAAATACTTTCTCACCACTAGGGGTTACAACCAGAACCTTGTCCGCAACGGCAGGCGACACCAAAAGCGGTGTCGCCATTATTGCCACAATCATCAAAACAGATAAAAAGGCAGATCTTATCATTTAAGGTCGGCCAGAGGTATAACTCAACTCAACACGACGGTTTTTAGCCCATGCAGACTCAGTGTGACCTGGATCTGCAGGATTTTCTTCGCCGTAGCTAATCACTTCGACCTGGTTAGCACCTGCACCATTAACGACCAGGAACTTCATCACGGCATTAGCTCGACGCTCACCCAAAGCCACGTTATATTCACGGGTGCCACGCTCATCAGCATAGCCTTCCAGCCTGATCAATGCATTTTTATTACTGGATAAATAGGTAGCATGCATTTGCAATATATCCCGGTCAGAAGACTGAATGCTCGCCTGGTCATAATCGAAATAGAAAGTTGTAGCTGCACTTTGCAAAGCAACTAAGGTATCTGCATCAAGCCCGCCAAGATCGCTACTGGATATACCACTGTCACCGCCGGTTCCAATGGATGTTGTATCATCGATAACGGCACTGTCAGTTTCAGCAGTGTCTTCAATTTCCTCAGGGGTTGATTGACAGGCTACCATCAAGCTAGCCGCCAATATTATCGCCACCAGTTTATAAAGGTTTATCACTTTCATTTTCAAGCTCCTTTCTATATTTGCTATTTTGCTTGTTTAAAAATTTTAGCTTGCGCCACCTTGCATTTCATTATCCCAGGTAGTTTACACCTGAACCGGTTATTTCCAGCTGCCGATCTTAACGGATTACTAACGCTTCCGCCATCATTAAACCGCTAGATGAGCTAGTTTACAACAAACTTATGGCAAATATTTTTTAGACTCTGTTAACTGGAGCGCTCTTGCCACAGCCGTTTCGTTTCAGCTCACATTTATTGTTGGCAAAACACAAAGCAGGAATCAGATCATACTCTATATATGACGGCTTACTTTAAAAAAATTCCACATGCAAATGTTCGCCCCACATTGTTGCACCCAGGGCAAAATCAAAGCGGGCACTATCTCAAGTAAGGTGACCACACCGGCTCACGGACTTCGCCAATTTTCGAAGGCAAGCGGTATTCAACCACACCATTAATTGCAACCGCCCCGAGCACCCCTCGCCCTTTATGCTGGGTTGCGTAAATTATCATGCTTCCATTTGGCGCAATGCTGGGGGATTCATCCAGATCAGTGTTGGTTAAGTTAGTAAAGGTACCGTTTCTTAAGTTTTGCACTGAAATATGAAACTGTTCACCTTCCCGGTGCACCATCACAAGATCTTGACCATCGGGAGAAATCTCTGCCCTGGCATTGTAATTACCCTGAAAAGTCAGACGATCAACTTTTCCTGTTAACACGGATACGCGGTATATTTGCGGTGAACCGCCCCGGTTTGAGGTAAAGATAATTGACTTGCCATCGGGTGCCCAACGGGGCTCGGTATCTATGGCATAATGATTGGTCAAGCGCCTGAGTTTTTTAGTGGCCAATTCCATTACGTAGATTTCCGGGTTGCCGTCTTTAGACAATGCCATCGCCATGTATTTCGCATCCGGAGACCAGTCCGGGGCACCATTGATACCGGCAAAACCGGTTAGCTTTATGCGTTTGCCGGTCTTTCTTTCTTGGATATATATTGCAGGTCGTCCGCCCTGAAATGACACGTAGGCAATTTGCCGCCCAGAGGGCGACCAGGCAGGCGACATAATCGGCTGCGTGGATTCAAGAATGGTTTTCTCTCTTAAGCCATCTTCATCAGAAATATGCAGTTGGTACTTTTGCATACCCTGTGATCTTTGCTCAACAGTGACATACATCAGCTTGGTAGAAAATACACCTTTTACGCCGGTTAGCTTTTGGTAAATAACATCGCTAATATGATGCGCAATATCACGCAGGTCCTGGGTATCACTGACGACCCAATTACCCAGTTTCCTGGCGCTGCCTATGTCATATAACTCGTAATGGACCTGATAAAGGTCGTTAACAATTTTTACACTGCCCAGCACCAGGTACTGTACATCAAGCAGGCGCCAATCCCTGAAATGAACTTCGTCGCCAAACTCAGGGCGACTGAGCATGTCCTCTCTACCCATAGATCTAAACAAACCACTGCGCTGCAAGTCTGCGCTGATAATAGCGGCAAGATCCTCCGTCGGTATACCTGGGTGATGCCAACCAAAGGGAACAACAGCAAGCGGAATAGGGTTGTCTGCGCCGCCAGTGATTTCTATTGTCAAACTGGCATAAAGATTTGTGCTGCATAAAAAAACAAAAAGTAATAAAAAAACTCTTAGGTTCACTGTAACAAGTCCTCGGGGCTGAAAATCAGGATTATAGTTCGGAACTGCTGATTAAAAATCCTGGGGTCGGACGGGGTGGGAAGTATTTTAGCCCTTTGAACAGCCGCTACAGCAGACTGATCAAAAGCGGCGTTGTCACTGCTTTTAACAACAGTTACACCCACTACTTCGCCCCCAGGGATTAATCGGATTTCTAAAGTCGCCTGCATACCGCGTCGAGCACTGGGAGGACGACTCCAGAACTGTTCAATTCTTTGCTTGATAGGCAAGCGATATTTATTAATTTCCGATTGGTCGCTCGCTCTTTGCTGCTCAAGCCGCTCTTGCTCTTCAAACTGACGCAACATTTCCGCTTCTTCCAGCAACTCCTGCCTTCTCAGCTTCTCTTCTTGCTCCTTGCGTAATTTTTCCAAACGCTGCTTTTCCAGCTTTTCCTTTTCTTTACGTTGTTTTTCCTTGAGCTCCTCTTCCTTGCGCTTTGCCTCGTCAAGTTTTTTCTTCAAAGCCAGAGCTTCCTGCTCTTTCTTGAGTCGCTTCTCTTCGAGTTGCTGCTGGGCTTTTTTTGCCTCGTCTTCAACTCGCTGGCGCTTCTTCTGTAACTCCTCCTGGCGAGCTTTTTCAAGTTTGGCCTTGTCGATCTTCGGCTTTTCAATAACAACGGCCTGCACATATTTCGGTACAGGATTCACCAGTGACGGACTGTTCCAACTGGCAAACAATAACACACCAACAAAAGCATGCAGCAATAAAGAAACTGCAAGCGGCATAAAATATTCAGATTGAAAATTCACTCAGTATTCAGCCTGTGGCAAACTATTCAGGAGGTTCAGTTAACAACCCGACGTTAGGCACATTGGCTCGTTGCAAGGCCGTCAGTAATTCTACCACGGCGCCATAAGGAACCCGCCGGTCACCATTGACCAACACCGGGGTTTCCGGTTTTCGCTTCAGGATTGTTTTGACTGTTTTTTCAACTTCTTGTAGCGAGCTGGCGGTATCGCGTTTTTCGCCCACTTCAATGTAATACTCACCTTTTTTGCCAATCGAAACCACTAGTGGTTCATTTTCTTTAAGGAACAGCGGGTCAGAAATCACTTTTGGCAACTCTACATTAACGCCTTGGGTTAGTAGAGGTGCCGTTACCATAAATACAATTAACAGTACCAACATCACGTCGATATAAGGTACGACATTAATTTCCGCCATTGGTTTCCTGCGTACCCGTGCATATTGTGCCATATTAGACTCCGCTCAACGATCCACTTTCTTCATCGCGGGCATGGGCTTTACGATGCAGGATGCTGGAAAATTCTTCAGCAAAAGTTTCATAATTAAATAAAATAGATTCGGCACTGCTGGCAAAGCGATTATAAGCTACCACTGCTGGTATAGCGGCAAACAAACCCATAGCGGTAGCGATTAAAGCTTCGGCAATACCCGGAGCCACAATGGCCAGCGTGGCTTGTTGCACAGTGGCTAAGGAGCGAAAAGAATTCATAATGCCCCAGACGGTGCCAAATAAACCAATATAAGGGCTGGTTGAACCAACAGTGGCCAGAAAGGATAAATGTCTCTCCAGTTTTTCCTGCTCACGTGACATGGACACCCTCATGGCTCTTTGCGCTCCGTCCATCACCGCTTCAGCATCGGCACTGGACTGTTGCCTTAAACGGGCAAACTCCCTGAACCCGGCCTTGAAAATACTTTCCTGACCACTGTATTCATCCCCATCCGTATTCACTTGAACGTACAAACGCCCCAGATCCATACCTGACCAGAAACGTTCTTCAAATTTATGGGCTGATTTACTCGCCGCACGCAGCACTCGCCAGCGCTGAATAATCATCACCCACGACAATACCGATACTGACACCAGCAGCAACATAACAAATTGTACTGCCAGACTGGCATTGGCAATCAAATGCCCTAACGACATATCACTCACTAATGTTTCTCCTAATTATTCGATTTTTTCGAATCATGACATTGAATAAGCCATTACAACAGTGCTCCCTTCTCACTAAAGGCATCATCTGTAGCGCTAAAACTATCAGCAGGGGTTTTATTTTCGAGGCCAAAATGCAAGTAAGCATGCGAGGTAACCACTCTGCCCCTAGGGGTACGCATTATATAGCCCTGCTGAATCAGATAGGGCTCGATGACATCTTCAAGGGTACCGGTTTCCTCGCTAATGGCCGCGCCGATGCTGTCAATGCCGACGGGACCACCGTCGAATTTTTCAATCATTGCCAGCAAAAACCGCCGGTCCATGGAGTCGAGTCCTTTTTTATCTACATCAAGCATATCCAAGGCCGCCTGAGCCACGGATTTGGTAATATTGCCATCGGCTTTAACCTGGGCAAAATCCCGAACCCGCCGCAACAGGCGATTGGCAATACGCGGGGTGCCACGGGATCGCAGGGCAATTTCATCCGCGCCTTGTTGCTCAATCACCACCTTCAGAATCACCGCGGAACGGGTAATAATACGCCCGAGCTCTTCTACACTATAAAACTCCAATCGCTGTACAATACCAAAACGATCCCGCAAGGGCGAGGTCAATAAACCCGCACGGGTGGTTGCACCCACCAGGGTAAAAGGTGGCAGTTCGAGTTTTATGGAGCGTGCTGCGGGCCCTTCACCAATCATAATATCAAGCTGATAATCTTCCATGGCGGGATAAAGTATTTCTTCCACCATCGGACTCAAGCGATGGATTTCATCCACAAAAAGCACATCACCCTCTTCAAGATTGGTTAATAATGCAGCTAAATCACCGGCTTTTTCTAACACAGGGCCGGATGTGGATTTAATTTGCGTGCCCATTTCGTTGGCTATGATATTAGCCAGGGTGGTTTTGCCCAGACCGGGAGGGCCAAAAATAAGGGTATGATCAAGAGCTTCATTGCGGTTTTGCGCCGCACGGATAAAAATGTCCATTTGTTCGCGGACACGAATCTGGCCGGTGTAATCTTCTAAACGTGTCGGTCGAATAGCCCTATCCTGCTGGTCTTCCTGAATTAACGATGTGGAGGCTACCAAACGATCTGATTCAATCATGGGATAATAAGCTGTACTTTTAAATTCAAGACATTAAGTTCCAGGCTTTATGCCTGCGCTGACTATACGATAAAAAAACAGCTTGCGATAGCTCGCTGCATGTTTAGCACGCCCTAAATAATTCTGAGGTTAAAGATTGCTGGCTAAAACGCTCAAATTCCAGGCGCTTTTAGGCGACGAAAACTTGATCTTCTAAGCGCAAAATACGAGCGCACCCATTGATCAGAGGCTCCCTAGCTAACCATGTTTTTCAGCGCTGCCCTGATTAAGGCCTCGCTGGTATCAAAGTTGTGTTTTATTTTCATAATGGCTTTGCTGGCTTCCTGAGGTTTATACCCCAGCGCCACTAAAGCACTTTCTGCTTCCCGGGCTGCATTTTGTGCCAACTGAAGTCCATTGCCGGTATTTGAAATAACATCATTTGAAGCCAGGCCCGCGTGAACTATGTCACCCTCGCCATACTCCCAGTCTTTAAGGCGATCGCGCATTTCTATCACCAGACGTTCGGCGGTTTTTTTACCTATGCCTGGCAAACGCACCAGTGTGGCGGTGTCATTATTTTGTACCGATCGCACAAAAGCGGGTACTTCTATGCCCGATAAAATAGCCAAGGCCATTTTGGGCCCTACGCCGTTTACCTTGATCAGCATTTTGAATAGGCTACGTTCCTGCTTATCATAAAAAGCATAGAGTAACTGGGCATCCTCCCTGATCACCAAGTGGGTATGCAGTGTGATCATTGCGCCGATTTCCGGCAAACGGTAGAAGGTGGTCATGGGCGCGTAGACCTCATAACCAACGCCACTGACATCAAGCAAAAGTAATGGCGCATATTTTTCAATAATTTTTCCGTGCAGCCGCCCAATCATGTGTTACCTAAATGTTATTGATCATCCTGGAAAACCCAGTTGAATTATAGTTAGTTAATTCTGCAGTATGGCGTTATTTATCTTATCCGGCCTCGTCTAACTTTAGAAGCACCGGCCAGACGAATCAGTCCTTGCTGAGTATGGGCATGGCAAAGCGCAATACCCAAGGCGTCAGCAGCGTCTTCTTGAGGTTTTTTCTCCAGGCCAAGGATTTGGCAGACCATGTGTTGCACCTGAGTTTTATCGGCGGCACCGTGGCCAACAACCGCCTGCTTGACCTGGCGGGCAGAATATTCAGATACTGGAAGATTATGATAGACAGCGGCAACGATCGCCGCACCCCTGGCCTGCCCCAGTTTAAAAGCAGAATCGGCGTTACGGGACATAAAAACCTGTTCGATGCCCACTTCATGCGGGCAATGAAGGTTGATTATTTCATTGATCCCGTCAAATATCTGCTTAAGCTTTAAAGAAAAGTCGTCACCGGAGGTTCGGATACAGCCGCTATCAATATATTCGTGCCGCCCCTGATTAAAATTGATAACACCGTAGCCGGTAGTTCTTGATCCAGGATCTATACCCAGTATTAATGGCATCGGCAACAAGCTCCTGGGTTTAGTTTAGAAAACAACAGGCCGCCTAATCATCCATTGCTGCCAGCTGCTCCATAAGTTCTGCGGTAAAGTTACCATTAGAATAAACATTTTGCACGTCATCAAGGTCTTCAAGGGCATCAATTAAGCGCATCACCTTGGCGGCGGTTTCCGCATCGAGATCAACCTGGATTTCAGCAGCCATGGTGACTTCGGCACTATCAGCGTCAAAACCTGCGGCTTTTAAGGTATCCTGTACGAGGCCAAAATTTTCAAACCGGGTAATTACCTCAGCTGAACCGTCCTCATGGCTGACAACGTCTTCAGCACCCGCCTCCAATGCCGCCTCAACCAAGGCGTCTTCATCCACACCCGGCGCAAAAGACAGCTCACCTCTACGGGTAAAAAGGTAGGCCACTGAACCATTAGTGCCGAGGTTACCACCAGCTTTACTGAAGGCATGGCGCACTTCACCAACGGTGCGATTAACATTATCGGTCATGGTTTCAACCAGTATCGCAACACCACCAGGGCCATAGCCTTCGTAGGTGAGCTCGTCCAGATTTTTGTCATCATCGCCGCCAGCACCACGTTTAATGGCACGATCAATGGTATCGCGGGTCATGTTGGCACCCAGGGCCTTATCTACCACAGCACGCAAGCGTGGATTGTCGTCCACCAGCGGGCCACCCATTCGAGCGGCTACGGTAATTTCCCGAATGTACTTGGTAAATACCTTGCCGCGCTTGGCATCCTGAAGGGCTTTACGGTGCTTGATATTCGCCCATTTACTGTGTCCTGCCATACTTGCCTCACCACCCTGATTTTTTTCTTTGCGTTACTGCTGATTGCTGCCTTTTGCCTTTTCTTCAACAGGCTTAAGCAATTTTATCCCCACTTCCTTTAAATGCTTGGCCGCCACTGGAGCTGGCGCCGCTGTCATTATACAGGCAGCGGTTTGGGTTTTAGGAAAAGCAATAACATCGCGAATCGACTGCGCGTGGGTCATTAACATCACCAGGCGATCCAAACCAAATGCCAAGCCACCATGGGGTGGACAACCAAAACTCAACGCATCAAGGAGAAAACTGAATTTTTCACGAGCTTCTTCGGGGCTAATGCCCAAGGCTTTAAAAACCTTTTGCTGTATATCAAGGTTATGAATACGTATAGAGCCGCCGCCTAGTTCAGTACCGTTTAAAACCAGATCATAGGCACGGGAAAGCAAGTTACCAGGATTTTTATCAAGCTCATCCAGGTCGCCGGAAGGTGCGGTAAACGGGTGGTGCAATGAAGTCCACTGGCCGGCATCGGTCTGTTCAAACATGGGAAAATCAACTACCCATAATGGCGCCCACTCTGATTGCAATAAATCACAATCGTGGCCGAGTTTTACCCGCAGAGCACCCAAAGCTTCATTAACAACCCTGGTTTTATCAGCACCAAAGAAAACCAGATCACCGGTTTCAGCATTAACCCTGGATAAAATCGCTTCAACAACCTGTTCTGGTAAAAATTTTAAAATAGGTGACTGCAAACCTTCTGCACCGGCGGCCCGGTCGTTGACTTTTATATACGCCAGCCCCTTGGCTCCATAAATGCCTACGTATTTGGTGTAGTCATCGATTTCTTTGCGGCTAAGTTTACAACCCTGCGGCAGCTTAAGCGCGGCTACCCGGCCCTTAGGATCTTTGGCTGGCCCGGAAAAAACCTTGAACTCCACATCAGATAACAGGTCACTGATTCCAACCAGCTCCAGAGGGTTGCGCAAATCAGGTTTGTCGCTACCAAATCTGTCCATCGCCTCAGCATAAGCCATGCGCGGGAATGCAGATAACTCAACATCAAGCACCTCTTTGAACAGGTTGCGCACCAAACCTTCAGACAAGGCCATGATATCGTCTTCATTGATAAAAGAAGCTTCAATATCAATTTGAGTGAATTCCGGTTGGCGATCAGCGCGCAAATCTTCATCACGAAAACATTTAGCAATTTGGTAGTAACGATCAACACCCGAAACCATCAGCAACTGTTTAAATAATTGCGGCGATTGCGGCAGTGCAAAAAAACTGCCTTCATGGGTACGGCTGGGCACCAGGTAATCACGGGCGCCTTCTGGGGTTTCACGGGTTAAAATCGGCGTTTCAACATCCATAAAACCATTGTCTTCAAGATAACGTCGAATGACGGCAGTGACTTTAGAACGAAAGCGCAGGCGACCAAGCATTTCAGGGCGGCGTAAATCAATGTAGCGATAAGTTAAACGCACATCCTCACCAACATGGGTATGCTCGTCCAGTTGAAAAGGTGGTGTTTCTGAGGTGTTCAGAATCTCCAGTTCTTTTGCCAGCACCTCAATTGCGCCGGTGGGTATGTCTGGGTTAACCGTGCCCTCAGGGCGATGACGCACCAACCCCTTAACTCTTAATACATACTCCGAACGTACTTTTTCTGCCAGCGCAAAAGCAGCCTCTGTATCCGGGTCAATAACCACCTGAGCAATACCTTCGCGATCCCTCAGATCCAGAAAAATCACTCCCCCGTGATCTCTTCGGCGATGCACCCAGCCGCAAAGCGCTACAGTGCCATCAAGGTGAGTTTGATTAAGTTCGCCACAATAATGACTGCGCATTTATTTATCCTGATTACTAACGCGGGTCAAGCCCGGTTAAATTTATAAGAAGTGAAAGAAACAAGCCGGTGAGCAGCAGCCTTCGGCAGACCTGCTTAATGGGTCAGAAGCCATTATAGTCGCTTAAATAGCCCTTTTTAAGGGGCTGGAACTGTTTTCGACTTTGCCCTTGCCTGACTGCCACTCGAAGCGACACCGCTTGCTGAGCCAGAACCGGCCCCATCGGATGAAGTTGTGTCAGATTTTTTTGCTGTTACGCTCTCAGACAGGTTTTTCTTATTCGCGCTTTTAAAGTCAGTTTCGTACCAACCACCGCCCTTTAAACGAAATCCGGCTGCTGAAACCAGTTTCTTTAAACTGGGCTTCGTACACTGGGGGCATTCTTTTAAGGCATCATCACTCATTCTCTGCAGGGCTTCCAGGCGATGCCCACAATCCTGGCACTGATATTCGTAAATTGGCACAAGCCACCTCTTATTTTTGCATCTAAAATCTAAAGTCTGTTTAGTTAACCCTGAAAAAGTCCTCCATGACTTCTTCAGGGGTCGCGCTAAAAATGCTAAAAGTAAAAGCGCTCTACCCAATACGCTTCGCGGGGCAGGCTCTACCCAATACGCTTCTCAGAGCGGGCGCTTTTTACTTGCATATTTAACACACGTGTTTATCTCATCGGTAAAGATTGGCGCATCCCTGTGTCGACCATTTACATTTATTTGGGCTCCCGGCAGCGTTTTCAATGCGCCAACGATGCACTGACAAAGAACCCGCGTGAAAAAAGACCTGCATTATACCGGTGATTCCAAGATTCAGCTATTTTTCCTCACTGCATTGTTTAAGAATATTCTTATACAGCCCTTTAAAAGCAATTCTAACCAATTGTTTTTAAAGTATTTAACAGACAAAGCCTTAGCAAAAAACGAACGCCTAACGCCAGTCATTCAAAATTACCTACCATTAAGGCTGCCGAAGCAAACAACACACCAAGCAAGAGCAGCCTAATAACTGTGATTTTAAACCTCGCTATCTTGGCCTCAGCCTTGCTCTTGCTTATCTAAAGAACTCCCTGCCAATTGGTCTTGCCAAAATTTTTCTTCCGGGTTATTTCTTCATCTAAATCTATTTTTCATTTATCAAACGTTATTCTCAAGCACCTACTCTTCTTATCATTACAGCCCATCAATGCCGGCTTTTTTACTGGATTCTTATTTTTCAAAATTAAGTTTTAACACAGAATTTTATCTGCATTTTAAAACAAAAAATAAATTAAAAAATTTGCCCGCATTAAAGTACACGGATTTTATGCACCAATAATGGTCTTTTTTTAAAAAAAATGCAGAATTACCTACAAAAAAGCTAAAATTTTCTTTTTAGGGCTTGCCACTGACAGAGAAAATCCCTATATATTGGCGTAGTCCTTCCATGGCTGCAGTTTGAGTCGGTAGGCAAATCACTTAAAGCCTAAAATAATAGCTTTTTTTAACCATCTGCAAAGGAACAATTAAATGGCAACAGCAAAGAAAAAACCCGCCGTCAAAAAAGCACCTGCAAAGAAAAAACCCGCGGCAAAAAAGGTTGCAGCGCCAGCTAAAAAGCTAACTGTCGTTAAAGACCCGCTGACAAAAACCCAAATAATGACTGAAATTGCTGACAGCACTGAACTGAGCAGAAAGCAGGTAGCTGCTGTTTTTGATGAACTAACTAATATTATTGAACGGCATGTGACAAAACGCGCACCAGGCCAATTCACCCTGCCAGGCCTGATGAAAGTCACCGTGGTTCGCAAACCAGCTACTAAGGCCCGCAAAGGTATTAACCCTTTTACCAAGGAAGAAACCGTATTCAAAGCCAAGCCTGCACGTAATGTTGTAAAAATACGTCCCTTGAAAAAACTAAAAGACATGGCTGTTTAATAACATCCGGGTTTCTCAATCAGTATGTGCTGACCTGTCGACCTTGGCGATTGAAGACATCATCTGAAATAGCCAGGCTCGGCGGGTATATTTACTCCTAATAATACTTGACGCAAGAATCCGCCCAGCAAAGTGCATTGGCCAACGTGTTACGCATTAAGTTAAGCGGGTTAAAGGTGCCCTGCCCTGCGCCACATGCCGGCCAGATAGGCTCGTGGGCGATGGGCTTTCTGGCTTGCAGCCAAATAAACTTGTGCTCCCTCATCTGTGCTCTTACAATTCGATTTTCATTTCAATAAGGCTTTTTCCTAGATGCGAACCACTCAATACTTACTCGCCACCCTGCGCGAAAGTCCTGCCGAAGCAGAAACCATCAGTCACCAACTGATGTTACGGGCAGGAATGATCCGCAAGCTGGCATCGGGTTTATATACCTGGCTACCCACCGGCTTAAGGGTATTACGCAAAGTTGAAGCTATTATCAGGGATGAAATGAATCAGACGGGTGCCCAGGAGGTACTGATGCCGGTGGTGCAACCTGCGGAACTGTGGCAAGAATCTGGCCGCTGGCAACAATACGGGCCAGAGCTGCTGAGAATGACCGATCGCCACCAAAGACCGTTTTGCCTGGGGCCCACCCACGAAGAAGTCATTACTGACCTGGCCAGAAATCAGCTGCACAGCTACAAGCAATTGCCGGCTAATTTTTATCAGATCCAGACAAAATTCAGAGATGAAACACGCCCTCGCTTCGGCGTTATGCGTGCGCGGGAGTTCATCATGAAAGATGCCTACTCTTTTCACCTTGATACAGCGTCACTCCAGCAAACCTACGAGCACATGCACCAAGCCTACTGCAATATTTTCTCCCGCATAGGGCTGGAATACCGTGCGGTTATTGCTGACACCGGCTCGATTGGGGGCAACGCTTCCCATGAATTTCACGTGCTGGCAAGTTCTGGAGAAGATGCCATTGCTTTCAGTGACAACAGTAACTACGCAGCTAACGTGGAAATGGCCGAAGCCATTAGTCCTGACAAAACCCGCCCGGATCCTGCTCAAGCTCTGGCGGTCATCGACACACCGAAGCAACACAGCATTGAAGACGTCGCTGCTTTTTTGAAGGCAGCGCCCAGGCAAATTCTAAAAACCTTAATGGTTAGGGGTAACGATGCCGACGCGCCCCTGGTTGCACTGGTATTAAGAGGCGACCATACGCTTAATACCATCAAAGCCGAAAAATTTTCCCACGTTCATAGCCCTCTAACTTTTGCCAGCGATGACCAGATACGTGCCGCGCTGGCTTGCGGTGTCGGCTCTATCGGCCCCAAAGGCTTAGATGAAAATACTGCCATTAGCGCCGTCTACATTGACCGCAGCGCAGCTTTGCTCAGTGACTTTATTTGTGGTGCCAATGAAGACGGCAAACATTTAACCGGCGTTAACTGGGAAAGAGACTGCCCCCTTGGGGAAGTGGTTGACCTCAGAAACGTCGAAGACGGTGACCCCAGCCCTGATGGTAAAGGCCAATTGCAGATTAAAAGAGGCATAGAGGTTGGGCATATTTTCCAATTAGGCACCAAGTACAGTGCAGCCATGAATGCCACTGTACTTAATGAAAATGGCAAAGCAGTGCCCATGCCCATGGGTTGTTATGGCATAGGTGTGACGCGGATCGTAGCAGCCGCTATTGAACAAAATTATGATGATAAAGGTATTATCTGGCCGGCCAGCATCGCACCGTTTCAGGTGGTGATTATTCCGATGAACCTGCATAAATCCGAGCGGGTCAAAGAAAAATCAGAGCGGCTTTATAATGACCTGCAGGCTAAAGGCATAGATGTATTATACGACGATAGAAACGAGAGGCCTGGGGTAAAATTTGCCGATGCCGAATTAATCGGTATTCCTCACCGCGTTGTCGTTGGCGAAAAAGGTCTTGAGAAGGGTAAACTTGAATACCGGGCACGAACTGAAAGTGACAACCAGGAAATCGACGCAGATAAATTTATTGATTTTATCTGCGCGTGCGTATAGTCACAAGCGCCTGACAGCAGCCCTGCTGCGAAGCTGCATCGTTTTTATCTGCCTGACCGCTAACGCAACGGCCACGGCCGCCACCCTGGAGCGCCCCTCTGCTACCATGCGCAAGCAGATACTGGAGACCATTGCCGATATAGACAGTTTTGAAGACCGCTTTGACGCCGAAGTCTGGCTGATAGATATGAATCAACGCCTAAAGCACATCCTGCCAGACAGCCACAAGCGTTTAAACATACTAAAACTGGTCCATCGCTATGCTTCGGCAGCGCAATTATCGCCGCAACTGGTGCTCTCGGTTATCGAAATAGAAAGTCGCTTTGATCACTACGCAGTATCCAGTGCAGGCGCCCAGGGCCTGATGCAAGTCATGCCCTTCTGGAAAAAAGAACTGGGACGCACCGATGACAACCTGGCTGACATCGACACCAACTTACGCTATGGCTGCGCTATTCTTACTCATTACTTGAAAAAAGAAAACGGCGACCTGGTCAAGGCCCTGGCCCGCTACAATGGCAGCACGGGGGAAACCTGGTACCCTGAAAGAGTCATGATGGCTTGGGAAAGGCGTTGGTTTGTTCGAGAATATTAAACAAGTCTTGCTGAATTTCTCGCTATTTATCCCTACGCCCATCGAAGCAATTAGCACGTAGCTTTTCAACAGTCGGCTAAGGGTATTTTACCGATTTTTGCCTGCCAGATTTTCGGCGCCGTTGCGTGAATCGATTCGCCTTGGGCATCCACCGCTACGGTAACCGGCATGTCTTCCACCTCAAATTCGTGAATCGCTTCCATGCCCATATCCGCAAACGCCACAACCCGGGACTTCTTGATTGCCTTGGAAACCAGGTAAGCCGCGCCACCCACCGCCATTAAATAAGCCGCCCGGTGTTTTTTAATCGCGGCGACCGCAGCAGGGCCACGCTCAGCTTTACCAATCATGCCCATAAGACCGGTTTTCTCCAGCATCATATCGGTGAACTTATCCATGCGCGTAGCCGTTGTCGGTCCAGCAGGGCCGACCACTTCATCGCGCACCGGATCGACAGGGCCCACGTAATAAATAAATTTACCGGTAAAATCGACGCCTTCAGGCAGGGCCTCGCCTTTAGCAAACATGTCTGCCAGGCGTTTATGGGCAGCATCGCGGCCGGTAAGCATGGTGCCCGACAATAATAAAGTTTCACCGGGTTTCCAGCTGCTTACCTCTTGCTGGGTTAGCGTATCCAGATTCACCCGCCGGGCACCTGCTCCACCTGCCCAGGTGATTTCCGGCCAGTCTTCCAGTTTAGGCGGCGTAAACTCAGCAGGCCCGGCACCGTTTAACTGGAAATGCACATGCCGTGTGGCGGCACAGTTTGGAATCATCGCAACAGGCAAGGAAGCCGCATGAGTTGGATAGTCTTTGATTTTAATATCAACCACAGTGGTCAAACCACCCAGGCCCTGGGCACCGATACCCAGGGCATTAACCTTTTCATACAGCTCCAGCCGCAATTCTTCAACACGATTTTGGGCGCCACGGGTTTGCAACTCGTGGATATCAACAGGATCCATTAAAGACTCTTTCGCCAGCACCATGGCTTTCTCGGCGGTGCCGCCAATGCCAAGGCCCAGCATCCCCGGCGGACACCAGCCAGCGCCCATGGTGGGCACGGTTTTCAATACCCAGTCAACAATGCTGTCGCTGGGGTTTAGCATGACAAATTTCGCCTTGTTTTCTGAACCGCCACCTTTGGCGGCCACGGTAATATCCAAGGTATCACCGGGCACTATTTGAGTATGAATCACTGCCGGGGTGTTGTCCCTGGTGTTTTTCCTGGCACCGGCAGGATCAGCCATAATAGAGGCTCTTAAAACATTATCTGGGTGGGTATAGGCGCGGCGCACACCTTCGTTGATCATGTCTTCCAGGGATAAGGTGGCATCCCACTTTACATTCATGCCCACTTTCACAAAAACTGTAACAATGCCTGTATCCTGACAAATCGGACGATGGCCTTCGGCACACATGCGGGAGTTAATCAAAATTTGCGCCATGGCATCTTTAGCGGCCGTTGATTCTTCCTTTTCGTAAGCCGCGTTAATGGCCTTGATAAAGTCCACCGGATGGTAATAGGAAATAAATTGCAGGGCATCGGCAACGCTTTGGATTAAATCATCTTGGCGAACTGTGGACATATTTTTCTCTCAACTACGGTTAATTTTTAATAGCAAGCAATCACTTGGCAAAGGCCTCATTATACACCAAACACCTTGCGCTCTTGGCTTAACTCTGAAAAAGCCCTCGCCTGAAAGCGCCTACTTTTGAGCCTGACTTTTCAGGGAATCGCGCTAAACATGCTTAACGGATTATGCTGCCCTGACAGGCCTTAGTCATCGGCTGATCATAAAGTCTTCAAAAAATCGCCATTCGACCCGCTCCGTTTTAACTTCATCTACCGTGGCTGCCTCCGGGCCTTGGCTCAGCCAGGCCTCCAGCAATGCCACTTCAGCTTCAAGGCCACAATATATCGCCTCTACCCGGCCATCAGGAAGATTCCTGACACACCCCACCAACCCCAGCTCGCGAGCCTTTTCCTGAGTGCTGGCACGAAAGCAAACCCCTTGCACAACACCGCTAAGCAAAGATTTTTTACACACATGCATACTTTCACCCCTTTAAAGACCTCTTTCGTACTGCCTGCTAACCCGCGTTTTTAGCACGAAAAACTCTGCTATAATTCGCCTGCTCAGGCCAATTGAGGAATCTTGTTATGTCACAGCCCAATCCAGAAGGTGTATTTTATCACAACCCACGCTGCTCCAAATCCAGACAGGCCCTGGAATTGTTAAAAGAGCAAAACCTAGATCCTGAAATTATCTTGTACCTGGAGACCCCTCCCAGTGCCAAGACGCTAAAACAAATTATCACCCAGCTGGGGATCAGCCCCAGAGAGCTGCTGCGCACCCATGAACAGGAATACAAGGATCTCAATTTGCAAGACAGATCACTTAACGACAACGAGATCATCAAGGCCATGATTGAAAACCCGCGCTTAATTGAACGGCCTATTTACCTCAATAATGGCAAGGCTGCCATCGGCCGACCTCCTGAGAAGGTTCTTGAAATTCTATAAGAGCAATAAACCCATTACTTGAAACCGCAACTTATGAACAATCAGCTTAGTGATAACAACATGACCCAGCACTGGAGCACAATAACCCCGGCCTTGCTGGTGTTCTATATAGCCTTCATTTATGTCACCACACTGCTTATAAACCCTCCCACCATGACCAGCACAGCCCTGTTTATAGCCAGCGCCAAAGCATTGCCTTTCATACTGTTTATGCCCTTCATTTTCAAAAAGGCCTATTACAAACTGTATGCATGGCTGTGCTACCTGTTAATACTTTACTTCTGCTGGGCTGTACTTAATGCTTTTGCGCCGGGCCGGGAAGGCATTGTGGGCATGATCGAATGCGGCATTATTGTTTCACTGTTTACTGCATCCATGCTCAGCACCCGCTGGTCTCGATAAGCAATCACACTTAACCGCCCTGCCAAAACAAGAACCTGATCACAAATTCCTAGCCTCAGCCACATCCATCAAAGCACTACTTGGGCAGCCTCTGAATAAGTAATAAGCGCTAATCTTGAGTCTACAATCTTCTTGCATAAACTTGTAGAATGCTCTACATGACAAAAATAAATAACAAAAACAAAGCGACTGAAGCAGCTACAGATACGCAATATTTACTAAACGCAAGCGAAGCGCTCGCTACAGAAACCAACCCGGTCGCCTTGCAAAAAATTTTAATGCGATGCCTGCTCGAACGCAGCGGTGTCGACGAATGCTATTTTTTCCTGATAATCAACCATAAATCAAAAAATTTAGTTAGCCATAATCACGACAACAAGCTTGATAAAACCCATCACTGCTCACTTCATGGCAGCCTTGATGCTTCCCTTAATGGTGCCCCACACGGCCACCAAAACCAGGGTCTGAACAATGCAGAAATCACCTTCAACTTAGATCCCGATGGTATTCCATTAAATTATAACGAAGCCATCATCAGAGCATGCAAAGCAACTCTTCAGACCATAACCCTGAACGACACCCACTCTCAAGGCATATACCAATCTGAAGCTGAAATCGCTAATAACAAAAATAATAAAGTAAAATCTATTCTTTGTAAGCCCATTGTCCATCAGCAGAAACTACTCGCCATCATCTATCTCCACGATCACTCAAGAGAAAATGTTTTTGATCAACATCTGCTCACATTTATCGAATTACTTGCGAAACAAGCAGCCATTACAATCAGCAACTATCAGCTTTTTCAAAAGCAAACCTATCTAAATAATAAAATCACCCAAACCCAAAAAACCCTTGAGGCGATATTTAATACTACTCGTCATTATTTTTTAATCATAAATACCGATGCCACCATTATTAAAGCCAACACATCAGCCATGAAGGATTTTGGCATTGTTGAGACCGATTTACTGGAGAAAAAATTATGGGAAACGCCCAGGTATGAGAACACCACAAAGTTAAAAAAAGATATCAAACATTATTTTTTTAAATGCCTTACAGAAGGAACTCAAATTTTTGAAACCTGCCACCACCACCCCAACAATGAGAATGAACTCTCCTATTTTGAGAACACCTATTCACAGGCATTTGATAATAATGGACAGTTAAAATTTATTATTTTTGAAAGCCATGACATCAGTAAAATAAAAAAATCCGAAGCCCTGTTTAGACAATTTTTTCAACAATACCCAATCAGTACCGCAATGACAAATCCTGACGGAACTATCCACTTAATCAACCCCGCGTGTGAAAAGGCATGGGGAATTAAGCAAAAAACCATTACAGATCAGGGCTACAATATTCTAAAAGACAAATCTTTTATCAAAAGCCAAAAAGCCAAAAAGCTTATTCAAAAAGCATTCACCGGCAAAACCGTTTACCTTGAAGATATTGAATTCACCCTCGATCCTGAAAGTGGTGCCATGTGGGTAAGAATCATCGGTTTTCCCATTAAAGATGAATCGGGAAAATTAATTCATGTCGTCTTCACCCATCAAATTGTTACCCGTGAAGTTGAAGCATTACATGACATTGAATTACACCGTCGCCACCTGCAAGAAATGGTAGAAGAAAGAACCCGCAACCTTGAAGCAGCCAACGAGGAACTGAAAAGCTTTGCCTATATTGTTTCCCACGATTTAAAAGCACCGCTAAGAGCCATTACCCAACTATCACACTGGCTGATTGAAGATTACCCAGACAAGCTTGAGGCCGAGGGCAAGCAAAAACTGCTGCTGATCGGTGATCGGGCAAACCGAATGAACAATATGATAGAGGGTATCTTGCAATACTCTAGAATCGGCAGAAGCAAAGAAGAGTGGGAAGAAGTCGACCTTAAAAAATTAATCGATGAAACCATTGATCTACTCGCCCCGCCAAAAACCATTCATATTGATATTGCCCAAGGCTTGCCAACATTACGATGCGAAAAGACTAGAATGCTCCAGGTTTTTCAAAACCTGATTGAAAATGCCATTAAATACATTGACAAAGAAGATGGGCTGATTGAGCTTGGTTTTATGGAAAATGAAAACAATTGGCAATTTTTTGTAAAAGACAATGGCCCAGGCATACACCCCAAGCACCAACAGCGTATTTTTCAAATGTTCCAAACCTTGCACAACAAGGAAGATATCAACAGCACTGGCATTGGCCTTGCCATCGTAAAAAAGACTGTCGATCAGTGGCAGGGCCTGCTATGGATCGAATCCACACCTGGTCAGGGCAGCTGCTTTCATTTTACCTTTCCTAAACATCAATAACACCTTGGCAGGCTTTTAACCAGGCAAACATGACGCAAGTCACATTTAGATATCTAAACCCTAGACAGAACACAAATGCCTTATAAAATTAAAAAATTCAGGGTCATTAAATTCAGTGATTGTGCTTTACCCAGTTTATTACTTTATATGCATAAACCTGCTCGATTTTTTTCGTCGAAGCTTTCATCGGCACCTTGAACCGTAACCCTTACGGTTCAAGCTTTACAGCACACAGGGAACACCTCATGCGCAGCACTAAACCAATCATGTTAATTGAAGATGACCAGGTCGACGTTATGACCGTTCGACGAGCACTGAAAGACCTTGAAATTAACAACGAAGTGGTCCACGCAGGCAACGGCGAAGAGGCTCTAAACTACCTGAAAAACTCAGTCAACACACTGCCTTGCGTTATTTTTTTAGACATGAACATGCCCAAAATGAACGGGCCGGAATTTCTCGAAATTGCCAAATACAATCCTGCACTGCAATCTATACCCGTTATTATTCTCACCTCTTCTGAAGAAGAACAGGATAAAAACATTGCCTTCAGCATGAGTGTTGCCGGGTACATCCTTAAACCGGTCTGCTACGAAAAACTACTTGAAGCCATGAATACCATCAACGCCTATTGGACACTGAGCGAACTACCCGCATAGCTTTGCCAGTGCCCGCTTAAAATTATTTCGTAATTTTCAGGATTGTATGCTAACTTTAAAAACGGACTGAAAAATGATCACTCCATCGGCAAAACATGCAAAACCATGGTTAACGTGTAATTAAAGCCAGATGACTAATAAAAACAAAAAAGCACACCTTCTCTTCGCAGAAAATGATTTGGCCGCCCAAATGGGTTTTCAGCGCGCCCTGGCCAAATACACTAGCCTGTACTCCTACGACATCATTACCTCGGTAGAAGACGCAAAAATAGCACTTGAGCAGCGCCCTTACGACGCGGCACTGCTGGATCTCAACCTCGAAGATGGCAATGCCCTGGAATTTATCGACCTTATTCCAGCCACTACGGCTATTGTCATCCTCACCGGCTCCGGCGATGAAACCATGGCGGTTCAGGCAATGAAAAAAGGTGCTGTCGATTATGTCATCAAAGACATTCACGGACATTACCTTCAAGCATTACCTCTAACCATTGAAAACGCGCTAGAGCACAAACGCACAGAGCTGGAGCTGGACGATTACCACAACCGACTCGAAGTGATGGTTCAGCAAAGAACAAAGCAATTACAGGCAGCCCTTGACGGGCACAAGAAAACCAGCAAGGAGCTAAAAGAAAATCAGGATTTTTTACGGGCCATTATGGATAATTCTTCATCCATTATATGCGTCAAAGATCTGGATAGCCGGTACTTACTGGTCAACAAGGCCTTTGAAAAATTACTCAATGTAGAAGAAAAAGATATTCTGGGAAAAACAGATTTTAATCTACTGCCGGAAAATATTGCCAGGCATCGCCGCGAAATTGAACTCAACATCATCAGAAAAAAAGGCTCACTGCAAACCGAGGAAGAGTACCAAATTAATGGCAAAACCCGTACCTATCTGGCAACCAAGTTCCCTTTACTAAATAGCGCTGGCCATTGCAGCGCTACCTGCCACATTTCCACGGATATTACGCCACGAAAGAATGTCGAAAAGGAAATGTCGCATATTGCCAGCCACGATGTGCTCACCGGCTTACCCAACCGTTCCCTGCTCTGGGATCGGCTGAAGCAGGCTATTACTCACGTTGCCCGTTATACCGGCAAAGGCGCCATTGTATTTATTGATCTGGACAACTTTAAGGATGTCAACGACAGCCTGGGCCACAACATGGGCGACGAGCTGCTGAAACATATCGCCACGCAACTGCGCACGCAACTCAAAGCCACCGATACCATTGCCAGAATTGGCGGCGATGAATTCGCCATTGTGATGACCGACATCAGCGACATCAACCAGCTTACCTTAATCACGCAACGCATTCTCAACTCAGTGGCGCAACCCTGCATTGTTGAAGGCCGACACATTGAATCCAGCGCCAGCATAGGCATCTCAATCTTTCCCGATGATGGCCTGGAACCTAACGAGCTGATGAAAAACGCCGACCTGGCCATGTACAGCGCCAAAGCCTCTGGGCGCAACGCCTATCGTTTTTTCCAGGCAGAGATGAACCAGCGCTTAATGGAGCAAAAAATTATTGCCCAGGATATACGCACCGCCTTGGACAAGGGCCATTTCGAACTTTATTTTCAGCCACAAGTTCACGCTCCCAGCAACACCCTTGTGGGCACTGAAGCCTTAATTCGCTGGAAACAACGTGAAGACATCGACCAAATCACCACCAGCCCCTCAGTGCTTATTTCTGTAGCCGAACAGACCGGCTTAATCAAACCCATAGGCGAATGGGTTCTGGATGCAGCAGGCAAGCAACTGCTGGAATGGTCAACTACAGCGCTAAAAGGCATCAGCATTTCTATCAA
>JBECKY010000092.1:0-65000 GCA_040235475.1 Pseudomonadales bacterium
TATCCTCGCAAACGCCCACACAAATATCTCATTTTTCTGTTTGTTAAAGATCGTTCAGCAACTCAGCCGAGGCGCAGAAGTATATACACATCACCAAAACTGTCAACCAATTATTAGCACTAAATCGCTAAATACATTAAGAAATATTATCACTTACCTATTGACACGCGAACAAAGCGCTTCTTGCCTACCTGGTAAACATTAACGCTGCCCGGCACGGCGACCCAAGTGGCGTCGAGATTTTTTTCGCCATTAACCAGCACTGCACCCTGCTTGATACGCTGGCGCGCCTCCGAGGTGCTCTTGGCCAAGCCGGCCTCTTTAAGCAAGCCAGGTAAAGACAGGCCATCAGCATCACCTGTGAGCACTATTTCTGGCATCTCGTCAGGAATCTCGCCTTTTTTAAAAGCATTTCCAGCACCGCTTCGTGCCGCGCTGGCGGCACCCACGCCATGGAATCTTTCAATTAACTCATCGGCCAACTTCATTTTAATATCACGGGGGTTGGCACCCTGGGCCACATCTTGCTTGAACTGGTTAATTTCATCCATCGACCTGAAGCTGAGCAACTCGAAGTATCGCCACATCAGCTCGTCGGATATTGACATGATTTTACCGAACATCTGCGCAGGCGACTCATTTATACCGATGTAGTTATTTAAGGACTTGGACATTTTTTGTACGCCATCCAGACCTTCAAGCAGGGGCATGGTGAGCACCACCTGAGGCATTTGCCCCATTTGCTTTTGCAGCTCCCGGCCCATCAGCAGGTTGAATTTCTGATCGGTACCCCCAAGCTCCACGTCTGACTTTAAGATAACGGAGTCATAGCCCTGAATGAGCGGATAAAGGAATTCGTGGATGGCTATGGACTGCCCCGATTTAAACCGCTTACTAAAATCATCGCGTTCGAGCATGCGAGCTACGGTGTGCCTGGCTGCCAGCTCGATCATTTCCGCAGACGACATTTTGCCCATCCAATGCGAGTTGAAAACAATCTCGGTTTTTTCTGGATCCAGAATTTTAAAGACTTGCTCTTTATAGGAAGCCGCGTTCTCCAGCACCTGCTCCTTGGTTAAAGGTTTGCGAGTCACGTTTTTCCCGGTTGGGTCGCCGATCATGCCAGTGAAATCGCCAATCAGAAACAGAATATGGTGGCCCAAATCCTGAAATTGCCGTAATTTATTAATCAGCACAGTGTGCCCAAGATGCAAATCAGGTGCTGTTGGATCAAATCCAGCCTTGATTCTTAAAGGCTTTCCTGATTCCAGCTTCTCTATAAGCTCTTGCTCTAAAAGAATTTCTTCTGCGCCACGCTGAATAATCTGCAGGGCTTGCTGTGTAGTCGGCATACTTGTTATTCCATTTTATTTAGCATCGCACTGGCTGATCATGCTGCGCGCAACTTTTAGTCAGTTGACACATAAGCAATGCGCAGGTGAACATTAAAAGGCCAAAATTATAGCATCGGTCACAGTAAAACCAATATCCAGTAGAGATTTATCACATAAATCCTTGTTTTTTTGAAACATGTCTTACTCTAACCAAGGTCAATCCAATATAATCCCAGAACTCTACCCTTATGTTTCCGCAATATATCGACGGAACAAGCTCTACTTAAAAAGTTACTGGAAAAAAGCATGAGCCAACATCCCCAAGACAAACCACTAATCCTAGGATTGCCTCATCCGCATATAGCTCTGGTTTTGAGCTGCGTAATACTGACAACACTAGGCTTAATGCTGGTTCCAGGGGATCCCGCTTCAGCTAAAAAATCGCAAAACTTTCCCGTTGCAGAGTTTCCGCTGAAAGCAGAGGATGAACAGGCCTCACCTGTTCCACTCCAGCCACCTCCAACCGTTATTGACTGGAAGGGGATTACGGTAAAATCCGGTGATAATCTGACTTCTATTTTCAACAAAGCCGGTCTCGATGCCAGGGTTGTTTACCAAGTCATGCAGGCTGACAAAAGCAGCAAACAGCTGGCAAGACTTAAGCCTGGGCAACTGTTTGAATTTAACATTAATACAGATAGCGATAACAGCGATAACAAAATCTTGCAACAATTTCGCTTTCATCAATCAAAAACACAGTACCTTGAAGTCTCTCGCCAGGATGAAGGCTTTTCATTTAAAGAGATAGAAAAGAGTGTTGAAACAGTGAAACGCTTTGCCGAAGGCAGCATTTCTGATTCCCTGTTTTTGGCCGCCCAGGAAGCCGGGCTCAGTGATAACCTCACCATGGAGCTGGCAAATATTTTTGGCTGGGACATCGACTTTGTTCTGGATATCAGAAAGGGTGATAAGTTCAGCCTGATTTATGAAGAACTTTATTTGGATGGCGAAAAATTAAAAGACGGCAATATTCTGGCTGCAACCTTCACTAACGACGGTCGGGAATTTAATGCGCTGCGCTACGAAGACGAAGCAGGTAATGTCGCTTACTATACACCTGAAGGGGACAGCATGCGCAAGGCTTTTATGCGCAGCCCGGTCAGCTTTGCTCGCATCAGCTCCAGGTTTAACTTAAGCCGCAAACACCCCATCTTACATAAAATCCGCGCTCACAAAGGCGTTGACTATGCGGCATCTACAGGCACTCCCATCAAAGCAACAGGTGATGGCAAAGTTATTTGGGCTGGCACCAAAGGTGGCTATGGCAGAACCGTCATTATTCAGCATGGCCAAAAGTACAATACCTTATACGCCCACATGAACAGCTACGGTAAAAAAATTCATAATGGCCAACGAGTCAAGCAGGGACAGGTCATCGGTTATGTTGGCAGCAGCGGCATGGCAACGGGTCCTCACCTGCATTACGAATTTCGCGTTAATGGCGTACATAGAAACCCTTTAACGGTTAAGTTCCCCGATGCGGCACCGATAGATAAAAACAAAAAAGACCATTTTATGAATTCCACTAATGAAATCAGGCAGCAATTGGCCTTTTACCAGCAAGAAAGTCGACTCGCTCTTAACGAACAATAAACACCATGAGGACACGCCAGCTTTACGCAGGCCTTATGTCAGGCACCAGTGTTGATGGCATTGATGCAGTGCTGGCAGATTTTTCATCTGCCCAACCCTTACTTGTGGCCAGTTATAGCCACGTCATTCCAGAAAGCATTAAAAGCCGGATTGCTGAGCTTTGCAGCCCTGCCTCCCCATCATCCAACACAAATCAAATCGACGCCCTGGGCGAGCTGCATGTGCAACTGGGCCGGCTCTTTGCCGATGCCGTACTGGCTTTGTCAGCACAAGCAAACGTTGATGCAAAGGATATTTTGGCCATTGGCAGCCACGGCCAAACCATTCGCCATCGCCCTCAAGGCTCTAATAATCCTTTTCCTTTTAGTCTGCAAATTGGTGATCCAAACACCATTGCGCACCGCACGGGCATCACCACCGTTGCCGATTTTCGCTTACGCGATATGGCTGCCGGTGGACAAGGTGCGCCATTGGTTCCGGCTTTTCATCAAGCGGTGTTTTATTCTGAAGTCATGAATCGGATTATTTTAAATATCGGTGGCATTGCCAATATTACTTTATTAGAAAAAAACCGTTCGGCAAAAGTTTTGGGCTTTGATACCGGCCCCGGCAATACCTTAATGGATCAATGGATAAAACGGGTTAAAGGCGAGACCTATGACAAAAGCGGCGCATGGGCAGCCAGCGGATCCATCCATCAAGCCTTACTGAAAAAATTACAAGCGCACCATTATTTTTTTCAGCCAGCACCGAAAAGCACCGGCCGGGAAGTTTTTAATTTGCCCTGGCTGGAATCAATTTTATCAGAGTTAAATGCCATTAATGCTGTCGACGTACAGCGAACCCTGCTGGAATTCACTGCCAATACCATCACCCAGGCCATTAAAACTCAAGCCATAAAAACAGGCGAAGTACTGGTTTGCGGAGGCGGTTGTCATAACAATTTACTCATGGCTGTCTTAGCGGAACAATTACCAGCTTTTGAGGTAAGCACAACCACAAAAGCCGGATGCGCACCCGACTGGGTTGAAGCCATGGCTTTCGCCTGGCTGGCGAAACAAACCCTGCATCAACTACCAGGCAATTTGCCGGATGTTACCGGCGCCAACACACCTGTTGTTCTCGGTGGGGTCTACTTCAAATAAGTACCTGCACTGCCTTAAGAAACTGACCAAACATCATGAAATCGATACTTCTCCTGTCAATAGCATCACAGCATTCTTTTGATTAATTACTTACAATGGTTACATTCCCTATTACTTAAAGGGGATGATTTTTATAGCCGATAAATACAGGAAACCCAACATGAAAAAATTAAATACTGCCCTTCTGGCCGGTTCACTTTGTTTAGTTGGAGCCAGTGCTTCTCAAGCTAATGTCCTAGTTGACTATGCTGGTGGCGGGATTGCTATCCAGGATGTAGATGGCTTTGATGATGGCCTGGCATTAGTGCTCAACGCTGGCAAAAATATGCCTAGTGTCCACGAGAACTTTTTTATTGAGAGTGAATTTACTTACACAATATCGAGCCCAGAAATTACATTTTTTGGCGGTTCTATTGAAGCAAGCATATTAACTTTAGCTGGCTATGCTGCCTATATCTTACCCTTAAATGAACAGTTTAATTTAAAAGGTAGGGCTGGCATTTTATACGAAGATGTTGATGTAGATTCCTTTGGCAGTGACACAGACATTGGTCTAAGTTTAGGCTTTGGCGGCGAATACATCCTAAATGATGGTATGAAAATCACCTTTGACTACACCATCATCGAATCTGATGTTTCCCATCTTGGCCTGGGTATTAAAATCGGGTTGAAATAGGGAAAATATATTGGCTTAATGCATTTTAAAAAAAGACTTTATAAAAATAGAAACCCCGCATTCGTGCGGGGCTTCTATTTTCAGTATGGCCAGGAATCCCTTCTACCAATATAAAACTAGCCACCCTTCTCTTTCGTCAGATTAACCAAGATAGGCAGTAATATTTTCGCATGACTTTCTTCTTAAAGAATGGTTAAAATGTACTTAAACCTGTGGCTTCCATCATCCAGTATTGCCACCGCCTGAACAAGCTGTCGTCTTGGTAAACACTGTAGGGCACACTGGCTTTATGTGTTTCAGAGGAATGCCAGCGTTGATTAAAGTAGTCGCTTATTTCCACAATACCTGGATGTTTAGCTGCACCTTGTATTTCCACGTTGATTTCCAGATTAAAGTTATTTAAGTTTCTTCGGGTGAAGTTAGCTGAACCCAGAATAATGGTTGAGGGGTTTTTGTTGCGATGTACCATGGTTAATTTACTGTGGCACTGTTCTCCCTGGGTATTACACCATTTGACTTGTATACCTTGCCGATTAAGTTCATAGCCTGCTTGGCGATTGGGGATGCCATTTTTTTCACGGCCAAAAGCATCCTTATTGGGATCCAACAGCACTCTGATTGTTACGCCTCTTTTTTTCGCCGCTATTAGGGTTTCAATTATATTGCGCTCACTAAGATAAAACATCGCCATATCAATACTGTCTCCCTGTTGAGTTTCATGGATAGCCGCAACAACACTTTTCTTGATGGCTCTCTCCGTGATGACTCTGAGCTTTATTTCGCCAGCCCCATCAGACTGAAGGTTTACAGGTTGAAATTGTATTGTGGGTCCCGCCGATAAATGCAGCACGGTTTTTTCGGTTTCAATCAAGTCCATTACAGCTTTACCCGAAAATTTCACGCCTACGTTGCCATGAGCACTGCTACCATCGTGGGGGTTGGCAGAACTGACAATAGCCGTTAGATCTTCATCATTGGCACCGATGAGGACCTTGCGGTGGTTGGCTTTAAAATTCAGCAAACTTAGATAACTGCTTAGGGGAACCTGGCCTATTCCAAATGGGTTGGGCAGCATTAACACGGATTTTTTTCTATCTGAAGAAAAGAAAATTCTCCAAAGAGAGGAATAGAGCGGGTTACTATCGCGAAGCTTATTAAGATCAGTGATAACGACCGGGATATTTTGCTGTTGCAAGCGCTCCAAATGTGGCGCGGAGATACCGCCGTATACGGTGTTAATGGGGTCGGTTATGACTATAATTTCACATTGTGGGAATTTTTGTTTTTGCGTTATTAACGCCTGAGTTAATTCTTCGGACAATGGACGAAAGACGTCTTGCTGCTTACCTTTAAACGCATTAAATAAAAACATATCAACGAGGATAAAACGGTTTGACTGGGCGATAACCTGAAATATTTCATCAAAGATTGCATTTTCAACGACCCTGTTATTATGCTCATCGACATAGGTTTTGTCGTATAAGAACTTTATGTCATCAACGTTACGGAATATACCCTCATAAGCAGTACCTTCAGGCAATGTTTTGGGCCCGGAATTAAAGCAGGCGGTATATAAAGGAAATATCAGTAATAAGAGAAATTTTAGCTGAGTGATTTTTATTGACATACATCTGTATCATGCTATATGAAATAAAATGCTGAACCTTCTGTAAAATCAGACTCTCGACAGACTAAGTTTATGAGCCTTGCTGAGTTACATACCTACACTGTGAACTGCCCTTACTGTGGAGAAGCGTTTACCACCAGTATTGAGCCATTAACAGAGCGGCAAACTTATTATGAGGATTGCCAGGTATGCTGCCATCCGATATTTTTTTCTGTTAGCTGCGATTCAGACAATGGCGGTATTCAAGTCACTATAAGCCGGGACGATGAATAGAATAGCTGACCTCTAAAAATAGACATAGCCCTCGCGCTTCAGCTTGAACTCTTCCCAGGGGCCGAAGCTCACTGTATCAACAAAGGCCGGGACATCACCTGCTTCCATGTTATTGACACGCATCCACATTTCACAGACCTTAATATCGACCACATTATACGCCTCCAGACGCGCGGCCAGATCGACTATTTGTTTGTATTTCTGGTAATTTTTTTTGCGAAACACTTCTGCTTCTTCGCCATGAAGGACAAAAACAATTGGACTGGATTGAGGAAACTTATTGTAGGCGTCGATGTACTTTTCTGCCCGCAGTAACACGCTTTCTATTTCTTCCGGAGTGTGGAGCTCTATATTTGCCAGCATGTCAGGCACGGGTTCTTCAGTGGCAATCAGCTGCACCAGCGCTGAATCCAACCCACCTCTTGAATCAGCGGCCCATGAAATTACCGATAACAGCATGACAACAGGCAAAATCAGGAGCCGCAGGGAGCTTACAAAGACTTTCATAAACACGCTTCCTGTGCCACGCGGCAAAGAGCAAGTAAAGCAATCCCTGATGTTTCAGGTTTGCTTAGTTCTTCACTCGACGTTCTTGATCAAGGTTATTGAGGTTTGGGTATAATAATATACGAAACAAAGGCCAGTTTAGATCTTATGATGGCCACGATCAACTCAAGGCAGGGGACTTTACATAAACCTCAAATTGAAAAGGAAGAGCCGCAACCACACTGGCTGGTGGCATTGGGGTTGTCTACTGTAAACCGTGATCCTTGCAAACCTTCAGTGTAGTCAACAGTAGATCCCATAAGATATTGCACACTCAGGGCGTCAACAAGGAGCTTAACCCCGGATTTTTCAACAACGGTGTCACCTTCCTTAATGGCTTCATCGAAGGTGAAGCCATAGGAAAAGCCGGAACAACCGCCACCTGTGATGTATACCCGCAGATTAAGCTCAGCATTGCCTTCTTCTGCAAGCAACTTCTGAACTTTTGCAACGGCACTGTCCGTAAAGACCAGAGGGGGGCCCGGTTGAAATTTTTCGTCAATACCCGTAGTTTGCATGGCTATAATTACCTGATTTTACTACCTGATTCCACCCCTTCGCTAAACTCAGACAGCACATAAGGGGTAGCAGAACATTTCTGCGCTTTGAAATACATTAGTTTCAATTATGTTAAAACCAAGTAAAACAATCAAGTATTTTAGCAGGGTCATTATTGCCCTGAAATGCCTTTATTTATAACAATCAAGCACTTTTGTGGGTATTTAGATCAACAGGAAACTCGGCAATATCTTCGTTAAAGCCCCTAATGTCATCGTTCTGAGCCCTTTCGCCCACCTGATCAACATTATGCACCATGCTACCATTCACCGTGGCACCCATGACCATTTCAATCAAGTTGTAGTACACATCACCAGCAATGGTGGCTTTTTCAGCCAGCTCAAGGTGTTTGCCGGAGTAGACGTTACCCTCAACACGGCCATTGATCACAACCTGAGGAACCCTGATGTCACCTTGCACAAAACCTTGATCGGTAATCTGGATAAAGGCATTGGAGTTATCACTGGCGATAACATTACCATAGACTTTACCGTCAATTTGCACACCGCCGCTAAAATGAACATCGCCACGAATTTCAACTTTTGATGAAATCAAAGTATCAATATTACCCGTTGCCGCAGACACAGCTTTATTTTTTCCAAACATATTTCAACCCTCTTCAATTGACCAATTAAAACTTTCTTCAAGGCGCACAGCACCTTTACCCTTTGATTCTGCAATCATTTCCACCCGTTCCGGGATAAATCCTTCTGGTAATGAAATTACGCCTTCAAAATCCTGAAAATACCTGAATCGAAATTTGATAGTGCTATTTTCCTGATCACTTATTAATTGCTGGTAGCTCAGACTCTTAATCATGCCATCTTGAACACCAATCACATTAAAATACACCTTGCCTTCAATATCACGGCTGTTTTCCGCCACTTGTGTTAGTACAAATTTATATCGATAGCGCCGATCGTCATTCGTGCTGTTCAAGCTAAGCTTTGCTATTCGCAAGCCTCTTACATTTTTGCTTGGGTTCATCACGCCACGGTAAAAAGCTACCGCTTCTTCCAGTTCGTTTATTTTTTCCTGCAAGCGCTTGTTTTCAACGCGAACTTGTTCATTAGCCTGGCGATTAATGGCGCTGTCTTGCTCGTAGACCAGCACTTTGGTGTTAAGCTCGGCATATTTCTTCTCAGCGTCTTCCAAGCGTATCAGCAAGGCAGCGTGCTCACGATCTTTTTCAAAAATACCTCGCACAGCCATTTCCTGCCCTAAGCGATAGGTGACGCCAATAAGCAGCAAAAATACACTGGCTATTAAGCCAATAAGCAGCCAGTTTCGCGCAGAGCGATCTTGTTTGATAACAAACCGGGCCTTGGGACTACCTTTAACGGTCATAAGAATTTATCTTGGTGTTCCTAATCCAAACAATCCCAAAAATCATTTATCATTATTAGGTTTGGTTTTTATTAATCAGGGCAACAAAGCCACTTGATTCAAGCCCGCCTGCTCATCAAAATCAAACATCAGGTTCATGTTCTGCACGGCTTGACCGGCAGCACCTTTAACCAGGTTATCTATCACCGACAGCACCACAATGGTTTGCCCGTTATCGGGCTTATAAACAGCCAGCCGGCAAGTATTGGCGCCTTTTACGCTACGTGTTTCCGGTTCACTGCCCAAGGGCATAACATCCACAAAGGGTTCATCCCGGTAGCGTTTACGGTATAAATCGTAAATATCCTGCTCATTATGCTTGATCTCAGGCGCAGCGACTGCGTACAAAGTCGCATGTATGCCACGTATCATCGGTGTCAGGTGGGGTACGAATGTGAGCTTGATCGAACTTTTACTAACTTGTTCGAGCCCTTGGGTGATTTCAGGTAAATGCCTGTGACCTGACACGCCATAGGCTTTCATACTTTCGCTGGCTTCACACAGCAAAGCGCTGACTTTGGCTTGTCGACCGGCACCGCTAACCCCTGACTTTGCATCAGCAATCAAAGCTTGTGGATTTACCAGGCCTTGTTCCAGCAAAGGGATCAGCCCAAGTTGCACGGCAGTGGGGTAGCAACCAGGGCACGCCACAAGCTGCGCTGAGCGAATCCGCTCACGATTAACTTCAGGCAAGCCATAGACAGCTTCGGCAACACGCTCAGGACACGCGTGCTCCATGCCATACCACCGACTCCAGACGCTCAAATCCTGCAAGCGAAAATCTGCGGCCAGATCAATCACCTTAACACCGGCATCAAGCAACTGGCTGGCACTTTGCATGGCCACACCATTCGGCGTGGCAAAAAATACCACATCGCATTTAGCAAGCGGCTTTATATCAGGTTCACTGAATGGCAAATCCAGGTGACCACGCAGATTTGGATATAAATCAGAAACCATACGGCCGGATTCTGAACGAGAGGTCACGCACTGCAAAGTTACATCGGGATGCCCGACCAATAAGCGCAACAATTCCACACCGGTATACCCTGTTCCACCCACAACACCTACTTTTATCAAAACGCACCTCTTATGTTGACGAATTTATTTATTGCTAACAAACTTTAACTCCCCCAATAGTCTGTAGGAAAAT
Source organism: Pseudomonadales bacterium (assembly GCA_040235475.1). GTDB lineage: Bacteria > Pseudomonadota > Gammaproteobacteria > Pseudomonadales > UBA3067 > JBECKY01. The sequence goes on from JBECKY010000092.1 coordinate 10,352, forward strand.
TATACCTATTAATTTTGTACCAAAACCAATTAATTTGACTTTGGTATAATCTTTGCTTCATTGTGCACATTATTTTATTAATATTTCCAGGCTGCTCAATCATCCAAGCCGTGCAAACAAGGAATTCACCAGATTGCTCAAACCCTCTTTTTTGACCAATGTTCGCCACCGACTGGCTCGATCTGAAGCCCATGTGCAACTGGCCATACTGGGGGTTCTAAGTGGTATCGGTGCAGGATTTTTGATTGTTCTATTTCGTTTCAGCTTTGAAATACCTCAGTTCGCGTTATTACCGGATCATAATCCAGAGAATTACGAAGGCCTTCCTCTTCTACTTCGATTTTCCCTGCCACTAACCGGCGCCTTGTTAATCGCAGCAGGCTTCCATTATTTATCAAAAGCGGAACGGCGGGTGGGTGTCGGCCATGTAATTGAGCGCTTACACCATCACCAGGGTTATCTGCCCTTAAAAGCCATGGTGGCACAGTTCGCCGTAGGCGCCATTAGCATTCTTTCCGGACACTCTGCTGGCCGCGAAGGTGCCGCAGTGCATTTGGGGGCGGCCAGCAGTAGCCAGTTAGGTCAGTTTATGAAACTGCCCAATAATACCATTCGAATATTGCTTGGCTGCGGTACGGCTGCGGCCATCTCCGCCTCGTTTAACACCCCTATTGCCGGGGTTATTTTTGCCATGGAAGTGGTGATGATGGAGTACACCATTAACACCTTTGTGCCGGTTATTCTTGCCTCAGTCTCCGGCGCTATCATCACCCGAATTTTTTATGGCCAGGCACCGGCATTTGACCTGCCAGTAATGACCATGGCGTCTTTATACGAATTGCCCTTTTTATTATTTATGGGTGTCACTATTGGTTGTTTTGCAGCCATTTTCAACCACACGGCGGTATTTGTTGCACGAAAAAGTACCGAATTAAATCTCTGGATGCGCTTAGGCCTGGCCGGTGTTATTACCGGCGTAGCGGCCATGATGGTGCCAGAAATTATGGGTATTGGTTACGACACCGTAACTGAAGCATTAAATGGTCGGTTGACACTCGCCTTGCTAATAACGATATTCATGGCCAAGCTATTCGTTACAGCCATTTGTGCAGGCCTGGGCCTACCCGCTGGACTAATCGGGCCATCACTGGTAATTGGTGCCTGCTGCGGCGCAGCTACGGGTATAATGGGCGCATCTTTGATGCCCGACTTTGCTTCAAATGCCGGTTTTTATTCCATTCTGGGCATGGGAGCCATGATGGGAGCAGTGATAAATGCACCCCTGGCAGCCTTAACGGCGTTGATGGAAATGACGGCAAATACCCACATTGTGATGCCTAGCATGTTGGTGATCGTCATTTCAAACCTGATTGCCCGCGAATATTTTAACAGCAAACCGATTTTTACTGCCCTGCTTGAAACCCAGGGTATTCAGCACCGCGACCACCCGGTTGCCCAGTGGCTGGATCGCTCCGGCGTTGCTGAGGTCATGGAAACCCAGGTGTTACGCCAACACTACCTGCTGTCACTGGCCGATGCGCAATCTCTGCTACAAAAAAAGCCTACCTGGATTGTTATTGATAAAGAAAATACACCCGTGGCATTGCTACCCACATCAGACCTGGCCTCATACCTGAGCAAGGTGGCCGAAGAAACAGAAGATGATCAGGAACCAGAACCACTGCCATTGGATAAAACAATTAATTTGCTGGAAATAGCCGCTCAGCGAAAAGATCTGGCCGCAATTGGTTTACAGGCTACTTTGCGCGAAGCTGTCGACATGCTTAATACCAAGCAAGTTGAGGCCTTGTATGTTGAACGCAATGAATCTCCCGCTACCAAAAGTTTTTATGGTATTGTGACACGACTTGCAATTGAAAATTTTTATTCGTATCGGCCTTAAAGCAAGTATTGACTAAACGGTATTCCCCCATGCTCTGGATAAAAGCCTTTCATATTATTGCTGTCGTTTGCTGGTTTGCTGGTATTTTTTATTTGCCGCGATTATTTGTTTATCACGCCGCAACGACTGACCAAGCGGGCCGAGAGCGCTTTAAGGTTATGGAGCGCAAACTCTACCGGGGGATTATGACCCCATCTGCGGCTATTGCGATTGTTTTGGGTGCCTGGCTGCTGATCGACAGCTGGGACTTTTACCGGACACAAGGCTGGATGCACGCAAAATTAACCATGGTATTATTGTTAGCTCTTTACCATATCCAGTGCTACCGATACCTGATCAGTTTTCGAAACGATAAGAATATCAAGACTGAGACTTTTTTCCGTTGGTTTAACGAAATCCCGGTTTTACTATTGGTCGGCATTATTATTATGGTTATTGTAAGGCCTTTTTAACAGTTTCTAGCAAGACTCAACTCAGCAAGCAAGTAGCTGCCAGAATCAACGCTTATGACACAGAAAGTAACCATACCACCGGCTGTGCTCTGCTTTTCCGGCCACGACCCCAGCGGCGGTGCCGGCACCCAGGCCGACATCGAATCCTTAATGGCTTTAGGCTGCCATTGTTGCCCCGTGGTAACTGCCATCACAGTGCAAGACACTACCGGCGTCACAGAATATATTCCCACTCACCCGGAACTGGTAAGCAGCCAGGCCAAAGCCATTTTGGAAGATATTAATATCACTGCCATCAAGATAGGCATGACCGGGAGCATTGAAAACATTCACGCTATTCACGCCATACTGTTAAACTACCCTCACATTCCTGTTGTTCTCGATCCGGTTTTGTCCTCAGGCCGTGGCGACCCACTGAACGAGAAGGCCGCCATGGATGCCTTGTGTTCACTGCTGCTACCCCTGGCCACACTGGCCACTCCCAACTCCCATGAGGCCAGAGCATTTGTCGGCGAAGCCGATACCCTGGATGCCTGCGCCCAGGCCTTAATGGACGGAGGTTGCGAACATGTATTAATTACCGGCAGCCATGAAAACACTCCGAAGGTACTGAACCGCCTTTGGGGACAGCACAAACACTTGTATGATTTTTCCTGGCCACGGCTGCCGCGTACGTATCATGGCTCCGGTTGCACATTAGCGGCGGCTACAGCAGGTTTACTGGCCCACGAGCTGGATATTGTCTCCGCTGTACGCGATGCCCAGGCCTTTACCTGGAACAGTTTAAAGTTTGCCCATCGCCTTGGCATGGGGCAACTGATTCCAAACCGACTGTTCTGGAGTCAGGATCACCGATCTTGCGAGTGGCGCAAACAAAATTAAACCAAGCTTGAACTTATTTTTATGTTACGCGGTCTTTATGCGATCACCGACTCACAGCTCACTCCCCTGAGTAATATCGAACAAAAAGTTGCTTCAGCTTTGCAAGGCGGAGCACAATTAATTCAATACCGCGACAAACTCAGTTCTGCAGAACAAAAAAAAATTACTGCCCTTAAGCTACTGGCACTTTGCCAGCAATATCACGGTCGACTTATTATTAATGATGACCTTGAGCTGGCCCATGCTATCAATGCTCACGGCGTTCATTTAGGCCAAGAAGATGCCCCTCTTGCTCAAGCCAGAGAGTTACTGGGCACGCAAGCCATTATAGGGGCCACGTGCCATAATTCGCTGGCATTAGCACAACAGGCTGTTGCCGATGGCGCCAGTTACGTGGCATTTGGACGTTTTTATAGCTCCAAAACCAAGCCCGGCGCGCCCTCATGTTCTCTTGCCTTACTCAAAGAAGCTCGCCAATCTCTCGAAGTGCCTATTGCTGCGATAGGCGGAGTTACGCTTAGCAATGCACCGGCCTTAATTGCAGCCGGCGCGGATTTACTTGCCGTGGTAAATGATGTATTTGCCGCGAAAAATATTACCCAACAAAGTTTGGCTTTAGCAAAGCTTTTTAATTAATGCCAAGGGATCTCTGAACAAGCCATAAACGCTTACCTTGAGCCTGAAATATCCCTTATAATGCCCTCTTACTTTATCACCAGATTTAAGTTGATCACCACTATGACACTTCAACGCCCAAATTCAGAAACACTATTCCAACATGCACAGTCCCATATTCCCGGTGGCGTAAACTCACCAGTCAGAGCCTTTAAAGGCGTCACTGGGTCTCCAATATTTTTTAAGCAGGGAAAAGGCGCATGGATTGTCGACGAGGATAATAATCACTACATAGATTATGTTGGCTCCTGGGGGCCAATGATTTTGGGTCACTCGCACCCTAAAGTGATCGAGCGAGTGAAAGCTGCTATTGATTGTGGTCTGGGCTTCGGCGCACCCACCGCCATTGAAATTGAAATGGCAGACAAAGTTTGCAGCATCATGCCCGGCATGGACATGGTTCGCATGGTGAATTCCGGCACTGAAGCAACCATGTCAGCGATACGCCTGGCACGGGCTTATACTGGACGCGACAAAATTGTTAAATTTGAAGGCTGTTACCATGGCCATGCTGATTCCCTGCTGGTAAAGGCAGGCTCTGGTGCTCTAACCCTGGGCGTACCCAGCTCCCCAGGAGTACCCGCAGCCCTGGCCGACCATACCTTAACTCTTAATTTTAACGATCTGGCCCATGTCAGGCAGACCTTCGCCGAAATCGGTAAAGAGATTGCGGCCATTATTGTCGAACCTGTCGCCGGGAATATGAATTGCATTCTACCGCTACCGGGTTTTCTGGAAGGCTTGCGGGCAATTTGTGATGACTACGGCAGCGTCCTGATTTTTGATGAAGTAATGACCGGCTTCAGAGTTGCATTGGGGGGTGCGCAATCCCATTATGGCGTGCAAGCAGACCTGACAACATTGGGCAAGGTCATCGGCGGCGGTATGCCTGTTGGGGCTTTTGGTGGCAAACGCGATATTATGCAACAGATTGCCCCCCTGGGGCCGGTTTACCAGGCCGGCACATTGTCGGGAAACCCCATCGCCATGACAGCAGGTTTAGTCATGCTGGAAGAAGTAAGCAAGCCTGGTTTTTACGATGCCTTAGAGCAAAAAAACCTATCACTGTGTGAAGGTATACAAGCCAAGGCCGATCAAGCTGGCATTGCGTTTACCACTAATCATATAGGCGGTATGTTTGGATGGTTTTTTTCAGCGGCAGGACAAGTCAGCAACTTTCAACAAGCCACACAGTGTGATATCAAACGCTTTCAAAAATTTTTCCATGGCATGCTGAATGAAGGGATTTATTTAGCACCCTCTGCTTTTGAAGCTGGTTTTATTTCCTCAGCCCATGGTGACAAGGAATTAGATGCCACAATTGATGCTGCGGCAAAAGTTTTTGCGAGCTTATGACAGCCGAGCGAAAAAACCACCCCAGCCATCGTCTGGCAGTTTGCCATAAGCAAAAAAGTGGGCATCTTTAAGAGAAGGCTTTTCAGGGTTAACTAATGACGTTCACTACGCGCCTCAGCAACAATGAGCCGCAAGTGCTCCATTTGCAGCTCTTTGTTGCTGGATCGCTTTCGCTGCGCCAAAATCGCCATGGCTTTTCTAGCTAACTGCTCAGCGGCCAGATTCTGTTCTTGTAGCAATCTAACTTCAGCCAACAAGGTGTAGGCCGACACCGACTCCGGGTCGATTCTCAGCGCTCGCTCAAGCTTCGCCGCACAAGCAGGGTACTCGCCACGGTTTTTCAAATCCCTGGCCGAGCTTATCAAGTTAATCACGGCAGGGTTGACCTCATCATTGAATTTAGACTGCGGTGGTTTGCTTGCTGCCTTGCGTGATGGTTGATAACTATTGTCATTCCCAGAGGCATTACCGCCAGGCAGAAATTCCGGGGCAGGGGATGATCTACCGGCATCCTCAGGCATGGCCACACAAGCGGCCAAGGACGCAAACCCGAGAAACAGGAGAATTTTCAAAAAAAAATTCATTATGAAATTCGACCTCTACCTAAAAAGTTACACGATAAAACCGGTAAATTATTTAAACCAGGACTTGATGGCATCAATCACTTTATCGCCACGGCCACAAGCTGTCCATTCATTGGGAATTGATTGCTCATGCATGGGAATATAAATTGCCCCTGAACAGTTATTACCACTGCGCTTACCTTGCACTGGATTATACCAAACAAATTCTATTTTTTCTGGAGGTGGCGCAAACAATGGTTTTGGCTCCAGATCTTTCATCATTGCAATCCACACCTGCAAAGCCCCAGTAGACCCCGTTAAAGGCATGGCGCCGTTATCATCAAGTCCCAACCAGACAACGGCCAGATAGTCTTCGGTAAATCCGACAAACCAGCTGTCACGCAAATCATTTGTCGTGCCGGTTTTACCGGCAATATTCAGTTCTTTTGGCAGGTAATAATAAGCGCTCTTACCGGTACCCTCACGCATAACCTCTTGCATGGCATGGGTCAGCAAGTACACGGCTTCGGGGTCAAACATTTGCCTGACACTTAATGGATACCGAGCCAAAGGTTCACCTTGTGCAGTCAACACTTCCCGGATTGACCGCAAGGAACTGCTGAATCCGCCCGCGGCAATGGTTTGATACATTTGCGTTACTTCCAAAGGTGACAAACCACCTGCACCCAATAAAACCGCAGGATATTCAGGTAACGGTCGCTCAACCCCGAGAGCCCTTAAGCTTTGCAACACATTGCCTAAGCCCAAGTCCAAACCCAACTTAGCTCCGGCCTGATTGTAGGATTTAGCCAAAGCCTCAATCATAGTAACGTCGCCATGACTAATACCATCAAAATTGCGCGGCGACCATTCAGTATCCTCTTGAGTCGGGATAGAAAACGCTTCATCTTTGATTAAAGTCCCCAAGGAATAATTTTGGTAATCACTTAAAGCGGTTAAATAAATGGCCGGTTTAAATAAGGATCCCGTGGGTCTTATAGCATCCAAGGCGCGATTAAACCCGGCTTCACGGGGATTTTTGGCACCCACTACCGCCAGTACTTCACCGCTCTGAGGCGCGGTTACCACAACACCTGCCTGCAAATCCCGCACCGATTCGCCATAACCAGATTGCAAACTGCGCAATGACCTTTCAACCTGATTCTCTACTTTAATTTGCACTCTCGGATCCAGGGTGGTGAAAATGCGTAAGCCTTCAGTGCGTAAATCCTCTTCACGGTAATCACGTTGCAACTGGCGCTTCACCAAATCAAGAAAAGCCGGGAACAGGGCATCGCTGTTACTAGCGTTGGCAATCACACCCAAAGGCTTGGTCTTGGCCGCCTCAGCTTGCTTTTTAGTTAATACATTCTGCTCAACCAGCAAATCCAGAACTGTATTTCTGCGCTTCAGTGCTCGCTCAGGAAAACGGCGAGGATCATAATAAGAGGCTCCTTTTGCCAGCCCCACCAATAGCGCCGCCTGATGCGTTTTTAACTGATTCAACGGCTGACCAAAGTAATGCTGGCTGGCCATGCCAAAACCGTGTATGCCTCGCTGTCCAGCTTGACCCAAATATACTTCGTTCAGATAAGCCTCAAGGATTTCGTCTTTTTCATAATGCAGCTCAAGCAGCAAGGCCATAATGGCTTCAATGGCTTTACGCGAAAAAGTTCTTTTATCGTTAAGGTAAAAATTTTTCACCAACTGCTGGGTTAAAGTACTGCCTCCCTGCGCGAGCCGAAACTCTTTAACATTAACCATAAAAGCCCGCAGAATGCCTCGCATTGAAAGACCTGAGTGCTCATAAAAACCGCGATCTTCAATCGCTAATAAACCATCGATCAAATACGGGGGACTTTGCTCAAGCCGAATTAAAATTCGATCTTCATTGTGGGCAGGAAAAAAACCACCAATTAATAAGGGGTCCAGGCGCACCAGATCCAAGTGCTCAGGTTCAGAAGCAAACCCTGAAGAAGTACCTGGGGGATTATCGGACGCCAGTGGCAAACTTGATATCGCATTGACACCGGCATCATCAAAGTCCAAAGCAAGCTTAACCGGCTTTTCAAGGCCATCCCAAAATTCAAAGCCCCGCGTATAAAGAATCAATCGATTGGCCTGAAAATAATACGTCCCCGGCGTTGCTACCTTGGCATCCATACTGTAGTGCAGGCGTTTCAACTCGGACATTAGCGCTTGCGGCGTAATGGCCAAACCTGAATAAAGCTCTAAAGGCCGAGCATAAACCTTGGCAGGGACAGACCAGCGCTTGCCGTTGAATTTATAGCGCACCGCAAAATCCAGAACCCCAACAAAAATAAAAACAATGACCAAAAACCCTATGCCTAACCTCAACCAGTGACGCCTGAATATATATTTAAGCTTTTGAAATATACGCATATTATGTTTTTAGCAGACTTTTTGTAGGCTTTGATGGCTTGGGTTTCCCAGGCTTGCCTTGAAACGGCAAGCATAATGGGCTTTATAGGCAGAAAGAAGTGGCAAATATAAACTTTACAATTTAACCTCAGTGCTGATAATGGGCATCTTGAAACCTTGAATCAAGCCTTTTATGTCAAACAGCAGCACATTATAACAATATTCGCCGGTTCCCCTACAATACTGTGCTCTATAATACGCAACAAGCAAGGACACCCCATGAAAAAATATGATGTTTATGCTATCGGCAATGCCATCGTCGATAATGAATTTGAAGTCACCGATGATTTCTTTAAGCAATATAATATTGAAAAAGGCATGATGACATTGGTTGAACAAGACCATCAGCAAATATTGCTCCAGGAACTAAAAGACCGTTACGGAATTAAAAAAAGGGCCAGTGGCGGCTCCGCAGCCAATTCCGTTATTGCCACACAATATTTTGGCGGACGAGTTTTTTTGTCTTGCAAAGTAGCCGGTGATGAACCCGGAGAATTTTATAACAAGGACTTATTCGCTGCCGGCGTTGTTACCAATCAAAACGAAACTGAAATGTCTGGTAGTACCGGCAAATGCATTGTCATGGTCAGCCCTGATGCTGAAAGAACCATGTGCACACATCTTGGCGTGGCCGGGGATTTAGGCCCAGAGGAACTAGACCTGGAAGCCCTGAGCAACTCAGAGTTTCTCTATATCGAAGGCTATTTGATCACCTCCCCCAAAGCCAGAGATGCGGTATTGCAAGCCCGAAATGTTGCTAAAGAAAATAATATTAAAACCGCCCTGACTTTTTCAGACCCCAGCATGATGGAATTTTTTGGCAACGAAATGAAATTATTTGTCGGCGAAGGCGTGGATATGCTGTTTTGCAATAAGGAGGAAGCCTGCCTATGGACCGGTGAGTCTGAGATAAAAGCCGCCGCAGAAAAACTAAAAACCAGCGCGAAGCAATTTGCCATCACCCTAGGTGCCGACGGCGCGCTACTGTTTGATGGCAATGACTACATTAACGTTACACCCCACCTTGTACAAGCGGTAGACACTAACGGTGCAGGTGACATGTTCGCCGGAGCCTTTATGTATGCCATCACCCATGGACTCTCTTTCAGCACTGCTGGGAAATTAGCCTGCAGAGCTTCTGCTGAAGTGGTTTGTAATTTTGGCCCTCGCCTTAAACCAGAACAACATGCTTTGATTAAACAAGAAATTTTAGGCAGCGATTAAACTGACAACATCAATTGCCTAATACTTAACAAATTAAAACCTGGGGAATATTTAATTCCGGATGGGAAACAATGCAGACAGCTGTATTGTAAACAACTTCAATATTTTTAGCTGTGAGCACAGTTTCAGGGCTACCCTTTACTACCACACAGCCTTTATTCATTAGCAAAACTTCATCGGCATATTGCGCAGCCAAATTTAAATCGTGCAAGGCAACAACAATCCCAACGCCACCATTGGATAATTTTTTAATCTGCTGCATCAATATTTTTTGATGCGCAATATCCAGGGCCGACACCGGTTCGTCCAGCAATAAATACCTTGATTGTTTATTCTCCCAAATTTGCGCAAAACACCGCGCCAATTGTACCCGTTGTTTTTCACCTCCCGATAATTCAGTGTATAAACGTTCCTGCAAGTGCACGACATCCATGGCCGTTAGCGCGGCCATGCTTATTTCTTTATTAACAACATGGTTCGTTCCATGAGGGGCACGCCCCATTAAAACCATCTCCATAACTGTAAACGCAAAGCTTAAGGATTCCTGCTGACGAAGAACTGCGCGCGCACAAGCAAGTTTACGACGCGGCCATGCAGCTAAAGGCTGTTGCTCAAAATGTATGGCGCCAGCACTGGGTTTTAATTCACCGCTTAACAATTTCAACAAACTGCTTTTTCCCGCGCCATTAGGACCAATCACAACCAATATTTTTCCAGCTTGTACTTCCACATTTACATCATCGATAATGCCTGTGTCAGCATAAGCATAGCTTAAATGTTTGGCAGCGAGACTCAAGGCCTGACTCCATATTGACGAGACAGTAATAACAATAGAAAAAAAGGTGCCCCCAACAAGGCTGTTAAAATACCTATGGGCAGTTCTGCCGGTGATAATAGCCAACGGGACACCCAATCAGCATAAACCAGTAAACCCGCACCACCTATAGCGGAACCGGGCAACAAGTAATTCATATTCGGCCCCATCAGCAAACGTAAAATATGCGGCACGATCAAACCCACAAAACCCACCATGCCGACCACCGAAACGGCAGCGCCCACGGCCAGCGCCGAAAACAACATGACTTTTATTTGCAGCTGTTTCACATTTACACCCAGGTGTTCAGCTTCAACGTCGCCCAGCAGTAATATATTCAACTGCTTTGAAAGAGCGCAAAACACTGTTATCGCCAACAAAATCCCAGGGGTAGCAAAGCAAACCTCCTGCCAGCCGGCACCACTAAAACTGCCCATCATCCAGAAAGTTAATTCCCGTAGCGATAAATCGTCGGCCAAATAGGCCAGCATTGATATCAAGGCCCCTGCCAGGGCATTAAAGGCAATTCCTACCAACAAGACAACAGCAACGCTAAAACGGTTTGACTCAAACTTCTGGTTCGCCGCATACCCTATATAAAACACTAGAACCGTTGCCAGCACACTGCCAAGAAAAGCCATCAATATTTTTAACCACTCAATATAAACCACTGACATGCCGCCAGCTGAAAATAGAACAATGGCAGTAACCGCCCCTAAAGCTGCGCCTCCGGAGACACCAATCAACGCGGGGTCTGCAAGAGGGTTACGAAACAACCCTTGTATAACCGCGCCACTTATACCCAGGGCGGCACCGACAACAATCACCAGAAGTGCTCTGGGTAAACGAATATGTTCTATAATTACAATTTCGGCTTGAGTTAATTCATGCTCAGCCAAAAATCCTGGCATAACCCAAGCCAGTAAATCCGGCACAGCAATATCGACAGCGCCCGATGTCAATGACACAAAAAAACCAATAAGCAATATTATAAATAGCATTGGCAATAAAAAAATGGGTTTAATGCGGTTCAAAACCGAATACTCCAACTTGATCCATAGTACTTAAGCAGTTAACCCCCAAAAAATTCTATGGTAATATATGTAATTCTTTTACATTTACATTTTAAAAATCTTTAGATGAATCGTTTATTCAATATCACCGACATTACAGAAGACAAGGCAAAGGGCTTTACCATTAATGAACACAGTCTTTTTGCGGTTAAAAAAGACGGGCAAATTTACCTTTATTTAAACAAGTGCCCTCATCTTAATATTAATTTGGAGTTTCGGCCCGATGATTTTCTTGATTCTGAAAATAATTTTATCCAATGCGTTAACCACGGGGCATTATTTGAAATTGAAAGTGGCCGCTGCATAGCCGGCCCTTGTTCCGGACAAAGCCTGACTCCAGTTAAATTTAAAATTGAAAATGACCAGATTTTTGTAAGCGATTCACTGGATTAATAACCATAATCAACATCCCTAAACACTAAGGGCATTCCACCGGAATCGCATCCATCAAAGTTATTTCTTCCGCCGAAATAGCCGCCCGATAAGCATAAACTTCAACACCCGCCGCTATCGCCTGGCGTAATACTTTACCGTACTCAGGATCAATTGCATCTGCCGGCACCACTTTGGTGATACCAGTATGCTGAACACAAAAAATCAATACCGCACGGTGGTGTTTCTTTGCCGCTATCAATTCCCGCAAATGTTTTCTGCCTCTTTCGGTCACGGCATCAGGGAAAAGCCCCAAGCCCTGCCACGTTCCTTCCGATTCACCCAGAGTGACACTTTTCACCTCAACGTAACATTTGTCATCACCGCCTGCATCGGTTTTTTCCAACAAAAAGTCTATGCGACTTTTTTCCTCACCGTAGGGAACTTCAGCCTTGATGCTGTCGTAGTGCTGCAATGGTTTTATCGTGCCATTTTCAATGGCTTCTTTAACCAGGGCATTAGCCCTGGCGGTATTGATACCCGCCAAAAAACCATGATTAACGGCCACAACTTCCCAGGTACAGGGGTATTTTCTTTTCGGGTTGTGACTGCGGGAAAACCAAACATCGCTTCCCGGCGTCTGGCAGTTTTTCATTGAACCTGTATTGGCACAGTGAAGAGTCATTTCACTGCCATCGGCTAATTGGATATCGGCAAGAAAACGCTTATAGCGTTTAAGTAACTTACCTTGCTCTAACGGTGGATTAAATTTCAAAAAATACTCTTTAAAATAACAATAACTGCTAAAAAATCTGTTACAAAGCAAACGGAGACGACTTTAATCCCTTTACAAATTGCTCAATTCGATTTACTGCTTTTTCAAGCTGCTTTGTTTTTGTGGTATAGGCAAAACGCAAATGTTGATTCGGTTTGTATCTGCCAAAATCCGTTCCAGGGGTGACGGCAACACCATATTCAGCCAACAATTCATTGCAGAAAGCTTCACTGTCTTTGCCGAAGTTTTGTATATTGGCATATAAATAAAAAGCCCCTTCGGGGCTTTCGGGGATAATAAAGCCAAGCTCCCTGAGCCTGGGTAATAAAAAATCCCTGCGTTGCTGAAACACAGTTTTCCTTTGCTCTAGAATATCAATACATTCTGGAGTAAATGCCGCCAAGGCAGCATGCTGAGATAGGGTAGGCGGAGCAATATAAAAATTCTGCGCCATTTTATCCACCTGTTCCACCGCATGTTCTGGCACAACCATCCAACCCAGTCGCCATCCGGTCATGCCAAAATATTTTGAAAAACTGTTTATCACGAAGGCATCATTACTGATTTCAAGCACGGAAACTTCTTCTGCGCCATAGCTTAAACCATGATAAATTTCATCCATGATGATATAAGCATCCCGATCCTGAACAAATTCGACTATGGCATGCAAGGTTTTTCTATCCAGCAATCGTCCTGTAGGATTAGCAGGTGAAGCCAGCAAAACTCCACGGGTTTCAGGGGTCCAGCTTTGTTTTAATCGCTCAAGATTAATTTGAAAGCCGTCAACGGCATCGATATTGATGGCCTGGGCTTGACCACCCATCAGTTCGATAAAGTGACGGTTGCATGGGTAGCCAGGATCAGCCACCAGCACACCATCACCCGGGTTTATCAATAAGGCGGCTGTCAACATTAAGGCTCCTGATGCGCCCGAGGTAATTAGCACTCGATGACTGTCAATACGCAAGCCATATTTTTGCTGATAATACTGCGCTATGGCCTGGCGCAATTCGGGTAAACCCAATGCCGGAGTATAGTGGCCCAGGCCTTGCTTAAGTGCTTGCTGACCTGCTGTCAAAATAGGCTCAGGTGTAACAAAATCGGGTTCCCCCACCTCAAGGTGCACAACATCCACCCCCTGGGACTGAAGTTGCTGCGCCCGGCCCAGCAGCTCCATCACCTTAAAAGGCTTTATCTGCTGAACTCTATTTGCCCATTTAATGTTTTTCAGCGTAAAAATCCTTATAAATCAATAGCCAATTGTATTTCAGCCTGACAGGGCTTGAATTTTACTCGATTGACACAATTAATGTTTACTCTTTTTGTACAGAGATATTATTGACCTGTCATATTGAGCGTGTAAAATCTTGCAAAATTTACCCAAGGCCCTTGGTTTTACACGGGCTTGCAATTGGTATTTGCTATTCTAGCGAATCTCTGTATTAATCGGCGGATTCGCCGAGAAACCGGGTCTCTTAATTCTCTGGCTTTTATTAACGCAATACAAATGATACAGCACACAGGAAGTAACAGAAGGTTTAATTATGGCCACTAAAGCTACCGAAACTTCAGGGAAAACAGCCGGCGCTGTTTCACCAGCCAGTGTAACCTCGGCGCCAACCATCAGCCCTTATAAAATCAAAAAGGGTGAAGAGTATATGAACGGGGCTCAAAAAGACCATTTCAGGGAAATTCTTAATAATTGGAAACTAAGTTTAATGCAGGAAGTGGATCGCACTGTTCATCATATGCAGGATGAAGCAGGCAACCTACCGGATCCTAATGACCGCGCCACCCAGGAAGAAGAGTTTAACCTTGAGTTAAGAACCCGTGATCGCGAGCGTAAACTGATCAAGAAGATTGATAAAACCCTTGAAAATCTTGAACATGACGAGTATGGCTATTGCCAAAGCTGCGGAATAGAAATTGGGGTTCGCCGCCTGGAGGCCAGGCCTACGGCAGATTTATGCATTGACTGTAAAACCCTGGACGAAATCAAAGAAAAGCAAATCACTGGCTAAACGCCTCATACTATCTCTAGATTAAGCAGAGAGGATGCCGCAAAACCCTGGGCCACACCGCACCGATAACACCTACAGAGGGCGCTTTGCTCCCTCTCCCACAGGGCCACTGCATTTTGGCTCGCTGCTTGCTGCACTGGCAAGTTTTCTGGATGCCAGACACAACAAAGGCCAATGGTATGTGCGCATTGAAGACCTGGATCCACCCCGGGAACAAGCCGGTGCTGCTGACACTATACTTAGAACACTGGAAGCTTTTGAACTTTACTGGGACGGCAGCATTGTATGGCAAAGCCAACGCCATCAGCTCTACGAAGATATTTGCCAACAATTATTAAGTGAGAATAAAGCCTATTACTGCACCTGCTCAAGAAGTCAGTTGGCGCAGCTCGGCGGCGTGTATCCTGGCACTTGCCGGGATTCTTTAGGCAGCACCTCTGCCAACCCTCCCGGCACGCCGCACGCTATTCGCTTGCGAACAACAACAAACCCAGTTTTGATCAAGGATCGCATTCAGGCAAGCTTTAGGCAAAATGTTGCACGTGCTGTTGGCGACTTTGTGATTAAAAGAAAAGATGGTTTATACGCCTATCAGCTAGCGGTTGTGGTTGATGATCAGGCGCAGCAGATTAGCCATGTTGTCAGGGGGACAGACTTGTTCGACAACACCCCCAGACAGATGTTATTGCAACAATCACTGGGTTTCGAGCCACCTGAATACGCTCACCTTCCTGTTGTCGTTAATTCGCAAGGCCAAAAACTCAGCAAGCAAACCTTTGCCCCAGCATTAGCAACGAATAATCCGACACCCATACTTTTACAGGCCTTAACAGTATTAGGCTACCGGCTATCTGACGATATACTTGAGGCAAGGACTGAAGACGTTCTCGCCTGGGCCATCGAGCACTGGTCGATCAACAATGTTCCGAAGCAATCAGCCGTGCAAAACCCTGAACACAAGGATTAAAAGCCCTTAGCCATAGACAGCCATCATTACCTCGCATAAGATAAGTTTTAGAAAAGCGTAGCCATACACTATGTACATTGACCGCCTACTCATCCTGTTTATTATCGGCGCCTATTTGCTTTCGCCGGCCATTGTTCACTGGTGGACCCAGGGAGAATCACTCTGGTACCGGCCTTATCTTATCTGGCTGCTGTTGATTGTATTAAACTTCTGGATCGTACGCAGCCGAGACCTTGATGAGCATTAGTCTTGCACAACTGCTATTGCTGGGCCTTGGCTTTTTATCACTGCTTTTTCTGGCCGCCTACATTTCCGAACGTGGTTTATTGCCCTCAAAGCTCACCCACCACCCGGCCATATACACCCTCTCGCTGGGGGTCTATGCCAGCGCCTGGGCTGTTTACGGCAGTGTTGGCTTTGCTCATCAATACGGATTTAATTTTCTCTCTTACTATTTAGGCATTACCGGCACTTTCCTGCTGGCACCCTTTTTATTGATGCCCTTACTCAGGCTTTCACAAACCTACCACCTGACATCTCTGGCCGACCTGCTTGCATACAGATACCGCAGCCAACTATTGGCCGCAATTGCAACCTTGCTGATGCTGGCCGCAGTATTACCCTTGCTGGCCCTGGAAATAGAAGCCATTACCGGCGCCATTTCAGTGTTAAATCCACAAGCCGATAAAAACACCTTCGCACTGGTTTTTTGCGCACTGATGATTCTCTTCACCGTATTGTTTGGCACCCGCCATACCACCGAACGCTACCGCAAGCGCGAGGGCCTGGTAATCGCCATTGCCTTATCATCGATTATTAAATTAGTCGCCATGTTGGCCGTTGGCCTGTTTGCTTTATACGGCGTTTTTGACGGGCCCGCTAATCTGGATACCTGGCTAAAAGCCACCCCCGACGCCTTGAACCTGATGTATGCGCCTTTAAAGCAAGGCCCCTGGAGAAGTTTGATTCTGGCGTTTTTTGCTGCTGCGATAGTCATGCCGCACATGTATCACATGACTTTTGCGGAAAACACCAGCCCCAAGCATTTGTTGACTGCCAGCTGGGGCGTACCACTGTTTCTGCTGGCCATTGCCATTGCGGTTCCCCCCATTCTCTGGGCCGGCCTAAAACTCAACCTTGACCTTGACCTTGACCCTGAATATTTCATCGTGGGTATTGGCATGGCTTCAGGCTCAAAATCCATGGCCATTCTGGCTTATATTGGCGGGCTTTCAGCAGCCAGCGGGCTTATTATTGTAACCACGCTGGCACTGTCATCGATGATTTTAAACCACATCGTCCTGACCCTGTATCAACCTACACCTAACCGGTTAGGCTACCATTGGGTTTTTAGAATTCGCCGAGTGCTTATTAGCCTGATTATTCTGGCTGGCTACCTTTTTTACCGCCTGCTTGACCATCAACAATCTTTAACCGAATTAGGTCTTCTGTCTTTCATTGGCTCTTTGCATTTTGCTCCAGGGGTTATCGGTGTACTGCTTTGGGACAAAGCCAATCGAAAAGGTGTTATGGCGGGCTTGATCGCAGGATTCGGCGTTTGGGCATTGACCTTGTTTATTCCTGTTTTATCAAACCAATCACCCCTGACACTGCCATTTATTGCCTCCGACTTAAGTTCAGAGGATGATCTATGGTATCTGAATGCAGCTCTGGCGCTGGTGGTCAATTTTGCGCTATTCATTGCTTTCTCCTTATTCACCAAATCCAGCTATGAAGAACAAAGGGCCGCCGAAGTATGCATCGTGGAAAATTTACACCGCCTTGATCGCTGGGAGCTGTCTTTAAATTCAGCGACTGAATTTGCCCCGCGCCTTGCTGAAACCCTGGGTAAACATATTGCCGATCGCGAGCTTGATAAGGCCCTGGGAGAGCTCGCCATCAAGCGCAATGAAACCCGCCCCTACCTGTTACGGCGCCTCCGAGACCAGATCGAAGCCAACCTGTCGGGCATGTTCGGGCCATCTGTTGCGCAAGAAATAGTAGGCACTCACTTACCTTACAGAGAAAAAAACAAAAAAGACTCCAACAGCGATATTCATGCCATCGAAAGCAGGCTTGAAGAATATCAGCACAAGCTTTCAGGTCTCGCCGCTGAGCTGGATAGCATGCGCCGTTTTCATCGACAAACCTTACAAGACTTGCCCATGGGCGTTTGCTCAGTGAATACCAGCAATGAAATTATTGGCTGGAACAAAGCCATGTCTGTATTAACGCAAATCAGTAGCCAGGAAGCCATAGGCGCAAAATTAAGCAGCCTGCCCGCACCCTGGGGCAACTTTTTAATGGCCTTTGTCAGTGAAAGATCCACCCACTTGCATCAAGCCAACCTTGAAATCAAAGGCCAGTCACGGTGCCTGTCATTACATAAGGCCTCCGTTGGCCAAGACAGTAAAACAAATTTCGACAACCTTGTTATTGTTATTGAAGATCTGACTGAAATCCAGCTACTGGAATCAGAGCTCACCCACAGCGAACGCCTTGCTTCCATCGGCAGACTGGCTGCCGGCGTGGCCCATGAAATTGGCAACCCCATTACAGGTATTGCCTGCCTGGCTCAAAATCTGCGCTCCGAAGCCCTTGACGCGGACACACTGGAAACTTCTGAGCAAATCCTTGACCAAACCGAGCGAGTCACCCGTATTGTTCAGTCCCTGGTCAACTTCAGCCACGCAGGCCAGAATCGGGGGGGCAAGCCAGAACCGGTTAATCTCCACCAGTGCCTATCGGAAGCTATCAAGCTGATACAGCTAAGCCCCTCAGGCAAGGACTATGTTTATGAGAACCTGCTGCCTGACGACCTAAAAGTCATGGGCGATGCCCAAAAACTTATCCAGGTATTTGTTAACCTGCTCAGCAATGCCCGCGATGCGTCGCAACCTGGCGATAAAATCAGTATCCACAGCGAACATAGTGACTTATCGGTCAGCATCCATATTATCGATGAAGGCAGCGGCATCTCCAGCGACTTAATCGACCGAATTTTTGAGCCGTTCGTAACCAGCAAAGAACCCGGTAGCGGCACGGGCCTTGGCCTGGCTTTGAGTTACAGTATTATTGAAGACCACTACGGCCACATTTCTGTCACCAGCCCCCTTGATTCAGAAACGGGCAAAGGCACCCAGTTCACCATTACATTACCTTACAGTCCCACTGATGAGACTAAACCCTAAGCCAGGGAAGACAGGACTAAAGTCGATTAGATCGGTATAATGAACTTATGAACGAAATTCTGATTGTAGAAGATGAAAAAGTCATCCGCACGGCACTGAAACGACTGCTGGAGCGTAATGGCTACCAAGCGCACATCGCCGCTTCCGTAAAGGAAGCCCAAAACCTCTATTCGCTTGATGATTTTGATTTAATTATCAGTGATTTAAGACTTCCTGGCGAAGCAGGAACGAAACTGATCGAGCTGGCTGAAGGCGTACCCGTACTCATTATGACCAGTTACTCCAGCCTAAAATCTGCAGTTGATGCCATGCGCTTGGGGGCAGCGGACTATATCGCCAAACCATTTGATCATGATGAGATGCTGTCCGCCATCAGCCAGATTTTAACCGCCAGCCCAACAACACCCGACACCAATCCCCCTGCCAAAGAAGTCCTCGAAGTGATCGATGCCGGTGAAATGGGAAAAATGATTGGCAGCTCCCCCCCCATGCAGAACCTGTTTGCAAAATTGAAAAAAGTCTCCCCTACCGACACCACCATATTGATACTTGGCGAGTCAGGCACGGGGAAAGAACTGGTAGCACGAGCCCTGCATGAAAACAGTATGCGCGGTAAAGGCCCCATGATTTCAGTAAATTGTGCTGCTATTCCAGAAACACTGATCGAATCTGAACTATTCGGCCATGAAAAAGGCGCTTTCACCGGCGCCAATGCTCGCAGAGAAGGTCTGGTGGAGGCGGCAAACGGCGGCACGTTATTTTTGGATGAGATTGGTGAACTACCCATCGAAGCCCAGGCAAGGCTGCTACGCCTGCTGCAGGAAAAAGAAATTCGTCGGGTCGGCTCCGTCGAAGCAAAAAAAGTAGATGTTCGGCTCGTCGCCGCAACCCACCGCAACCTTAGACAATGGGTTCAGCAAGGCAAATTTCGTGAGGATTTATATTACCGCTTGAACGTTGTGTCTCTCGAACTGCCACCCTTAAGAGCCAGAGGTGATGATATCCTGGAAATCGCCAACAGCATGCTTGAGCGCTACTGTAACAACATGAATCACAAATCCAAGCATTTCTCTGAAGGCGCCAAAGCTGCACTTACAAGCTACTCTTGGCCTGGCAATGTTAGGGAACTTGAAAATGCCGTGGAAAGGGCCGTTATACTCTGCGAGGACGACATTATCACTGAAGAGCTGCTGTCACTGGAAAATGACATCATCACTGACGATGAATACTTAAATGAAGCCCCGACTCACCGAGCTCAACCCCTGCCACCTTCAGAGCCCCTGGAAGATTTATCCCTGGAAGATTACTTCCAGCGCTTTGTGCTTGAAAACCAAGACAATATGACAGAAACAGAACTCGCGCAAAAACTCGGTGTTAGCAGAAAATGCTTGTGGGAACGACGCCAGCGCCTGGGTATTCCAAGAAAAAAACCCCTCTCTCAGGCAAGTGCTGATGACTGAGGGAAGCTATAATTAATTTAGTGCCCCCAACACCTCACAGCTGAACGCAAAACAACCAGATTTTCCAACCTTAATCTGTGACTGCGTTACCGTTTTACACATCAGTAACACTAGGGCGTCACAAAACGGTAACAAACCAGGTAACACTTGTCTCACACAAACTCTTCAGTCGCCAAGAAAACTCTCTAACCAATTGTTATATATGATATTTATAACTTTCTAAAAAGTTGGCATGATGCCTGCTACGTTATAGAGTGAAAGCGTAAAACCATAATAATAAAAACAGCAAAAACAATAACAATACGAGGCTATGGAAAGCGACTTAAAACTTAAAAAAAAAGGGATATAGGTTTTTTTAAGTGGTAGCTAAAAGAGAGTGCTAAAGGCAAATAAAAATAACAAACAATTCTTGCCCAACTCTCTTTTATTGACCACTGCCTTAGCCCCTTACTTTAACAATAATAAAAGCGAATAAAAAATAGAACATAGAAAAAGAGACACATAAAAAGCGAAGAACTAACCAAAAAGACCAACAAAAAAGCTTACTAACAGAAAAATAAAGATAATAATAAAAACGAAATAAATAATAATAATGCTATCAGTAACAAATGGGTATGCAGGAGCTTAACCATTTGTTACTGACTTGTATTGTATTTCACCTCTTGTTCCCTTGCTAACACTCTGTAATACACCCTTAAACCAGCCAACTATCCGCCTTTAAACTGAATTATGCCTGTTCATAACAGCCCTGTTAGCGTTTGCATACCCAACTACTGAGTCAATAGGTTATAATACCGACTCCCCGAATTCTTTATATTATTAACCCCCTTTATGCAGACGCCCGTGACTCCATCAACATTAAAAGCACGCATAATCCCCAAAGAAGAGCACTGTGTTTCCCGTGATGACATTAGCCCCAATGCCAGGAAGGTGCTGACACAACTGCATGCAGCAGGGTACGAAAGTTACCTGGTAGGCGGCAGCGTTCGAGATTTGCTGCTGGGTCAAACACCGAAAGATTTTGACGTTGCTACCAGCGCCAGCCCTGAAGACGTTAAGGCACTGTTTAGAAATTGCCGTCTGATCGGCCGGCGCTTCAAACTGGCACACATATTATTTGGTCGTGAAATTATCGAAGTAGCAACCTTCAGAGGCTCCCCTACGGCCACATCCAGCACTCGAAGAGACAACCAAACCCACTCCAGCAAAGGTCAAATCCTTTGCGATAATCAATACGGCACACTTGAAGAAGACGCCTCCAGGCGCGACTTTACCATTAATGCCATGTATTACGATTTACACGACCAAAGTATCCATGACTTTGCCGACGGCCTGTCAGACCTGTCGCAAAAAAAATTGCAATTAATTGGCAATCCTGAAGAAAGATACCACGAAGATCCGGTCAGGATGCTCAGGGCGATTCGTTTCGCATGCAAGCTTGATTTTACCATTGCCTCAGAATCGGCAGAACCTATCCAGCGTTTAGGGTCGTTACTTAGCAACATTCCTGGTGCCCGCTTGTTTGATGAATGTCAAAAACTTTTCTCAACCGGTCACGCATCGCGAACTTTTCAACTGCTACAGCAATTTAACTTACTGCAGTATTTGTTCCCCGCCACCGCTGGTGGCCTTGGCCATGACCCTGAATTTCAACACTTAATTGATCTTTTCTTAGAAAATACTGATGCCAGAATCAAGCAGGGAAAATCAACAACCCTGGCTTTTTTGCTTGCGGTATTTTTTTGGACACCCTTCAAGCGCTCGCTCCAATACCTGCAAGGCAATGGCATGCCTTTGTTTCCGGCCATTAATCAAGCAGCGCAAGTAACTGCTAATAGCGGCTCAAATAGCCGTTCAAGTAGCTACAACAACCCCATTACCATTCCAAAACATTTCGCCTTTGCAGCAAAGGACATCTGGGAATTACAATTTCGCCTACCACACCGACATGGTAATAGGGCCTCACTATTAATTCAGCACCCACGTTTTCGTGCAGCTTATGATTTTCTTCTATTGCGGGAGAAATCCGGAGAAATTAAACCAGGCCTGGGTCAGTGGTGGACTGATTATCAAGAGGCCAATGACGAAGTACGGCTTAAAATGACTCAAGACCTGAAACCCACGCCACGCCAACGCAGCAAAAATAAAAAAACCAAAGCCTCCCCGCAAGCAAAACCCGCTCCATAGCACGCTCATGGATAAGCACTTGGCAAAAGTTTATGTCGCCTTGGGCAGTAATTTAAACAGCCCAGTCAAACAGTTAAAACTAGCACTGAAAGCCCTCGAAGAGCTCTCAGCGAAACCTGTTATTCACTCCACCTTCTATCAAAGCAAACCCCTTGGCCCCACTGGGCAGCCAGATTACCTCAATGCGGTAGCGCTCATCCACACCGATAAACAAGCTCATGCAGTCTTGCATTGTTTACAGGAAATTGAAGATAATCAGGGGCGGGATCGTACTACCGAGCGATGGGGCCCTAGAACCCTGGATCTGGATCTTTTGCTCTATGATCAACTGGTTTTGGACACGCCATCACTAACCATCCCCCATAAAGAGATGCTAAAACGTAATTTCGTATTACACCCGCTGTTTGAGATAGCACCTAAACTTATACTTCCTGGCGAAACTGACATAAAATCAGCATTAAACAAACTTGCTCAAGCTGATTTAGACTCGGGCTTACAAACAAGCCATCCCTTCAACCCATACTGATTGTATTATATTTATGCAGGCTGCCACTTTGACATCAAGTACCACTACGACATCAGCAATGTCTCCTCCGCGCTACATAGTCATTGAAGGCCCTATTGGCGTAGGTAAAACTACCCTCTGCAGAAAGCTCGCTGAAACTTTTAATTATAATGTTCTGCTGGAAGCCGCTGAGAAAAACCCGTTTCTAGAGGGGTTTTACCGAACACCCAAAAAAATGGCGCTGCAAACCCAGTTGTTTTTTTTAATGCAACGCGTGCAACAACTGGAATCACTGCGCCAGGAAGATCTTTTCGAGCCGAGTCAAGTGGCGGATTTTTTAATTGAAAAAGATCAGTTATTCGCCCAGCTAACTCTGGATGACAATGAGTTCCGCTTGTACGACCAGATTTATCAACACCTTACTATCGATGCGCCCTCGCCAAACCTGGTAATTTATTTGCAAGCACCCGCCAATACCCTCATGCACCGCATCCAAAAACGTGGCATTGCCTATGAACAATACATAAAGCTTGAATACCTGCAAAATTTAAACGAAGCCTACGCAAAATTGTTTCATTATTATGATGCCGCGCCCTTATTAATCGTAAATTCAACTAATATCGACCCCATAAATAACGAGCAGGATTACCAGGAACTGGTTAAACTGATTC
Source organism: Pseudomonadales bacterium (assembly GCA_040235475.1). GTDB lineage: Bacteria > Pseudomonadota > Gammaproteobacteria > Pseudomonadales > UBA3067 > JBECKY01. The sequence continues at coordinate 33,885 of JBECKY010000092.1, forward strand.
TACAGCACCCAGGGGGTCGAACTTTTTTTAACCCAAGCTCTAATCGTCAGTGACTAATAGCAACGACTTCACTACAAAGCAGCCCTTATGAAAAAAATTACCCCTCATACCCTGCAAGAATACAAGCAACAAAACGAAAAATTTTCTTGTTTAACCGCCTATGATGCCTGCTTCAGCCACTACATGTCAGAGGCCGGTATCGAAGTGATGCTGGTGGGCGACTCACTGGGCATGGTGCTGCAAGGTTTGGACAGCACCGTTCCGGTGAGCATGGACGCCATGGTATACCATACACAATGCGTCAAAAGCCGGGCCCATGGCCCGCTTATTATGTCAGATCTGCCCTTTATGAGCTTTGCCACTGCGGAATCTGCGCTGCACAATGCCACCCGACTGATGCAAGCAGGCGCTGAAATCGTAAAACTGGAAGGCGGCAGCTGGACCATGCCCATCGTCAAGCAATTAACCGAACGGGGTATACCCGTGTGCGTCCACCTGGGTTTAACGCCGCAATCGGTGCACAAACTCGGCGGTTATAAAGTTCAGGGAAAAGACAACCCCGGTGCCGAACTGATGCTAAAGGAAGCCAAAGAAGCAGAACATGCCGGTGCCGACATACTGCTGCTTGAGTGCGTTCCCGCTACACTGGCAACAGACATTACTGCAACTTTAAACATTCCGGTGATTGGCATCGGTGCTGGCGCTGGAACAGATGGGCAAGTGCTTGTTTTACATGATATGCTGGGACTTAACCCGGGAAAAATGGCAAAATTTGTTAAAAACTTTATGGTCGACAGTAACGATATTCCTACGGCCTTATCGGCCTACCATCAAGCCGTAAAAACCCGCCAATTCCCTAAACCGGAACACTTTTTTTAATATTATGGAAGTAGTCAAAACGATTAAACAAGTGCGCACCATGGTTGCCGAAGCAAAAAAGGCCGGCAAAAAAGTTGCCTTGGTACCCACCATGGGCAATCTGCATGATGGACACCTGACCTTAATTGACGAAGCAAAAAAAGCCGCGAATTTCATCGTCTGTAGTGTTTTTGTCAATCCTACACAATTTGGTCCAGGTGAAGACCTTGATAAGTACCCGCGCACAGCCTTACAAGATCAACAAAAACTAACCTTCAAAAGTGTCGCTATTTTTTTCTCGCCCCCTGAATACGAAATGTACCCCTTTGGCCGCATGCAGACCACTGTTGAGGTACCCCACATTACCAAGACATTATGCGGGGCAGCACGACCCGGGCATTTTACTGGCGTCACCACGGTGGTTTCCAAGCTGTTTAACATTGTACAGCCTGATTTTGCAGTATTTGGCGAAAAAGATTTTCAGCAATTGGTGGTTATCAAAAAAATGGTTCGCGAGCTGTTTTACCCCATTGAGATTCTGAGCATACCCACAGTACGCGAAGCCGATGGTTTGGCGATGAGTTCCCGTAATGCCTTCCTCAACGAAGCCGATCGCACCCTGGCACCTCAACTCTACGCCACCTTAAGCTCCGTAAAATATAAAATGCTCGCTGGAGAACGGGATTTCAACAAGCTCGCAGCCGACGCCAAACAACGCCTGGAAGATAAAGGCTTTACCACCGACTATTTTGAAATTCGTGATGCTGAAACCCTGGAACGCTGTTCTGAAAGCACTTCCCGTTTAGTGCTGTTGGGCGCCGTAACCTTAGGCCAAACCCGCCTGATCGACAACATTTCGTTAACTTTAAAAAGTTGAACCACTCCAAATATTAGGGCATACTTGCCCGCCACTGGACACTAAAGCAAGCATCCAGAACCAACTGATTGTTACAGGCAATTGACAAATGTCATGTTTTCTGTAATAGAATTTCAAGTGAATCAACACTTTAAAGGTGGCGATCCATGCAAAGCACCATGTTAAAAGCCAAGCTACACCAAGCCCGAATCACCCATGCTGAACTTGAGTATGAAGGGTCTTGTGCGATCGATGGAGAATTGCTTGATCTTTCAGGCATTAAAGAATACGAGCAAATTCAAATCTATAACCTGAATAATGGTGAACGCTTTACCACATACGCCATTCGCGCCGAAAAAGGCTCAAAAATTATCTCGGTCAACGGTGCTGCTGCACATAAGGCCGCACCTGGACACAGGGTTATTATTTGCGCCTATGCCACTTACAGCGCCGCTGAGCTGCTTAATTACAAACCTCACCTGGTTTATCTGGACGACAACAACCAGGTTGTTCGCTCCAGTAATGCAATTCCAGTTCAGGTTGCCTAAGAACTGCCCTAAAGCTGTTCCGCAAAGCCCAAGCCCGCATTGATTAAATGCCTTGTTTATTATTTTACTGTAATAAACAAGGTTTTAACGATCTCCCCTCTTTGAATTTCAAGCCATTTCTCTATACTAAGGTCTATGAAAGCTTAGCCTTGGGCTGGGGGCAAGCCAACACCCAATTAATGGCAAATAAATCAGTAATTGCTTGGAACGCTCATGACAAAAAGACTCAACAACTGCCATCCAGGCTGGCAAGCCCTTGAATTACACCAGCAGCAACTGGTAGCAGACAAGGTCAATTTACGCAGTCTTTTCAGTAATGACCCCACACGCTTTCAAACATTCTCCCTGAATGCCGCTGGCATTTTCCTTGATTATTCAAAAAACCTCATCACCCAACAAACAGCTAACCTGTTTGAACAACTGGCTGATGAGTGCGGTTTAAACACCGCTATAGAACAGCTTTTTAACGGTGGGGTCGTCAACCAATCTGAACAGCGCCCTGCCCTGCATACCGCTTTACGTAATCGCTCACAAAATGCGATTACTGTTGATGGGCAAAATATCATGCCTGAAATCAGGGCCGCCCAGGCCAAAATGCGGCGCTTTGTAGACCGCGTGCGCAGCGGAAACTGGCTGGGCTACAGCGGTAAAATTGTCCGCAACGTGGTGAATATCGGTATCGGCGGCTCATTCCTGGGCCCCAAACTGGTTGCCGAAGGCCTGCGCCCTTACTGGAATGACAGCGTGCACTGCCATTTTCTTGCCAATATTGATGGTTCTGAACTGCATGAAACCCTCAAAAATTGCCAGCCGGAAAGCACTCTGTTTATCGTTACCTCAAAGTCTTTTGGCACTATGGAAACACTGAAGAATGCCCAGGCAGCCAAACAGTGGTATTTGAGCAGAGGCGGCGCTGAACAAGGACTGAATAGACATTTTGTGGCAGTGACTTCAAACCTGGACAAAGCCCAGGCATTCGGCATCCACCCGGAAAATACCTTCCCCATGTGGGATTGGGTAGGTGGGCGCTATTCTTTGTGGTCCACCGTAGGGCTGCCCCTGGCACTGGCCATTGGCATGAATAATTTTGAGCAACTGCTTGATGGCGCTTATGCCATGGATCAGCATTTTCGCCACGCCCCGCTGACCGAAAACATGCCTTTTTTGCTTGCGCTATTACAAATCTGGAACAGTAACTTCTGGGGGGCACGCTCACAGGCGATTATTCCCTACGACCATTATTTAAGGGGTCTGCCAGCACACTTACAACAACTCGAAATGGAAAGTAATGGCAAGCAAGTAACTCAAAATGGCCAGTTCCTTGATTACGATACCGGGGCGGTGATCTGGGGGGGCGAAGGCACTAACGGCCAGCATGCCTACCACCAACTGCTGCACCAGGGCACACAACTTATCCCGGTAGACTTTATCATTCCGTTAAAATCCCACCACCCTGTTAATGATCATCATGATTTATTATTTGCCTGCTGCCTGAGTCAAAGCCAGGCCTTAATGGCGGGCAAAACACTGGCTGAATGTGAAGCCGAATTAAAACAGGCAGGCCTGGATGAAGCAGCAGCACAAGCCCTGGCGCCCCACAAAGTCATCCCAGGCAACCGCCCCAGCAACACCCTCGTGGTAGAAAAAATCACGCCAGAAAGCCTCGGCGCAATCATTGCCTTGTATGAGCATAAAGTATTTTGCCAAAGTGTTATCTGGGGCACCAATGCATTTGATCAGTGGGGTGTGGAATTGGGTAAAAAATTGGGCGATACTATTTACGGCACCTTGCAACAAGGCCAAGACAATAAACAAAATAGCAGCCAAAAATTTGACGCTTCGACACAAGGCTTGATCAATCGATTTCTGGCCGCAAAACGATCGCAGCAAAGTCAAAATTAAAGATGAAAGCCAAGGGCATGCCTCTTAACAAAAAAAAGAAACGGACAACCAAATCTGAAGGAATACCTCATGTTCGATATTAAAAACCATCCTGTTCCTGAAAACTTCAAAAGCAAAAGCTTTATTACCCAGGAAAAATATCAACAGTGGTACGAACAGTCCATCTCTGAGCCCGATACTTTCTGGGCAGACAGGGCAAAAGAACTATTAAGCTTCAACAAACCCTGGGAGAAAGTTCAATCCTACAATTTCAAAACCGGCGAAGCGGCATGGTTTGAAGGTGCAAAGTTGAATGTTTGTTACAACTGTGTTGACCGCCATCTTGAAACCCGCCCCGATCAAGTCGCCATTATCTGGGAAGGAGATAAGCCAGATAACGATAAAAAAATCACCTACCGTGAACTGTTCATTGAAGTATGCAAACTTGCCAATACCTTGAAAGCTCGCGGAGTGAAAAAAGGAGACCGGGTTTGTATTTACATGCCGATGATTCCTGAAGCTGCCTACGCCATGCTGGCATGCACCCGCATTGGTGCGATTCATTCCGTGGTTTTTGGCGGCTTTTCCCCGGAAGCCCTGGCAAACCGTATTCTTGATTCTGATTGTCAAACCCTGATTACTGCCGACGAAGGTGTACGTGGTGGCAAAACCGTACCATTAAAAGCCAACGCCGATATTGCTCTGGCACAATGCCCCAACGTTCATACTGTGTTAACGGTGCAGCACACCGGCGGCGATGTTCAATGGCATGAGGAGCGCGATGTTTGGTATCACGAAATTATTAAAACGGTCAGTGCAGAGTGCATGCCTGTCTCAATGGCTGCGGAAGACCCGCTTTTTATTTTGTATACATCCGGCTCCACCGGCAAACCCAAAGGCGTACTGCATACTACAGCCGGTTATTTATTACACGCAAGCCTGTCCCACAAAACTATTTTTGATTACCACGACGGTGATATTTACTGGTGTACCGCCGATGTGGGCTGGGTAACGGGGCATTCCTATATTGTTTATGGCCCCCTGGCCAATGGTGCCACTACGCTGATGTTTGAAGGCGTGCCTAACTACCCCGATGCATCACGCTGCTGGCAAGTCGTGGACAAACACCAGGTTAATATTTTTTACACCGCCCCCACGGCATTACGGGCATTAATGGCTGTTGGCAATGAAGCGGTGAAAAAAACCAGCCGAAAATCGCTGCAACTTTTAGGCACTGTTGGCGAACCAATTAACCCCGAAGCCTGGGAATGGTATTACAATGTGGTGGGTGAAGGGCGCTGCCCAATCGTTGACACCTGGTGGCAAACTGAAACCGGCGGTATTATGATTTCCCCTTTCCCCGGTGCCACAGAGCTTAAGCCCGGATCAGCCGCCAAACCTTTTTTTGGCGTTGAACTGGCCTTGCTGGATACCAAAGGCAACGAACTCGAAGGCCCTGCCGAAGGCAGCCTGGTGATAAAACGCTCCTGGCCAGGACAACTTCGTTCCGTCTTCGGCAACCACCAACGCTGTATCGACACTTATTTCACAGAAAACCCAGGCTACTACACCACCGGAGACGGTGCCCGACGGGATGCAGACGGCTACTACTGGATAACCGGCCGCACCGATGACGTACTCAACGTATCAGGCCACCGCCTCGGTACTGCCGAAATTGAAAGTGCTCTGGTCAAACACAATGCTGTTGCCGAAGCCGCCGTTGTTGGCTTCAAGCACAACATAAAAGGCCAGGGCATTTATGCCTATGTCACCCTTATGAATGACAAACCGGAGTATGAAGGGCTGGTGAATGAACTTAAGGAAACTACGAAACAGGAAATCGGCGCCATTGCCAAACCAGACTTTATCCAATTTACACCGGCCCTGCCAAAAACCCGCTCGGGTAAAATCATGCGCCGGATTCTAAGAAAAATTGCCGCCAACGAATTAAATGAGCTGGGCGACACATCAACCCTCGCTGATCCTTCAGTGGTGGATGATTTAATTAACAAACGATTGAACCGGTAAAAAAAACAGACTGAAAAGGCCTAAGGATGAAACATTGGGGCTAACAAAACCTCTGACGAGGTTTTGTTAGCCGGATAAATACCTTCACGCCGTTAAACGCTGAATAGTTTCGATCAACTTACCAGCATCAACCGGTTTGTGTACATAATCAACCCCAGCCAACGCTTCACCCTCAAAGCTTTGCTTTTTATCATCATCATCGGCGGTAACGAAAATAATCGGTATGGTTTGGGTTTTGGGGTTAAGGCGCATCAACTCTGCGGTCTCATAACCGCTCATTCCCGGCATGTTAACATCAAGAATAACAACATCCACCGGCTCTTTCATCAGTATTTTCAGACCTTCATTGCCCGACAAAGCCTGAAATAATTCACGCTCACCATCATCAAGAAGCACTTCCAGCGATATCAAGTTTTCATTACGATCATCAATCATTAAAATTTTCTGACCCATCTTTATACTCCTTGGTTTCTCTTAAGGCCTATGTAAGCAAGAGAGCACCAAACTTGTGTCAGTCGACATAGAACTATGCACGTTGACTTAAATACTACTCCTAAAAGTATGGCAATAATATGAGAATTTGTAACATGGAAGCGCCAGCATCGATCACAATCATTGCAGAAAGTGCTCAGCAAGGGTTGGAGGGGGAGTATGAGCGGGAGGAAAGGTACGATAGAGGACGACGCTTCGGCTTAATGCAAAAGCGTCTTCTCAGACTGCTGATTAAATCCTTTTTAACTAAGGTTTAAACTATCCTTCGTTAGCTTCTTTCATGCTCAGTTTAACGCGGCCGCGCTGATCCACATCAAGTACTTTGACTTTGACGGTCTGCCCTTCCTTTAAGTAGTCGGAAACGTTTTCTACACGCTCATTAGCAATCTGGGATATATGTACCAGGCCATCCATGCCAGGAATAAAGGTCACAAAAGCACCAAAATCAACAATTCTGGCCACAATGCCTTCATATATTTTGCCAATTTCAGCTTCCGCTGTAATTTCTTCAACTCGGGCTATGGCGATATCACAGGATTCCTTGCTTTCACCGTAGATTTTAACCAAACCATCGTCGTCGATATCAACCGTTGCACCGGAATCTTCACAAATGCTGCGAATGGTTGCTCCGCCTTTACCAATGATGTCACGTATTTTATCGGTATTAACCCGTAAGGTGGCATAGCTTGGTGCATTTTCAGATACTTCTGTGCGTGAAGTATTTAATACTTTGTTCATCTCGCCAAGAATATGCAAACGGCCTTCTTTGGCCTGGTTCAAGGCCTGCTCCATTATTTCTTCGGTAATGCCATCAATTTTAATGTCCATCTGCAAAGCAGTAATACCGTCTTGGGTGCCCGCTACTTTAAAGTCCATGTCACCAAGATGATCTTCATCACCAAGAATGTCAGACAATACCGTAAAACGCTCACCTTCTTTAACCAGGCCCATGGCAATACCCGCCGTAGGTGCTTTTAAAGGCACACCGGCATCCATCAGCGCCAGGCTAGTGCCACACACACTGGCCATGGATGAAGAACCGTTGGATTCAGTGATTTCAGAAACCACCCGAATGGTATAAGGAAAATCCTCATCCTTAGGCAATACCGCTTCGACTCCTCGACGAGCCAAACGACCATGCCCAATTTCGCGACGCTTGGGGCCAACCGACATACCTGTTTCACCCACACAATAGGGGGGGAAGTTATAATGCAGCATAAAACCATCGGTTCGAGAACCTTCCAGGGCATCAATCAATTGTGCATCACGGGCGCTGCCCAGCGTGGCCACCACAAGGGCCTGGGTTTCGCCACGGGTAAACAGTGCAGAACCGTGGGTTTTGGGTAACACACCCACTTCTATTTCAATGGCGCGCACATCCCCATGGCCGCGGCCATCGATGCGGGATTCACCTGCCAGGATACGGTCACGGACAACGCTCTTTTCAATTGAAGCAAAAGCGTCTTTAACAGCTTGCGCACCCGGCTGACCTTGATCATCACCCGCCAGTGCTGCCACTGCCGCATCACGCAATTGACCAAGCGCTGCATAACGTGCCATTTTATCGGTGACAAGGTAGGCTTCGCCAATACCGGCCTTAAACTGACTGGATACGGCATCTTGCAATGCGCTATCCACTGCTGTTGGTTGCCAATCCCAGGCAGGCGTATTCACTGCAGCGGCAAATTCTTTAATGGCATTAATCACCACTTGCATTTCCATATGACCAAACAATACGGCGCCCAGCATTTGATCTTCTGAAAGCTCTTTAGCTTGCGACTCAACCATAAGCACTGCGTGCTCAGTACCCGCTACGACCAAATCAAGCTCAGACGTTTTAAGCTCAGTATAACCGGGGTTCAGTATGTAAGCGCCCTCAGAAAACCCGACTCTAGCAGCGCCAATTGGGCCATTAAAAGGAACCCCGGCAATGGCTAAGGCTGCTGACGTGCCAATCAAAGCAGGAATATCGGGATCCATATTCTTATCTGCCGACATCACCGTAGCCATTACCTGTACTTCATTGTTAAAACCTTTAGGGAATAAAGGTCGAATAGGACGATCAATTAAACGACAGGTTAAGGTTTCTTTTTCTGAAGGTCGGCCTTCACGCTTAAAAAAACCACCGGGTATACGACCTGCGGCATAGGTTTTTTCTTGATAATTGACTGTCAAGGGGAAAAAGTCTTGCCCCGGCTTGGCTTCTTTTCTGGCTACGGCTGTGACCAGTAATACTGTATCGCCCATGGAGATTTTTACGGCGCCTGATGCCTGCCTGGCTATTTTGCCTGTTTCGATAGTAACGGTATGGTTACCGTACTGAAATTCTTTTGTTACTGTATTAAACATTATTTTCTCTCTTTGCTTGCTTTACTTTTTTGTCATTAACTATTTTATTAGTCCGTTCATTATAGGCTTTCAATCGCTACTGTACACAAAGCCCCGCTGCGACATAAGCTGTATTTGATTGTTCAAATTGCAAAAACAGACAAGCCTGAATACTTCATCTTGAGGCATTCAGGCTCCTTAGCTACAGGCTGTACACTATTAAAGATCAGCCGTACTTACCCTAGACTGAGTCTTAACGACGCAGGCCCAGGTCAGCAATCAGTTTGGTATAACGATCCTGATTTTTTCTTTTCAGGTAATCAAGCAGTTTACGGCGCTGGTTAACCATACGGATCAAGCCACGTCGGGAATGATGATCCTGCTTGTGCTCTTTAAAGTGGTTTTGAAGCTGATTAATATTAGTTGTCAGCAATGCAACCTGCACTTCAGGAGAGCCGGTATCGTTTTCTTTCTGTTGATATTGAGTTACTATTTTAGCTTTTTGTTCAGCACTTAATGCCATGATATTTCTCCAAATATGCTGTAATATTTAGTCCGTTAAGTAACCATGCATATTTACAGCCACTTAACTTGTGTTCTAATGAACCTGGGTTATATTCCCATAACGATTGATTTTAGCTGCTCTTGGTTTAGGTGCTGCCTATTTCAGGCACGAGCAGCACTTATCTTTGCGTGCCTTGCGGAACAACAAAGCTGCAACACTTAAAACTCAAACCTTATGGATATATTCTTTGCTGCTTTCAATAGAGCAAAAATCAGCAATAGCCTATTGAAACAAGGGCGCTAGTTTAGCTTAATTAGGCGCCTTGGCGCTAGTCGTCCATCCTCTAAAATGGCCCCAATACCGAGAAAGTGCTTATTATCTGTGCCTTTTTCCCATATTTGCACGGCCTGCCCCTCCCAATTAACATCTGAGAGTGGTTGATTAAAGCCCCTGCCCGAGAGCAGACTCTGATTGCTGTCTACCAAGCGACTGGGGACATCACTTTGAGGGCACTGGACACGCTGGCCCTGCTTTAAAGAATAAGCTGAATTTTCATCCAAAACTATGCTCGGCCAGTGGCTCACGCTGGCAGACAGCGGTAACAAGAGATTATCGATAGCAGGCAAACCGCCGGTTTCAAGCAAACTTTCAATGGCTTCCATAGTATGCATCTGACCGGCGAAGAAAGGTCCGGATTGCAAACGCCTTAAAACCGTAACATGTGCACCACAGCCAAGAACCTCGCCAATATCTTCTACCAAAGAACGAATATAGGTACCTTTGCTGCAAGCAACCTCAAGCTCAAAATCTTCACCATCAAAAGCCAATAGCTCAAGCTTGAATATTTGAATTTGCCGGGCAGGCCGGTCCACTTCAATGCCTTCACGGGCGAGCTTGTAAAGTGGCCGCCCCTGGTGCTTAAGCGCAGAATACATTGGCGGTACCTGCTTAATGCTGCCAAGGAAGCCTGACACTGTATCAAGCAAACGCGCTCGATCAACACCAATGATCGCTCGGGTTTCCAGCACCTCCCCTTCGGCGTCTCCGGTAATGGTTTTAATGCCTAACTTTGCAGTGACTCTATAGGTTTTGTCAGAGTCGAGCAAAAACTGCGAGAACTTGGTGGCTTCGCCAAAGCAGATTGGCAGCAGCCCGGTTGCCAAGGGGTCGAGGCTGCCGGTATGGCCCGCCTTATTGGCCTTGAATAAACGCTTTACGGTTTGCAGGGCATGGTTGGATGTTTCGCCCTTGGGTTTATCCAGAATAAGCAGTCCATCCAGGGGTCTGCCGAATTGCTTGCGACGTCTACCAGACAAAACACTCTCCGATTATTCCAAATCTGAAGGCGGTATTTCACCGGAAAGCTGCTGATCTTCTGCGCGGGCTTTATCAATTAAACTGGAAAGAGTTTGGCCACGCACAATGCTTTCGTCGTAATGGAATCTTAACTGCGGAACCACTCTTAATTGCATCGATTGTGAAAGCATCTTCCTTAAAAAGCCAGCAGATTTTTGCAGCACCTTTAACGATTGCTCTATCTGCTGACTTGCTTCAGCCTTGCTTGCCTCGGACTCATCATTGGCTGTGCTCTGATCACTGCCCATCACCGTTACATACACATTGGCAACGCCCAGATCCCGGCTTACCTTTACACCAGACAGGGTTACCAAACCTAAACGAGGGTCTTTAATTTCAAACTGAATTAAACGCGCCAGCTCTTTTTGCAGCTGATCGCTGACTCTCTGGTGTCTACCGAATTGCTGATTAGCCACAATAACTGCCAACTGTCTGTTATGGAAATGGTTAGAGCCTCTACGAAAGGCAGGGGCTGCTAAGACTAAAATAAGAAAGGCGCAAACTTGTAAATTCCAGCTTACAAATTACAAGCTTCTGGCAATTTCGTTAACGTTAAAGATTTCGATTTTATCGCCAACCTTAATGTCGTGATAGTTTTTCACGGCAATACCACATTCAGTGCCGTTTCTGACTTCCTGTACATCGTCTTTAAAACGTCTTAATGATTCCAACTCGCCTGAAAAGACAACAATATCGTCGCGCAATACTCGAATAGGGCGATTGCGATAGAGGGTGCCCTCTAAAACCATACAGCCCGCCGCCGCACCAAACTTTGAAGACCGGTAGACTTCGCGCACTTCTGCCACACCGAGTATTTCTTCACGCAGTTCAGGAGACAACATGCCAGACATGGCTGCTTTAATATCTTCAATCAGTTCATAGATAATGCTGTAGTAACGGATTTCAAGACTTTCTTTCTGACAGAGTTCCCGCGCCGCATTATCAGCACGAACATTAAAACCGACAATAACCGCACCAGAGGTCATCGCCAAATTAATATCGGATTCATTAATACCACCGACACCGGAAGACACAATATCGACCTTTACTTCATCCGTGGATAGCTCATTCAAAGCAGATGTTATTGCTTCTAAAGAACCCCGCACATCAGCTTTTAAGACCAGGTTGACCTTGGACAATTCAGCAGCCCCCATATCGGCAAATAAATTATCCAGTTTGGTAGCGTGCTGCCGGGCAAAGCGGGTACGACGCTCGCGCACTCTTCGGAAATTGGCAACTTCTTTAGCCTTGCGTTCATTAGCAACCACCAAGAATTCATCACCAGCATCCGGAGTGCCCGCCAAGCCTAGAATTTCAACAGGGATCGACGGCCCTGCTACTTCAATCGGACGACCATTCTCATCCATCATAGCGCGCACCCGACCATAAAACTCACCGGCCAAAACCATGTCGCCAACTTTTAATTTTCCGGACTGCACCAGCAAGCTGGCGACGGCACCACGATTTTTATCCAAACGCGCTTCAATAACGACGCCCTGGGCATCGCCTTCCGGTGCAGCTTTTAGCTCCAGCAATTCTGCCTGCAGCAGTATTGCTTCAAGCAAAGCATCAATACCCTGACCCGTATGTGCTGAGACTTCTATAAATTGATGATCACCACCCCACTCTTCAGGGATAATTTCTTTTTGCGATAATTCACTTTTCACTCGATCAGGGTCGGCGCCTTCTTTATCCATTTTGTTAATGGCAATAATCAGCGGCACTCCAGCAGCGCGAGCATGATCAATGGCTTCTTCGGTCTGCGGCATCATGCCATCATCGGCAGCAACTACAATAATCGCGATATCAGTACTATTTGCACCTCTAGCTCGCATTGCAGTAAAAGCCGCGTGACCAGGCGTATCAAGGAACGTGATCATGCCTTTATCAGTATCGACATGATAAGCGCCAATATGCTGGGTAATGCCGCCGGCTTCACCCTCAGCCACCTGGCTTTTTCGGATATAGTCGAGCAAGGAGGTTTTACCGTGGTCAACATGGCCCATAATAGTCACCACAGGGGCGCGATCCACCTGACCGCCAACCTGCTTAAGACCTTCGGTCAATTCATCTTCCACCGCATTTTCGTTAATCAATGTGTATTTATGGCCCATTTCCTCTACAACAAGAACCGCAGTATCGCGATCAATTTCCTGGTTCAAGCCGGTCATCACGCCCATGCCCATTAGAACCCGAACCACCTCAACACCTTTAACTTTCATCTGCTGGGCCAAGTCGGTTACAGCAATCATTTCACCAATAGCCACAGTATGGGTAACTGGCTCCACCGGCATTTCAAAAGCATGCTGCGATTTTAAACGTTTTAATTTTCGCGCCTGACGCTTGGTGGCAGATTCTTTCTTGATGCTCTTATCTTCCCGCATCAGACTTTCTTCAAAAGCACTTTTAACGATGTTGGATCCCAGCTCAAGGTCATCTTCGTCAGAACCGGCTTCTTCAGCAACAGCAACACCGCGTTTTTCCAAATCCTGCGCAATGGCTTTAGCTCGCGCCAAAGTTTCCAAGCGGGCTTTTTCTTCAGCTTCTTTTCGAGCCAGGCTTTCCAGCTTGGTTCGTTCCTGTTCTGCAGCCTGACGCTCAGCAGACTCCTTACTCTTCGCCTTACCCTCTTTTGCCTTTTTCGCTTTTTCTGCCGAGGTTAATCCGGTTTTCTGGGCTGTAGTGCGCTTACGGGCCAGCTCCTGTTTCCGCTGCTCTTCTTTTTCGGCTGCGCGTTTTGCTTCTGCTGCTTTTCGTAACGCTTCTTCTTTTTGCTTGGTAGCATCATCCAAAGCCTTCTTGGTCTCTTTGGCTTTTAGCTTCTGCTCTTCGGCAGCTTGCTGATCATCGGTGGCACTCTGAACAATCGGAGCTGCACTGGCAGCGCTTTCTTCCTGGTCGTCCTCAAATTCGGCGCGTTTTACATAAGTGCGTTTCTTTCGCACCTCAACATTAACTGTTTTGCCACGGGCACCCTGAGACCCGGCCACTTTAATTTTACTGACACTTTTTCTTTTTAAGGTAATTTTCTTCTGCTCACCAGCTGTCTCACCATGAGACTGCTTAAGAAATGCCAATAACTTTTGTTTTTCATCATCACTGACAGCCGCCTCAGCAGCAGAGTGCGACAACCCAGCCTTTTGCATTTGTTGTAGCAACTTTTCCACGGGAATACCCACAACATTAGCCAGTTGGGTAACTGTCACTTCTGCTGTTGTTGTTGTGCTTGCATCTTTCACGCTCACGCTTTATACCCGCCTTATTTTTTCTTACTTAAATCTTCATCAACCAAAACCGCTTATGAAGCTTGGTGTTATTAAGCTTCTTCAGCTCTCTTCAAACCAGGGAGCCCTGGCAGCCATAATCAAGTCAGCTGCTTTTTGTTCATCAAGACCTTCTATATCCAGCAGCTCATCAACCGACTGCTCGGCCAGATCTTCCTGAGTAACAATGCCTTTACTGGCCAAAATAAAAGCCAAATGGCGATCCATGCCGTCAAGATTTAACAGGTCTTCAGCAGGTTCAACTTGACTGAGCTGCTCTTCTGAAACCAGGGCTTTAGTCAGCAGCACGTCTTTTGCACGCCGCCGTAATTCATTGACAATGTCTTCATCAAACTCTTCAATCTCAAGCATTTCATCAAGAGGCACATAAGCAACCTCTTCAACGGTGGTAAAACCTTCGTCCACCAAAATCTCCGCCACATCTTGATCAACGTCAAGGTCGGTAACAAAATTCTGCACGTACTTTTGACTTTCTTCTTCTTCCTTGTTGCTGGCCTCGGCTTCCGACATAACATTCAGCGTCCAGCCCGTTAATGCGCTGGCCAACCTGATATTTTGGCCATTACGGCCAATTGCTGGAGCCAATTGATCTTCACTGACAGCAATCTGCATGGTCTCGGTTTCTTCATCGATAACAATGGAGGCAACTTCAGCGGGAGACATGGCGTTAATAACAAATTGCGCAGGATTCTCATCCCAAAGCACAATATCAACCCTTTCACCACCCAGCTCAGAAGAAACTGCCTGCACTCTGCCTCCGCGCATACCCACACAAGCACCAACCGGATCGATACGGCCGTCATTGGTTTTAACGGCTATTTTAGCCCGAGAACCAGGGTCACGTGCGGCTCGTCGAATTTCAATAACCTCTTCAGCAACCTCCGGCACTTCAATTTTAAACAGCTCAATCAACATTTCAGGGCAGGTACGACTAACGATCAACTGGGGACCACGGACTTCACTACGCACCTCTGTTAGCACACCGCGCAGACGATCACCAACTCGGGCAATTTCCCGCGGGATCATGCTGTCTCTTTCAATCAAGGCCTCGGCATTATTGCCCAGATCCAAAATAATGCTTTCTCGGGTCACCCTTTTAACCGTACCATTGACTAATTCGCCAATGCGGCTCTGGAACATCTCCGCAACCTGGGCACGCTCAGCTTCCCGTACTTTTTGCACAATAACCTGCTTAGCCGTCTGTGCAGCAATACGACCAAACTCTATCGAGGCTGCTGGTTCTTCCCAAATATCGCCCACTTGAAGCTCAGCATCTTTTTGCTGAGCTTGCGCCAATGTCATTTCGCTAGCTGGGAGCTCAATATCATCTTCAGTTTCAACAACAGTAAACTGGCGAAATGTTTCATAGTCGCCCGTAGCCCTATCAATACTGACCCGAAACTCAGCATCATCTGCATGCAATTTTTTGGTAGCCGTCGCCAGCGCGACTTCTATGGCTTCAAAAATCACATTTTTTGTTACGCCCTTTTCATGGGAAACGGCATCGACAACGGCCAGTATTTCTTTACTCATCTGTATATCTCATTTTGATATATAACATAACTAAGGGATTTCAATTTTGGCTTTGATGATATTGCTATAATCAAGCTCGTAAACCCGGCCTTCAACCTCAACTTCTACAATGCCGTTTTTAATGCCTGTTAAAATTCCTGCAAATTTTCTTCTATTATTTTCCGCCACTGCTAAACGAATATGAACCTTATAACCAATATAGTTTTCATATTGAGGCAAATAGAACAGTTGCCGATCCAAACCTGGGGAAGATAATTCCAGAGTATATTCCCCCTGTATTGGATCTTCTACATCTAAAATACCACTAATCTGGTGACTCACCTTGGCACAATCATCGACAGTAATGCCCTTATCTGAATCGATGAAAATCCTCAACACAGAATCCTTACCTTGAGAGAGGTACTCAATCCCCCAAAGCTCATAACCCAGGGCCGCGACAGTCGGACCCAGTAAATCACTTATTTTTTCAACTTGCTTAGTAACTGCCATTAGCCACTTTCAATTCACACAAACAAAAAATGGGCACCATGGCCCACTGTCTTTGACCGACGAACCAGCACTTGCGGAAATTCATCAGCTAATAAAAAGCCCCTAAAAAGGGGCCTTAAAACTAAGTTGCCAGCGGTAACAGCACCGGCTTATACCTACTTACACTGGCTAAACCGTGAACATAAACACCCACTTGTATAAAGATGCCCATGCCTAACTCTGCGTAAACCCTATTCAAACCAAAACCAAGGAGAGCCAAGCTGCTATTTTAGACCGCGAATTATAGCACCCTATCTCAATGCTCTTCAATGGCAAGCCATAAAAAAGCATGGAAAATACTATAATGCGCATGTTCATGGCTCGCCCCCAGTTTTCATTCTCCGTTGCTACGATCAAACAGTATAATACCAGCCTATTCACTGCCGATAACAAGCCGTTTGCCAAAAGTTTAGGCCGTTGAGCGTTTGTCAGTGCCGACTATCAATAGCTTGGAATCCACTCACAATTGCCGATGGCCTTGCTGTTTGGATCCCTCTTGTCGCTTCCGGAGCAGCGCAATCAGCATCTGCCCTTGGTTTAACGCCCCCGCTTTACCAAGGCTAAAAGGAGGATGGCATACAATCCTGCAGCGGATGCTTATTATCGGGCTTTAACGCCGCCTTTATAGAGAACTTATTTTTCATGATCTTTGCTAAGCAGGAATGTCTTAGAAGGATCAACCAACACTCTTTCCCCCATACCTTGCCGCCCCAACAACATTAAATAACTCATATCGGATCGATTGGTCAGGGTAATTTCAATCGGCCATGACCGCGCACCAAGGCTCATTAATGTTTTAATAACATACCTTTCTTCGACAACCCCATTGGAGGACTTTATGCTCCGCACATCGTGCAACGCTGATTCACAGGCAGTTACTTTTTCTATGTTATAGACATCTGGATGGATATCAAAACGTACCCAGGGTTTGCCTTTTTTAGTAAATTTTTTCAAATTATCCACGTGAAGCGATGATGTTTTGGCTCCAGTGTCAACTCGAATCTGCAAATCACTAATGCCGATCTCTGGGAGATCGCAAACTTCTATGCTGCCAAGAATTAATTTATTTTTCATTACTATTTAATCCACATGGCCGCGCAAAAGGGATTGATGCTGATTTTTTAACCCCTGCGCACCAGGCACTGAATTCCATTGCTCATTCACTTTCAAGCAACTGTATCGGTATAGAGACCAACTACTTTACCTGAGAATACAGCATGCACGCCAATAACAAGTTCATCCACAGCTCAGCCCTTACCGCGTGTTTTAGTTTTATTCGGCCTGGCATTAAGTTCAAGGAACTCGTAAATCTTTTGGGCAACATCTTTGCCTGTTGCAGTTTCGATGCCTTCTAAACCTGGTGAAGAATTAACTTCCATCACTACAGGCCCATTCTTAGATTGTAAAATATCGACGCCACAGAGGTTTAAGCCAATTGCCTTGGCGGCGTTTACGGCGGTCATTCGCTCTTCTCTCGATAAGCTCACCAAAGTGGCAGATCCACCTCGATGTAAATTAGACCTGAATTCGCCCTCAGCACCTTGGCGCTTCATTGCGGCAACGACTTTGCCTCCAACTATGAAACAACGAATGTCTGCGCCACCAGCTTCCTTAATAAACTCCTGTACAAGAATATTCGCTTTTAGATCCATAAAGGCTTCAATAATGGCCTCAGCAGTTTTATTGGTGTCAGCCAGTACAACGCCTATGCCCTGGGTTCCTTCAAGCAGTTTAATGACTAACGGTGCGCCTCCGACATTTTTAATCAGATCCTTAATATCATCGGGCTTGTTCGCAAAGCCAGTACGGGGCAAACCTATATCTTTACGGGACAATAATTGCAAGGAACGTAACTTGTCCCTTGATCGACTAATCGCTACAGACTCGTTAATACAAAAAGTTCCCATCATCTCAAATTGACGGACGACTGCTGCGCCATAGAATGTCACTGACGCCCCAATTCGCGGAATAACCGCATCATAGGCAGGTAGATTGTCACCTTTATAACGAACCGATGGGCGGCTTCGTGTTACATCCATGTAACAATGAAGCGTATCAATAATATCAACTTCATGACCGCGTGCTTCGCCTGCTTCTTTTAAGCGGCGGGTGGAATATAATTGCGCATTACGCGATAAGACAGCTATTTTCATGCAAAGGGATCTCTATTGAATAAACGTGGTATTAAACATGAAATAATACATTGTTAATACATATCTATAACTTAAGCACTGGCCAAGTGCTCACTAAGCACATCAATAACAATTCAGCAGCGTTTTTAAGTGCACTCTCTGGAAATTCGGCTTGTGCTTTATAAAAAATCCGTTAAATCAAGAGACCGTGCTCTTGATAATGTAACGTATTATAATCTTTTCGCTACTCTTAATCGTGTTGTGTGTGTCAATTATTGCTCCGCTACCCCTGACAGGGAACTTTAGCGGGGGTTTGCGCAAATAAAAACCGTATTTTTCTACAGCCTCGTTATTCCCCAGTAAATACGGGCTCGCGTTTTTGAAAAAATGCCTGAATCCCTTCCATAGCATCTTTGCTGCTCCCCAGCTTCACTACCTCGTTCAGCTCTGTTTGCAGGCCTTTTTCCAAGCCCTCCCGCTCTCCGGCATAGATAGATTTAAGAATCGCAGAAACCGCTAACGGCGGGCGCAAGGAAAGCGCTTGGGCGAAGTCAGTCACTTGCTGCTGAAAACAGTCTTCATCAAATAGATGGTCGATCAGGCCCGCTGCCAAGGCTTCGGCGCCGCTGATTTTTTGACTGAAGGCCATCATTTCTATCGCCTTGGATTTACCCACCAGCTTTGGTAAACGTTGTGTACCGCCCCAAACGGGCAGCACGCCCAGGCTGCTTTCCGGCAAGCCAATGACGGCTTTAGGTTTGTTAATCATCATTCGTATATGGCAACTCATTGCAATTTCACAACCGCCACCCAGCGCATAACCATTAATGGCTGCAATAACAGGCTTGGGGTAGGCTTCTATTTTGTTGCAAATCTGTTGTGCCAGTTGATGAACTGTTCCGCTGTTGGCTGCTTCGCTTAAATCAAAGCCTGCGCAAAAGCCTTTTTCCCCCTGGCCAGTCAGCACCAGCACCCGGGTATGGCTGTCGCTCTCAAGTTTATCTAAAAGGCTCGCGAGTGCTTTAAAAGCATCGAGAGTCATGGTGTTGGCAGGTGGGCGATTCAGCGTGAGCGTTGCTACGTGACCATCTTGACGGTGTAAAACGGGCATGGGTTTGGCTTCCATTATTATTTTTTGCTAAGGCACACGGCAAATCTTACCAGCTTTGTCTTCAGATATCAGGGGTGAACCTCGCCTTAGTGCAAGCAAGGGCCAAGATCTGGCCCTGCCCTCTTCTCGAATCGATCCATACTTAGCAATCAGGATTAACTAAATAGGATGGTCAAGCCACGGCAATTAAAGGTAATATCAGGCTCTACGCACAATTTGCACCCGCTCCATAAAAATAATTAAAGGATGCCCCCATGTTTAATTTGTCTGGAAAAACCGCCCTTATCACCGGATCTAGCCGAGGCATTGGCAAGGCCATAGCAACGCAGATGCTGCTTCAGGGCGCAAATGTGGTTATATCAAGCCGTAAGGCCGATGCTTGCGAGGCGGTAGCCGCTGAGATTAATGCGCTTACGGAAACGGATTCGCCACGAGCCCTTGCTGTTCCCTGTAATATTTCCCGTAAAGAGGAGCTTGAAAACCTGGTGGCTCGGACAAACAGCGAGTTCGGCAAGATTGATATATTGGTTTGTAACGCTGCTATAAATCCTCATTTTGGCCCCATGTCTACCATTTCAGACTCTGCATTCGACAAAATTCTAAACTCGAATATCAAATCAAACCATTGGTTATGCCAAATGGTGCTTCCAGAGATGGCAAAACGCAACGATGGCGTGGTTATTATCATATCGTCTATCGCAGGATTAACCGGCAATCCGGTGCTGGGAACCTATGGTATTTCTAAAGCGGCGGATATGGCCCTCACTCGCAATATTGCTGTGGAGTATGGTGCAAGGAATATCCGCGCCAATACCATTGCTCCTGGACTGATTAAAACCGATTTTTCCCAGGCACTGTGGGCTAATGACGCCATTCTAAAGCAAGCCTTAGGGCATACTCCGCTGGGCAGAATCGGTGATCCTGATGAAATTGCCGGAGCTGCGGTATTTTTAGCCTCTGATGCAGGAACATATATCACCGGCCAAACCCTGGTTATTGATGGCGGCAGCACTATCGTTTAAGGACATAACCATGCCCTCAACAGCAAACCCTGCTCCCTCATCCACGCCCATTCCTTCATCTACGATGGTCATTGCCCGTGACAATGACTTTGACAAGGGCATGGAAATATTCATGGTGGTGCGGCACCACCAGATTGACTTTGCATCGGGTGCGCTGGTTTTCCCCGGCGGAAAAGTCTCCGGTAGCGATTCCAGCCCGACCTTGCGAGACCGATGCAATGGGCAGGAGGACTGGCCTGATGACGCGCTAGGGCTGGGTGTGGCCGCTATAAGGGAAGCATTTGAAGAGAGCGGTATTTTATTGGCTCGAAAAGCAGGTGAAACAAAACTAATTAATAACACCGTACTTAATAGACTAAACCACTACCGCTCAGCACTGGAACAAAAAGAAATCACCATGGAAGCGCTTACCCACCAGGAAAATCTTACGCTGGCTATGGACCAGTTGCACCACTTTGCCCACTGGGTAACCCCCGAGCTGATGCCAAAACGTTTTGATACTCACTTCTATCTTGCAAAAGCGCCAGAAGATCAAATTGGCAGCCATGATGGCAGTGAATCCGTTGACTCAATTTGGATTTCGCCTGAACAGGCGCTCAAAGAGGCCGACGAAGGTAAACTTAAAGTTATTTTCCCCACCCGAATGAATTTGATGCGTTTAGCACAGTACAACTATGTTCAAGAAGCCATTGACGCTTGCGCTCAACAACAAGTAGTACAAGTAATGCCTTGGACAGAACAGCGTGAATCCGGCCCGGTACTGTGTATTCCTTTGAATGCCGGCTATGCTGTAACAGAACTGCCATTGGAACTTGTTATGCGCTCCTGATTTTTCCAGGCAAGCTTTTGGCTCATTGCAAGCGCTCACGCAAGACCAACCTGGCCCTAAATGTTCCAACAGCAAATGCATATTATGAGCACATTGGCTGTACCAACAACCCTCGTTGCCGGGTATTAGTCGTGATCAGAGTATTAGCCGTTAATGGTGCATCAAAGCGGACAGCACAAGTTATGCTTCACTTAAAAAATACGCATCGCTATTGAATTTATTAGCAAAGTTAACCACTGACTGAAAGCGGTAGTTTTTGTTGCGCAAGCACGACTTTATTTCGGCCTGATTTTTTGGCAACATATAACGCCTCATCAGCTTTTTTAAGTAAATCATTTACGCTTTTAATATCAAGATCCGGGTAGCTTGCAACACCCAGACTGGCAGTTACTTTCACATTGTTACCATCAATTTCCATTTGCGTTTCAGCAAGGCTTTCCCTGATGCGTTCTGCGATTTTTTCCGCTACATTCAATGAGGTATTGGGTAATAGAATCGCAAACTCCTCACCTCCGTATCGGCCCACCTCATCATAGTTCCGGGCGTTGTGCATTAGAATTTTTGCAGACTCCACTAAGACGAAGTCTCCAGCTTGGTGACCATAGCTATCGTTGATTTTTTTAAAGTGGTCTAGGTCAATCATAATAAATGACAGTGTGCCGTGTCGGCCCTGCACTCTTAAAAATTCAGTTTGCATGCGATTCAGGAAATAATGTCGGCTTGCGACTCGGGTAAGGCCATCTTTATTGGACAATTCCTGATACAACTTTTCTCGTTCTCGCCAACGAATCGTCACCGTGGCAGTGACATAACTGTATGAAATCGCACCAGCACCCATCAAAACTCTGGCATAGTGCCACAAGTCCCAGGGTTCTCCATTAACATAAGGCAGCTTATGAAATAACGGTGCGTGGGCTACGGTTCCGGTAAGATCCAGCAATGCCAGCAGCAGGAAGAGCGCACTTGCTAAAAAGTACACCTGCATTAACACACGATGATTTTGCAGGGGCAAACTTAAAGTGAAGCCCAGCAACAGCATAAGCACACCATCGATATAAAAAGTGCCGGCCAAAAAACTGGGTATAAGGACACTGAATACCCATGTATAGGCAACGAAATACCAAAACAAAGGCCACTCTTCAGTTGTTTTTCTGATTTTAAGGGCCGCCGCTATAAAAACTGTCAAACCAAAATAGTGTGCGGCGTAAATACCCAGGTACCAATACGCAATATTTTCATTGAGTGCCACCGGAGCCGTTTCAGGAAAATTAAGCTGGAGGTAAAGGCCGTAGGCAATAACACTGCCATAAATAAGTGGGAGGAATTGGCTAGTCAGGGCAAGAAATATAGTCCGATCTATGTACGCCCATTCAAGAGGGTTTTTAAAGATAGCACGGGACCTTAGCCGCACGACCCTCTTAGCCGATGTCATTATTTTTTCTTTCATAAAACCTATTAGCCAAGGCTTTCGGGGCTTTACCGGAATTTGCTTATCTGCCGTTAAAAATCAACTGGTAGGAATAAAATGAATAAATAAGAGTGCCTGTGGTACGAATTAATTCCTAAGGTATTTATAATGCCTGCAATAGTCGAAGGCTATAGTCTTTTTCCCTTAAATGCAAAAGCATGACTATTTAAAAGCTTATTAAGGACTTGCAAGGTTTTTGAGGGGGATTTTCAGGCAAAACCAATCCTAAATGGCAGCCAAGGCCTGCGCCAGGTTTTTCACACTCACAACTTCCATACCCGGAAGCGGTTTTTTGGGAGCATTGGCAACGGGTACAATGGCTTTTTTAAACCCATGCTTGGCCGCCTCATGGATGCGCTCCTGTCCTGAAGGCACAGGCCGAATTTCACCGGTTAAACCAACCTCACCAAAAACCACCAGGTCCTGTGGCAGCACCCGGTCTCTGAAGCTTGAAACGACGGCAAGCAGTAATGCCAGGTCGGCACTGGTTTCATTTACTTTCACTCCACCCACAACGTTAACAAATACGTCTTGATCGCCAATGGCAATGCCTCCGTGTCGGTGTAACACGGCCAGCAGCATGGCCAGACGGTTCTGGTCCAGGCCCACCGCCACTCGGCGTGGATTGCTTTGCTGACTGTCATCCACTAAGGCCTGAATTTCCACCAGTAAAGGCCGGGTACCTTCCCAAACCACCATCACGAGACTACCGGAAGAGATTTCTTCTGCACGACTGAGGAAAATAGCGGAAGGGTTTTTTATTTCCTTTAAGCCCTCTTCCGTCATGCCGAATACGCCGAGTTCATTCACTGCACCAAAGCGGTTTTTTTGGCCACGCAGGGTTCTAAAGCGGCTGTCATCTGAACCTTCCAATAACAAAGAGCAGTCGATCATGTGTTCAAGCACTTTCGGACCTGCCAGAGAACCGTCTTTGGTAACATGGCCCACCAGAAACAAAATTGTGCCGGTTTGCTTGGCAAAGCGCGTGAGATACGCGGCGCTTTCCCTGACCTGGGTCACGCCCCCGGGTGCTGAGCTGATATCGGCAACACTCATTACCTGAATAGAATCCACCACTAAAAGTTTGGGTTTTAAAGACTGAGCCGTTGCGCAAAGCGTTTCAACATTGGTTTCGGTGAGCATTTTCAGCGTCCCGGTTGGCAGCTTCAGCCGCTGTGCGCGCATGGCAACCTGTTGCAAGGACTCTTCCCCACTGACGTAAAGTGCGGACATCCTTTCTGCCAACCGACACATAACTTGTAGCAGCAATGTACTTTTCCCAGCACCTGGGTGTCCGCCGATCAGGATGACGGAACCTGGAACCAGTCCGCCGCCAAGAACGCGATCAAATTCGCTCATCCCGGATGAAATACGCGGCATTGATTCAAGATTTATTTCTGACAATGACTGCACCTCCGAAACGCTTCCGGCAAAACCTCCGGTTTTATCGCTAAAGGAGACATTTCGTGTGCTGATGCTGGAAGCAGGTGCCACAGTGAATGCCTTCAGCGTATTCCACGCCTTGCATTCCCCACACTGACCTTGCCAGTTTGGGTGGTCAGCACCGCAATCAGCGCAGACATAAGCGGTTTTTGGTTTGGCCATTTTTTAAAATAAATTTTAAGGTAAGTTTTAAGACAAATTATTAATCAGTATCAACGAACGCGACTGTATTCAAGCGATCACTTCAAATAATCCCGCGGCACTCGCGCCGTTACCTGGCACAAAAGCTCATAGCTTATTGTGCCTGCCCATTGAGCTATTTCATCCACCGGTAGTCCCCGGCCCCAGAGGATCACCGGGTCACCGATTTTAGCCTGCGCCTGGGAAGACAAGTCCACGGTGATCATATCCATGGAGACGCGCCCCACCAGTGGTACGCGTTTACCGCCCACCAGCACTGGGGTGCCCTGCTTTGCATGTCGAGGATAACCATCTCCATAGCCAATACTGACAACGCCAATGCGAGTATTTTTATCCGCCGACCATGTTGCCCCATAACCCAGGAACTCTCCAGCCTGCAGGGTTCTTACTTCAATTAATTTCGCATGCAGGGTCATCACGGCTTGCAAGGGCTTGCTCTCAGCCCCAGCAGCAACCTGATCAGCCTCAGCAAGCAAAGGGGATGAACCATAAAGCATGATGCCGGGGCGAATCCATTGCACCTGTGAAAACCGAAGCTGGCTGCTCCAGGCAATAACAGCAGCTGAATTTGCCAAGCTTAATTCAGCATCAAGGCCACTCACAGCGGCTTTAAAACGCGTTAGTTGTGTTTCTGTCATGGTAGAACCTGGATCATCCGCACAGGCGAAATGGGTCATCAATACCACATCAGACACACTGCTCATGGCTTTCAGGGTATTAAAAAGGTCTTTAACCTGCGCAATGGAAACTCCCAGCCTGTTCATCCCCGTATTAATTTTTAGCCATATTTTTAAAGGCTTATCAAGCTTGTTGGCGCTCACTAACTTCATCTGTTCAATATTGCTCACAGTGATCCAGAAGCCTTTTCTGGCCGCTAATTCCATTTCTTCGGCAGAAAAGACACCCTCCATCAGCAAAACCGGTTTGCTGATGCCGGCAGCGCGTAACTGCATGGCTTCACTGATATGAGCAACACCAAAGCAATCCGCTTCATCCTGCAACGCCCAGGCGCATTGGCTGATACCATGGCCATAGGCATCGGCCTTGATCACCGCAACGGTTTTGCTCTGTGGCAGCAGGGATTTAGCCAGACAGAAATTATGCTGCAGAGCTTTGAGGTCGATTTCTGCGTAGGCACGCCGACTCACCCGTAACCGCCTCCATAGCTTTCTGGAGCCAGGTCTTCAAATTTGGTGTATTCGCCGAGAAAGGCCATTTTAATTTTGCCGATAGGGCCATTCCTTTGTTTACCAATAATAATCTCAGCAACCCCTTTTTGAGGGTTGTCTTCTTCTTTGTTATAAACCTCATCTCGGTAAATAAACATAATGAGGTCGGCATCCTGCTCAATCGCACCCGACTCCCTTAAATCTGACATCACCGGGCGTTTATCAGGCCGCTGCTCCAGACCCCGGTTTAATTGCGATAGTGCTATAACCGGCACAGCCAGCTCTTTGGCCAGGGCCTTGAGTGAGCGGGAAATTTCTGACACTTCTGATACCCGGTTTTCAGCGCCGCTAACTTGCATCAATTGCAAGTAATCAATAATGATCAAACCCAGTTGGCCATGCTCTCTGGCAATTCGGCGAGCGCGGGCGCGCACCTCGGTGGGCGACATCGCTGGGGTATCATCAATAAACAACTTTTGTTCAGCCAGCAAGCTGATGGCCGAATTCAGTCGCGGCCAATCATCTTCTTCCAACTTACCACTTCGCATTCGGGTTTGGTTGATACGCCCCAGAGATGAAAGCATGCGCATCGCCAAACCATCGGCGGGCATTTCCATGCTGAACACCAGAACCGGTAAACCGCTTTGAATGGCGGCGTTTTCGCCAATGTTCATCGCGAAGCTGGTTTTACCCATAGAGGGCCGACCCGCAATAATAATTAAATCCGAGGGCTGCAAACCGGAGGTTTTTTCATCCAGGTCGTTAAAACCGGTACTCAATCCAGTTATCGCTGAATCTGATTTATACAACTCATCAATTCTGTTAACAGCTCTGGTCAGCAGGGTTTTAATAGTTTCAGGCCCACCTCGGCGGCTTCCCTGTTCGGCAATTGCGAAAATTTTGCCTTCAGCCTGATCCAGTAAGTCATGGCTCTTTGCCCCATCGGGCCGAAAAGCACTTTCGGCAATCTCATTGGAAACCTGCACCAACTGCCTAAGCACTGAGCGCTCTCGGACAATATTGGCATAAGCAACAATATTGGCAACACTGGGGGTACTATTGGCCAACTCGCCAAGGTAGGCTATGCCCCCTACTTCACCAAGTAATTCGCGCTTATCCAGTGCTTCGGATAAAGTGGTAATATCAACCGGCTGATTTTCATCGGTAAGCTCCTGGATTAGTCGAAACACATAACGATGCTGAGGAAGGTAAAAATCATTTTCGTTAATTTTATCAGCGATGTCGTCCCAAGCACTGTTATTAATCAGCAAGCCACCCAGAACTGACTGTTCGGCTTCTACAGAATGGGGGGGCACTTTAAGTGCCCTGAGCTCACGATCCTGCTCATGCTCTATCATAAAATAACTACGACCTTAAAATTTAAAAAGCACCCTTGCTAAGCTATGATCCTCAGGAGGCTCTGCTTAACAGAAATAATTAGCAACATTTAATAAAGGCGCACAAACAAAAAAGCACCGAAGGTATTCAACCCCTCAGTGCTTCAGTTTCTCATCGTGCGAAATCACACGCAATCTTTTTCAGCGATGTTGTAGCTGCTTACGCTTCAGCCACCACAGAAACTTGAACAGTTGCTATCAAGTCAGTATGAACCTGAACCATCACTTCATATTCACCTATATTTCGAATAGCGCCTTCAGGCAAACGAACTTCACTTTTCTTGGTCTCAACACCGGCTTCCGTCATTGCCTTAGCCAGGTCACTGGTACCTATCGAGCCAAATAACTTACCTTCATTGCCTGATTTTGAGGCAATGGAGACTTTTAACTGCTGAAGCTGCTCCATACGTCCCTGGGCGATGGTCAGCTCTTCCTGAGCTTTTTTCTCAAGTTCAGCGCGACGTTTTTCAAACTCTTCCAAATTGGCTTTATTGGCAGGAATGGCTTTACCCTGAGGGATAAGAAAATTCCGGCCATAACCTGCCTTTACCGACACCTTATCGCCCAAGTTACCCAAGTTACGGGATTTTTCTAATAAAATAACGTCCATCTTTACACCCTCTTTGATATCTTAAAATACTAATTAAAACCTTAGCCACTTAAGCCTTTACTGATCATTTGTATGCGCCAAACGCTGCCTGATATTTATAAAGCTATCTGCAATCACCAGCAGCAATAAGAGCAAGTAAACGTAGCCACTGAACAGAATTAACAAAACATAAAACAGCGCTAAAACCTGGAGACCAAAACCTAAAATCTTCGCCACACTATGAACCAGTGACACACCGACTAAAAACACCGGCAAACTGATCAGCGCACCAATAAGGCGCAATTGCGGTACCAGGCCAACCGCCACCACTGCCACAGCAGCCAAAGTGGCGAGCATCAGCGGTGATAAGCGCAGCTGATGAAATTCATCCTGAAAGCCACCTGGGTAATACAGTTTAGCCTGCCACCAGCGGCCAATTAACAGGCCGGCAAGGGCCATAACCGCAACACTGAGACCAAACCCGGTTAATGCCAATTCAACAATCCATTGTTCAGGGTTAGTCACCGCAAGCTTTTCCAGCAGCTGAAGCTCTGCGAACATATCGCCAGTTTTAGTCACCAACCGTTCCAGGCCAATAGGCATAACTTTCTGGAATAAAACCATCACTAAAGCCGACAAAGCGGTGGTTGTAATAATAGCGTACAGCAGGGATACCGACTGCCTTAAAACCGCAGCCCCGCAAAACACCAGAACCAGCGTTGGCAGTATCAGCACATCACCAACAGCCCACCTTAACCCTCCGGAGATGCAAGCCCAAGTTAAAACAAAAACCCCTTCTTGCCAGCCTTTGCGTAATGTTACCAGGGCAACGGCGGCCGCACCAAGCCACTCCAATAGCGGTAATAATGCACAAACGAAAGCCACCGCCACCGCGTTAAAACGGCGACGCATAATATATTCAGCTAAGGCTTGCATTGCGCTTCTACCGAACCGCAGTCGGCAGGTATCCTATTAATAATCGTGGGAATCAGTATACGGCAACAAAGCAAGGTAACGCGCCTGCTTAATGGCCGTAGACAGCTGTCTTTGATATTTCGCTTTAGTGCCGGTAATGCGGCTGGGCACAATTTTTCCCGTTTCGCTGACATAAGCCCGCAAGGTATCCAAGTCTTTATAATCAATTTGGGATATACCTTCCGCTGTAAAACGGCAATATTTACGACGTCGGAAACTTCGAGCCATGATTTTCTCCTGTGTTCATCGAGACATGCTACTGTGTTTGCTTGGTAGTTTTAGTCTGCAAAAATATAAATAATCTATGTTTATTCTAGCAGGCCGCCAGGTCTGATCCAGGAGCCTTACTCGCCAGATACCTCGGGTTCTTCCGCTGAAACTTCATCAGCGCCTTCTTCAAACTCTGCGCTAACCTCTCTGAAAGAGCGCTCTGCGGAAGATTTTTGGGCACGCTCGTCAGCTGGTTTTGCTAATGGCGACTCTTGCGTAACAGCCTCGTCGCGACGAATAATCAGATTGCGAATAACAGCATCGCTATAGCGAAAGTTATTGGCCAACTCATCGATGGCCTCCTGACCGCTTTCAACGTTGAATAACACATAGTGGGCTTTATGGATTTTGTTGATGGGATAGGCCAGTTGTCGGCGACCCCAATCTTCAAGACGGTGAACCAAACCACCTGAGCTTGTAATCAAGCCTGTATAACGTTCAATCATGCCAGGCACTTGATCACTTTGATCTGGATGTACCAGAAATACAACTTCATAATGGCGCATTTTAACGCTCCCCATGGTTTCTAGCCTCCCCTGTGGCTCCCCTGCCTAGCTAATCAATCACTAGCAAGCAATGGTCCTTAGAGTGAAGCAAGGAGTTAAGCCCTGTTTTCAGGGCAGAAAAGTTCACGGAGTTTATACATATTGACTGATTTATTCAAGGACAGTTTTGCTTTTTAAATACCCATTTAAAATAGGCCTCTGGCAGAAGAAAACCAGGAAAACAGCGGCCTAAGGGCACAAGCAATGACTTCGGGTTATAGGCTGGCTGTGCAGCAGGCACTCACCAAAAGATGATGCCTGGAAAATTCTTAGGAAAGAAATCAAAAAGTTAAAGATAAAATTTAAGCCGGAATGTAACCTTATGAAACACAAGTTCATTTTGCTAATTCAATAGTATGAAACGCTTCACAGCTATAGCACATAATTTCAACAATGCCTTGATAAAGAGCGCCCTGAGTGTTTTCCTACTAACTAGCAGTCTCAAACTGGCAAATAGCTTCATGCATTTACACAGAAACCCTTTTTATAAGACAAAAAATTATTACCTTCAATCAATGCCAAATATATCCATTGATTTTACATCTGAACAACAAGCTCCCGCTGCTAACCATGAACTGGCAACACCGTGGCTGGTTTTCACTGCCTTGGATGGCATGCTGGTTGATCCTTTTAATTATTGCCTGAAACCAGCCGATCGTACCTTACAAGCACTGAAAACAAATAATATTCCGGTTATTTTTAATTCTAATAGAACTTTCTCAGAACTCATTGAAATCAGAAAAATTTTTGAAAATGAGCATCCCTTTATCATTGAAAATGGCAGCGCTATATGTGTACCGAAAGGTTACTTTAAGTCACAACAACCTGCTGAAAACATTGACGGTTATTCAATATTTTTTCTGGGTTACCACTACAGCAT
Organism: Pseudomonadales bacterium; assembly: GCA_040235475.1. GTDB lineage: Bacteria > Pseudomonadota > Gammaproteobacteria > Pseudomonadales > UBA3067 > JBECKY01. The sequence goes on from JBECKY010000092.1 coordinate 64,113, forward strand.
GGTTATCCAGAAACTACATCGCATTCGCACAGCCCGGAAATTTAATTTTGCAGGCTTTTATGACTGGAGTCGCGCTGAAGTTGCCCAGAAAACCGGGCTCAATCAACACCTGGCCCTGCTAAATCAGCAACGACTTTGCAGTGAGCCCATCCTATGGCACGACACTGCCTTACAATTTGAATTATTCAAAACCGAACTGGAAAAAAACCAGCTGACACTCACCTCGGTAGATAACTTTTATCTTATCAACGGGAAAACCGATAAAGCGTCGGCCATGCAAAAACTCAAAGAAAAGTATCAGTACGAGCACAAAAACAAGATTCGTTTATTCGCCTTAAGCAACGCCATAAATGATATAAGCATGCTTGAACAAGCGGATTTTGCCGGTGCTATTTCCAAAGAAAAAAGCCCGCTGAAACTGAAGCACTCCAGAAAAATTTTTTATACCAAACAAGCAGGTATTAGTGGCTGGAATGAAGCTATAGAACACTTCCTGCAAGAAACTTATGAACAGAACCCCGAACCAGTCTGAGCTTGCTTATTATTGCAAGTCCTTGTCTAGCTCTTCCTTCTGTTGATCTACTCTTTCTAACACCAGGGATTCAACTTGCTGAGCTTTTTTATAGGATTCAAGCTGGTATTCCAGTATTTCCTCAGGCTCTGGCTTTTTATTATCTGAACAGGCAACAATAAACAACACTCCCAGCCCCACAATAAAATGTTTCATTATTTCTTATACCCCTTACCTTTTGATCTCATAGATTGTAGTGGTCTAATAGCCCCGGACACTTTAATAAGAGATAATTATTATCAACTATTAAGGTGCCATAATGAGTCAGAAACGAACATACAAACAGTATACTAAAGAATTTAAAGAAGAAGCGGTAG
>JBECKY010000040.1:0-65854 GCA_040235475.1 Pseudomonadales bacterium
TGCCCATAAAAATATTCGTTTTGAAGTATCGCCAGCCGAGAAAACCCATATTAAGACCCGTTCCATTAATCTGGTAACCGTTGCTCAGGCCCTGCACTGGTTTGAACTTGAGGCTTTTTATGCAGAAGTTAACAGGGTGTTGAAACCCGGAGGTATTCTTGCCGTTTGGTCCTACAATTTTCTTTATTCAGGGAGCAAAATTGATGGAATACTCCATGACTTTTATCACAACAAAATAGGCAGCTATTGGCCCCCCGAAAGGTCGATAGTGGAAGCCGGTTACCAGGGTATTTATTTTCCATTCAAAGAAATACCAATGCCGAGGCATGAAATGCAGGCGCAATGGGACTTATCACAGCTTCTGGGTTATCTGGGAACCTGGTCAGCGGTGCAGCGTTATAAAGACCAAACGGGTGAAAACCCGCTGACTGTATTGGCAGCTGAGTTAACCAAGGTGTGGGGCGCGAGTGAGAAAAAATATTCTATCAAATGGCCCTTGTCCTTAAAAGTGGGCCGGGTTTAAATTGTTAACAGTAATAACATAATGATACCCACTGAAAACCAGGAGAAACAAAGTGAGCAGGCCCATTTTAGAGCAAGAAAAAATTCACCCGTCCATTCAGTCCGTGATAGCTGAAAACAACAGGGACATTGTTGATGAAGTGAGTGCGGCAATAGCAGCTAATGATGCCGTGGTGGTTGGTATGGCTCAGAATCCTCATGTTAAAAGAGCGAGAAAAATGCTTGATAAAAATAACACAGCTTATAAGTATCTTGAATATGGCAGTTATTTTGGATCATGGCGTCGCCGTAATGCCTTGAAAATGTGGGCTGGCTGGCCGACTTTTCCTATGGTGTTTATTAAGGGCCAATTGATTGGCGGTGCGGATCAACTGCAAGAATTACTGGAAAACCTTGGTCTAGTTGCTGAAGAAAGCTAGATTTATCAGTCCGTGAATAGATTTAGTCTTTGACATCTGAAAGGAAAAATTTGCGCGCTGGATCATAAAAAACCAATAGTAAGAATGAATCAATCTCAAACTTAAATCGCATAGCATAAATACGTCTATCAACATTGGTTTTACCCACTTTTTTTACCCTATACTGAAAATACAGGCAGCATAAAGGGAACCTTTGGCTGATGTCGGGGTTCGAAGATTACACGCTGTAAAACAGCAGCGTGAGCGTTGGTAAGTTAAGGAGGATAAACGTATGCGACGTTTCTATTATCTAGCTAATAAACTAGTGTCTGCTAAAAGCATTTCTGATGATTTGCACGCACTGGGTATTTCTGACTGGAACTTTCATGTGATGTCCAAGGACGAAGCCGGTCTGGTCACTCATCAGATTCATTCAACCACACCTTTGCAAGAAAGAGATATTATCCATTCCGGTGAGCGAGGAGCCTTGCTTGGTTTTGGGCTTGGGTTTTTACTCGTAACGGGTTTGAAATGGTTTGGCCCTTTGGGTCAATACATTGACATTGCAGCGTTTCTTGCCTTGATTGCTTTAATTACTTGTTTTGGCGCTTGGGTTGGCGGGATGGTGGGGATCTCTCACGACCATTATAAAATTGCCCGTTTTCATGATGATATTGAAGCAGGTAAGTACCTGATTATGGTGGATGTCGATGCTGACAAGGCGCACAAGATGATTGATCTAATGGCCCGGAAACATCACGATGCCGTGCCGGCGGGAACATCGTCTCCTTATAGTAATCCACTGGAAGGCCTGCCCTGGTTTTCAAAGCAGCATACTTATTAAATAAAGGTTAACTGTTTTAATTGAACGCAGCCCTGAATTATTCGGGGCTGCTTTTGCAGGGGATTTTTTAGCCCGGTAATTTTTTTTGCATATCTAATAAAGGCGGCATGGGACAATTTAAAGCGCTGGCGATGGCGCGTAAGGTTTCTGCTTCCTGAACCTGAACGATGCCATCGTTAAGTACGCAGTCTGCACAGGCGCTGAGTACATTTCTTTTAAGTATTGGATTTAGCTGATCCAGTTTATTTAATGCCATGTCCAGCACTTGAACGTTACAGGCTGAGCGTTCCAAAAAAGGCAGCGGTGTGTTGATAAAGCTGCTCATGACTCGGTGATGTAGAGCTGTCTTTTCAGCTGCATGTTCTCCGCTAATATGAATCAAGATTGAAATGAGTATATTCAATTCATCAAGTATCGGCTTAAAGCTGCGGAAGCGAACTTTATCAGCTTTGCCTGGATGAGCGCCTAAATGTTTTTTCAATAAGCTTAATACAGTATATTCAAACAAAGTCACCTTGTTGTCTGCTTTAATTAAAACATTGATGTTATTTAAAAATGTTTTTCTGGCTTTAAAATCAAGTGTTTTTAAAGGTGATGTTGCGAGGTCAATCAGTGGCAGGCGTAGGCGTGAACCAAGTTGGTGGATGGCTTGTAAATTGTTGCTGATTTGGGTGAGTTGCGTGTTATCAAGATGATCTTTTAATAACATCAGGCTGTGTTTTTCTTGTTTGCTATCCTTTGGGATAAGCAAGCAGTACAAAATAGATTGTGCGCCAAGGGGGCTGTGAATCATTTCATGCAAGGCGCTTGGGATAACGGAAAGCAAGCTTTCCGCATAGGCTACGTGCTCAGTGGTGGGGTTGCCTACGGAAGCAGTGATGGCGTCCGAGGTGGTCGACACCGCAGTCTGCGTGGTTGAAAAGCCTGCTGCACCTGCCAGCTCAAACTTGTGTTCGGTATGAGAGGCGTGCCCAGTTTTTGGTGTTTGATATTTTTCCCTGATTTCGGCTTTCTTTAAAAATTCTGGGCTAATGGCGGCAATCCTTTTATCCAAAGGTGGATGCGTAGCAAGTAAGCCGCTGAAAGCATAAGACAAGGTTTCACCAAAACACATATGGCTCATGTCTTCAGCCTTGGGGGACATTAAATGCGAGCCAACACCATTGCGGATTTTTATCAGGGCTTCAGCAATTCCTGTGGGGTTTCGGGTAAACTGTACCGCTGAGGCATCCGCCAGGTATTCTCTTTGTCTTGATATGGCGGCTTTGATTAAACGGCCAAAAAAAAGCCCGATATAACCTATGGCCAGTAAGGCAAGCCCAAGCGCAAGTTGTACGGCAATGCCGCCATCCTTGTCTGACCGGCTGCGGCGGGTATGCCCACCATAGAAACCGGCGCGCAAAAGGAACTGGCCGATTTGGCCAATGGCAAGGATGCCCGCGAGGATGGCCATTAAACGAATATTCATGCGCATGTCGCCATTGAAAATATGACTGAATTCGTGACCGACAACCCCTTGCAATTCATCCCGATTCAAATTCTCCAGGGTGCCCCGGGTCACCACTAAAACGGTTTCGGTGACTTTAAAACCTGCCACAAAAGCATTGATGCTGGGCTCATGGTCCATTACGTAGATACGGGGCATGGGAATGCCCGATGCAATAGCCATTTCTTCAACAATATTGATCAGTTTTCTTTCAAGTGGATCATGACTATCCAGATTGATCTCTCTGGCCTTGACCATGTTGGCAACAGCTTCGCCGCCGCCACTAAGTTGCGTCAGTTTAAGCAAACTGCCAAACAGAATCACTCCGAGAGTGGCTAAGCTGATGTAGATCCAGTAAGGATTCTGAAACCATTGGCTTAAGGCATGAAATTTAACCGGGTACTTCTGAGCACCGTCAATGCTTAAACTATCGGTTAAAAACGGCATGCTAAAGAACACCGCTGTATTGACAGCCAGTACAATCAAAGCGGTAGCCAGGAAAAAATAAAATATCAGCAATGATGTGTTTCGACGTGCTTTTGCTTGGTGCTCGAAAAAATTCATCAGTAATTTTCGTTAGGGCCTAAGTAGGGTCTTAAGTTGAAAGGTAGCAATACTGAAATTATAGTATGGCTATCTCAGCTTTGTTATTTAGGACTTAGAAAGCAACCTTTACTGCTTTTTTAGCTGCCTTGTCTTCAAGCTCCAGCAATTGAGCGGGTTTAAAAGTGCCAAACCCGGCCACAAAACTGTTGGGGAATTGTTCGCAATAGGTGTTGTAATCCATCACGGCATCATTAAAGGCCTGACGGGCGAAGCCCACTTTATTTTCGGTGGAGGTCAGTTCTTCCATCAATTGCGACATGGTTTCATTGGCCTTTAAATCCGGGTAATTTTCCGACAGGGCAAAAAAATTCGCCAAAGAACCGGACAGCAAGGCTTCGGCCTGATTTAAACCTTTAACTGCATTGGCATCGTCTGGGTGACTTGCTGCTGCCTGCTGGGCACTGACTGCCTGGTTTCTGGCCTGAATCACCCGTTCCAGGGTGTCTTTCTCATGGGCCATGTAGGTTTTTGCGGTTTCAACCAGGTTGGGGATAAGGTCGTAGCGACGTTGTAATTGTACGTCGATTTGCGCAAAACTGTTTTTAAAGCGGTTTTTCAACGCCACCAGTTTGTTGAAAATGGCAATCAGATAAATAACGAAAAGTGCAATAACGCCCAGGAAAATCCAGAAACCCATGATGCCTATCTCCATGTTAATAAGAATAAAAGCCACTATTTCAAGTGGCATAAATAATGACGGACAGCGATAAGTACAGCAAGTAGTATAACCTGATAGTTTGTGTAATTAGCAACAAGGCGATGAGCAAGACTTGGCTTTAGTGGTTAAATGGAGTTGTCGCTTTGTTTCAGGAGCAGGGTAGAGGGCTGGGCAGTAACCATGTAAAATGGCCGCCCGTTTTCTGGGTTTTAAAACAAGCTAAAGAGCCAATTAGTTTCGTGTTTCGTAATAGTGAACAACAAGTAGACATTTATGGGCAATAAAACCGTATTGTATGAGCATCATCAGGCCGCTGGGGCAAAGATAGTCGATTTTGGCGGCTGGGATATGCCGATCAGCTATGGTTCGCAAATTGAAGAGCACCAAAAGGTTCGCCAGGATGTGGGCATGTTTGATGTTTCCCACATGACGGTGGTGGATGTTAGCGGTGCCGATGCTAAAGCCTACTTGCAATACCTGCTGGCCAATGATGTGGCCAAATTAAAGCTGCCAGGGAAAGCCCTGTACAGCGCCATGCTGAATGAACAAGGTGGCGTTATTGATGATTTGATTGTCTATAATTTAGACGACTATTTCAGGCTTGTGGTAAACTGCGCCACCCGCGAAAAGGACCTTGCCTGGATGAAAAAACAAGCAGAAAATTTCTGCGTAACGGTGACGGAAAGGCCTGAAATGGCTATCCTGGCGGTGCAAGGCCCGAATGCCCGAGAGCGTATTGCTGAAATCGTTGGCGCTGAAAAGGCCGCTGTATTAGAGCAACTAAAGCCGTTTCAAGGTATTGAGCTGGGCAACTGGTTCGTGGCCCGAACCGGTTATACCGGTGAAGACGGTGTTGAAATTATACTGCCGGGTGAGGCCGCAACAGAGCTTTGGCAGGCATTGCTGGACAAGCAGGTGTCGCCCATTGGTCTGGCGGCCCGCGATACCCTGCGTCTGGAAGCCGGGATGAATCTCTATGGTTCAGATATGGATGAAACCGTGTCGCCACTCGCGGCTAATATGGGTTGGACAATTGCCTGGGAGCCACAAGACCGGGACTTTATCGGTCGTCAAGCCCTGGAGGCTGAAAAAACCGCCGGTAGCAAACAAATATTGGTGGGTTTGATTATGGCGAGCAAGGGTGTGCTTCGTGCTCACCAAAAAGTAATTATTGACGGTGTGGGTGAAGGTGAAATCACCAGCGGTACATTTTCACCGTCTTTGGGTCACGCAATCGCCTTAGCAAGAGTCCCCGTTGGCATTGGCAGTGATGCCTTGGTGGAAATCAGAAAAAAATTAATACCGGTTAAAGTTGTTACCCTGCCTTTTGTAAGAATGGGCAAGGCTTGTTACAAGCGTGTTTAGCAGCCTGTTGGCATGACTTTACTCAGTGCGATCAAAGCCAAACCGGAGCTGTAATCGGAACTAAAACTGTAAAAAAACCGTGATAACTTAAAGAAACAGGAATGAGGGTTGTATAAATGAGCCAGTTACCAGAAGAATTAAAATATCTTTCCACTCACGAGTGGGTGCGTGTTGAAGGGGATGTGGCTACCGTTGGTATTACCGATCATGCCCAGAATGCCATGGGTGACCTGGTTTATGTTGAAGTGCCTGAAGTGGGCCAGCAGTTAAGCGCAGGGGATGAGGCTGGGGTAGTTGAGTCCGTTAAAGCTGCTTCGGATATATATGCGCCGGTAAGTGGTGAAGTTGTGGCGGTGAACGAAGGCCTTGAAGATGAACCTGAATGGGTCAACACAAACCCTTATGGTGATGGTTGGATGTTTCAAATTAAAATGTCTGATCCGTCTGACCTGGATTCTCTGCTGGATTCCGAAGCCTATCAACATCAGGTTGACGCTGAAGAGCACTAACAGGCGGGCTGCCAGGTGATTTTAAGCAAGAAGAAAAGCCGTACATGTTCTCTTGCGGGTGTTTAAAACAGTCTCCACTTTCACGAATAATCATTAAGGTTTTTTATGCCATACATTCCCCATACTGAAGGTGATGTTCGGGCGATGCTCGATGTTATCGGTGTGGACAGCGTGGAAGCGCTGTTCGATGAAATTCCGCCGGCTTTGCGTGCTGGAAAATTAACATCGGTACCTGAAGGTGCGAGTGAAATGGAAGTGCTGCGCATTATGTCAGACCGGGCTCAAAAGGATGCCGGAGCTTTGTGTTTTATCGGTGCCGGTGCTTATGAACATCATGTGCCGGCGGCAGTTTGGGATCTGGCGGGCCGGGGTGAATTCATGACCGCCTACACGCCATATCAGGCAGAAGCCAGCCAGGGAACCTTGCAGCTTATTTATGAATACCAGTCCATGATAGCCCACTTAAGCGCCATGGAGGTTGCAAATGCCTCGTTATACGATGGTGCTTCGGCTTTGGCAGAAGCGGTATTGATGGCGATCCGGGCCAACCGAGGCTCAAAATCCCGCAAAGTGTTAATGCCACTTACCGTTAACCCGGCTTATCGTGAAGTGACCCATAATATCACCCATAACCAGGCCGTGGAGCTGATTGAGGTTCCTATGGATCAAGCTCAAGGCATTACTGATTTATCTGCGCTTGAGACTTATGCAGGCGCAGATATTGCAGCCCTGGTGATCGCCCAGCCGAATTTCTTTGGTCGCCTGGAAGATATTGATGCCCTGACCCATTGGGCCCATGAACATAACATGCTGGTTATTGCTGTGGTTAACCCCACCTCACTGGCATTATTAAGGCCGCCGGGTGAGTGGGGCGAAAGCGGTGCTGATATTGTTGTTGGTGAAGGCCAGCCTTTGGGCATACCACTTTCGTCGGGTGGTCCTTATTTTGGTTTTATGTGCTGCAAGCAGGCTATCGTCAGGCAAATGCCGGGCCGTATTATTGGCCGTACCGTTGATCTTGAAGGTAAAGAGGGTTTTGCCCTGACGTTACAGGCACGCGAACAACATATTCGACGTTCAAAGGCGACATCTAATATTTGTACCAACCAGGGTTGGGCGGTTACAGCGGCAACTATTTACCTGAGTTTGTTGGGTGCCGAGGGTTTGCGGCGGGTGGCCAAGGCCTGCCATGCTAATTTGCAATACCTGCACGCCAAGCTGGTGGCGCTTGAGGGTGTCGTGGCTCGGTTCGAAGGCCCCTGCTTTCATGAAACCGCCATTGATTTGCCTTTTCCTGCGGCACAAATTTTACCTATGATGGCGGAGAGGGGCATTCTGGGTGGGTACAATCTGGGTAAAAAATATTCCGGCATGGAGGATGTGATCTTGGTTTGTACCACTGAAACCAAAACCCAGGCCGACCTCGATCTTTTTGTTGAAACCTTGAAATCCATTATCAACGAACTAGGCACAAATCAACATGCTGATATTTGAGAAAAACCAGGCAGGTCGCCGTGCCCAGGCTCAGGCGCCTTTAAAAATATTAAGCGAACAAGCTTCATCAGCATCGACTGTGCAAATACCGGAAAGCCAATTCCGCAAGCAGGCACCGCTGTTACCCGAAGTATCCGAGCTGCAAGTTGTGCGGCACTATACTAATTTATCGCGGAAAAACTTTTCCATCGACACCCAGTTTTATCCTCTGGGTTCCTGCACCATGAAATACAACCCCCGCGGGGCTCATAAAGCTGCGTCTATGCCGGGTTTCTTGCAACGCCACCCCCTGGCGCCTAAAAGCCATAGCCAGGGTTATCTGGCCTGCGTTTATGAGCTGCAGGAAATGTTAAAAGATGTGACCGGAATGAAGGGGGTGTCGTTAACACCCATGGCCGGCGCACAAGGCGAGTTCGCTGGTATTGCCATGATTCGCGCCTATCACGATTCGAAGCAAGACCATGAGCGTACAGAAATTCTGGTTCCGGAAGCCGCTCACGGTACTAACCCCGCTACCGCAGTCATGTGCGGTTATAAAGTGAGGGAAATACCGGTTAATCGTGAAGGCGATGTTGATCTGGAAGCACTAAAGGCTGCTGTCGGGCCTCAAACGGCGGGTTTAATGATGACCAACCCCTCCACCTGCGGCGTATTTGAACGACAAATTGAAGCCATTGCCAAAACAGTTCATCAGGCCGGTGGGCTGCTTTATTATGACGGTGCTAACCTTAATGCGATTCTGGGTAAAGTGAAGCCCGGCGACATGGGTTTTGATGTGCTGCACATGAACTTGCATAAAACCTTCGCCACACCTCACGGTGGCGGTGGCCCAGGCGCTGGACCGGTTGGTGTAAGTGAGCGCTTGCTTGCGTTTATGCCTACGCCTGTAGTGGGCCATGAACATATTGAAGGGCAAGACCACTACCGTTGGCTGGACAAGCGCGATATCCCCAACACCATTGGTAAACTTTCCGCCTTTATGGGCAATGCCGGGGTGCTGCTTAGGGCTTATTTTTATGCTCGTGCGTTGGGCTGTGAAGGTATGCACCGGGTGGGTGAATACGCCACCCTGAATGCCAATTATATGATGGTGTTGATGGCCAAAGCAGGCTTCACCCTGGCTTACCCCAATCGACGTGCTACCCATGAATTTATTGTAACCATGAGTCCTCAGGCGAAAGAGCTGGGGGTGAACGCCATGGATTTCGCCAAGCGTTTGCTGGACTATGGTTACCATGCTCCCACCACCTATTTCCCGCTATTGGTGCCGGAATGCCTGTTAATCGAGCCCACAGAAACCGAATCCCGTGATGAGCTGGAAGGCTTTGTTAGCGCAATGGTTAAAATCAAGGCAGAAGCTGAGCAGAATCCAGAAACCGTTAAAGGCGCACCCTACACCCAGCCGGTTCGTCGACTGGATGATGTAAAAGCCGCTCGGGAGCTGGATTTGGTGTGGCAGCCGGCGCAATAGCTGCGTTTCCTGGAATTACAGTTTAAGTTTTACCCCTTGCATTGGACATTGCTGGAATCTCTGATTCTTTATGCCAGAACCTGAGATTTCCTGAGCATGCAATTCTTTTCAAACACGCTGCACAATACTTCAAGAGTGTAAGAGACACGCATTATGAACACCGACATGAATCTGCAAGCAAGGTCCAAAGCAGGGCTGGATATTTTACGGCTGAAAAAAAATGAAGAAAAAAGACTTAAATCTGGCCATCAGTGGATTTACAGCAATGAAGTGGATGTTGAAGCCACACCCTTAAAGCAATTTAAGCCCGGTGAGCAAGTGCTTGTTGCCGACTCGCGGGGCCGGCCACTGGGTAACGCCTTTGTCAATCCGCAAAGCCTGATTTGCGCACGTTTGTTCAGCCGTGATTCAGCCTTTGTTCTCGATAAGTCGCTATTAGTACATCGCCTGAACATTGCATTGTCGATGCGGGAAAGAATCTACACTGATCAATGCTACCGTCTGGTTTATGGCGACAGCGACTGCTTGCCGGGCCTGGTCATTGACCGCTTTCAAAATAAAGTGGTTATTCAAATCAATACCGTGGGCATGGCGGTGCTTAAAGACGCTATTGTTGAAGCCGTTGATCAGGTGCTTGAGCCCGAAGCCATGTTGCTTTGTTACGACAGTGCTATGGCGAAGCTGGAAGGTATCGAGGAAACTCAGACAGAAGTTGTGAAGGGGGAAATGCCGGAGTGGATAACATTAAAAGAGAATGGCGTGGCTTTTGAAGCACCGGTTATGAAAGGGCAGAAAACCGGATGGTTTTACGATCATCGGGATAATCGGGCACGAATGAAACACTACGTTGAGGGTAAACGCGTATTAGACGTGTTCAGCTACGTGGGTGGTTGGGGGGTACAGGCCGCCTGCTTTGGTGCTGCCGATGTTATGTGCGTGGACAGTTCCGAATACGCGCTGGATGGCGTGGTACGCAATGCAAAAATAAATAAAGTAGAAGACCGGGTTTCGGCCCTGCAAGGAGAAGCCTTTCAAGCCTTAACAGAATTAAAGGCTGCAGAGGAAAGGTTTGATGTGATAATCCTTGACCCCCCGGCCTTTATTAAACGAAAAAAAGATGCCAAAAAAGGTATAGCGGCCTATAGGCACTTGAATGAATTGGGTATGCGCTTGCTAAATCGCGATGGCCTGCTGATTTCAGCATCGTGCTCCATGCACCTTGGCAGTGAAGACCTGCTGGATCAGGTAAGAGGTGCGGGCCGGCATTTAGATCGCTTTGTACAACTGCTGGAGCGTGGCGGCCAAGGCGCTGATCACCCTATTCACCCTTCAATACCTGAAACTGAATACCTTAAGGCCCTGTATTTTAGAGTGCTGGCGAGTATGTAAGCGGCTTTGCTTGGGTTTTGCAGAATTAAATCAGCAGCTCCCTACTGTGAAGTAAACCAGAAAGCTATGCCGGAGCATAATAGGGAAAGAGCCAGGCTGATCAAAAAGAGCTTTAGCAGGGCTGGTTTAAGCTTGGCTGAAGTCGGCGAATCACTCTGGTTTGGTAGCTTATCGCGGGTCGCTTTTGCGCAAAAAATAATTAATAAAAGACTGGAACTCAGCAATAAAGCCATGGATAGAGCATTAGATAAAATTATCCAGAAGGGCAGCAGGCTTAACTTATTTATAATGTCGCCAGCGCCAAAGCACTCACCGGCAGCGGCGCACTTGATATGAATTAAGTCGTGGAGATTGATCGCAATTACCCCGCCGACGACAAAAGAAACCAGCAATAAAAAAATCACCAGTAACTTTTCTGTTTCTGCCTGCATGCCTTGCGTTGATCTTTGCATTTTTTGATGAATTTCGGGTTTGCTTAGGGTTTCTGCTGTCGTCGGCCTGATCGAATTTATCAGATGTTATGCTATGATGATATAAAAATTTCTGATGGAGAGGTTTCTGTGTCGGTTGATGCATTACTTGAAAAGTTTAATAAAGCGTTTTTAGAAGCGCTATGCGCCGGACAGCATTCATCGGTGGTTTTAAAAACAATTAAACCGGGCCTTCTGAGCGCATCCTTGCAGGAGTCGGCAGGCCAGTTCATCACTGAAAAAATCAAGCAGGAACAACAGCGGGTCTGGGCTGCCAGTGATTATGTGGCTGAAACCAGTATTCGTCATCCCACTCTATTTTTAGATTTGTGCTCCAGTGGTGATTTGCACCGCCAATATTCCGCATCAAGCTACCTGGAAAAATTAGCAGCCGTATTAAAACTGTGTCAAAGCAGAGATGAGTTGGCGCAGCAAATAAGGCTGTTTCGACACCGGGAGATCATCCGCATCATCTGGCGGGATATTTGCGAGCTGTCATTGCTGAATGAAACCGTCATGGATTTATCTAATTTAGCCGATGCCTGCATTAATATTGGTATAGATTATCTGCATCAAAGCCTGGCGAGGGAATGGGGTGAGCCTTACGCGGACAATGGCAAAAAGCCGCAGCGGATGCTGGTATTAGGCATGGGTAAACTGGGGGCCAGGGAATTAAACCTGTCTTCAGATATCGACCTGATTTTTGCTTACCCATACTCCGGCGTTACCAAAGGCGGTAAAAAAGAACGCAGTTGCCAGGAGTTTTTTGTTCGCCTGGGACAGCAGCTAATAAAATTGCTTGATGAAGTTACCGCCGAAGGTTTTGTTTTCAGGGTTGATATGCGCTTAAGGCCTTATGGCCAGAGTGGTGCGCTGGCGTCAAGCTTCGACGCGCTTGAATCCTATTATGAAGAGCAGGGCCGGGAGTGGGAGCGTTACGCAATGATAAAGTACCGGGCCATCAGTGGTGAAGCTGAAGCCATTGATGACTTGCATAACCGCCTTTCGCCTTTTATCTATCGGCGCTATGTCGATTTTGGTGTGTTTGACTCATTGCGTGAAATGAAAGCGCTGATTAATCGCGAGGTGCGGCGTAAAAATGCCGAAGATAATGTGAAAATAGGCCCTGGTGGCATTAGAGAGATTGAATTTATCGCCCAGTCGTTCCAGTTGATTCGTGGTGGTAAAGTTCCGAGTTTACAAGAGCGAAATTTATTAAAAGTGCTTGAAGTGTTTTCAATTGAAAATATTCTGCCCGCTGCAGCAGTAGAAGAATTAACGCAAGCCTATCATTTTTTGCGCCATACCGAGCATCGAATCCAGGCCATGCAAGACAAACAAACCCAGCAGTTGCCAATTGATGAGCTTGCAAGAGAGCGTTTGGCTGTTGCAATGAACAAGGACAGCTGGGATTCATTTTATCAAACTTTAAGTCAGCATAAAAAAAATGTTAGAAAACATTTTAAAAAAATAATCAGTTCAGAAAATGAAATGGTTGAAGCTGAACAAGACAGCTTGTTGAATCAGCTATGGATGCAGATAGGCAGCGTAGAGAGCGTGGAAATAAATACCCTTTTATCCAGCTATGGACTGGATAAAAGCACATTCGAGGAAATTTATACTTTATTAAAGGATCTGAAAATATCGCGGCAATACCAGAAGATGCAGGCGATCGGGAAAAATCGGCTTGATCGTTTAATGCCCTTGCTGATGGACTGTGTGCTGGCAGAAAAAAAACCTGACGTTGTATTGCGCCGCCTGAAAGAGTTGTTGCTGGGCATTATGCGCAGATCTGCCTACATTTCACTGTTATTGGAAAACCAAGAAGCATTAACAAGACTGGTTGGTCTTTGTGGCGCCAGCCCGTGGATAGCTGAAGAATTTGGCCGGCAGCCACTTTTGCTTGATGAGCTGGTGAATGGCGTGGCTTTATTCGACCTGCCTGGGGTTGAAGGTTTGGCGGATGAGTTACGGCAGCAGCTATTAAGGATTCCGGAAGAAGACCTTGAGCAGCAAATGGAATGTTTGCGTCAATTCAAAAAAGGTCATGTGTTGAGAGTGGCTGCTTCAGAAATTACCGAAGCACTGCCGCTGATGCGGATCAGCGATTACCTTACTGATATTGCTGAAACCGTGTTGCAGGAAGTGCTGCCGCTGGCGTGGGATCAGTTGGTGCTTAAATATGGTTATCCCTCAGGGCCTGAGGGTGATGTCACGCAGCCGGAATTTATCATGGTCGGTTATGGTAAATTGGGCGGGATTGAATTGAGCTATGGATCTGACCTGGATATGGTATTTATTTATGATGCGCCGGCCGGGTTTACTTCAAACCGTGAGCGTTCCATCGATAATCAGGCTTTTTATACCCGTCTGGGCCAAAGAATTATTCATATTCTAAATGCCAATACCCCAGGCGGGGATTTATATGAAGTGGATATGCGCTTGCGCCCCTCTGGCAATTCGGGGTTATTAGTGAGTACTTTGACAGCTTTTGAAAAATACCAACTGGAGAAAGCCTGGATATGGGAACATCAGGCCCTGGTCAGGGCGCGGGTAGTGGCGGGTAGTGTGCATCTGGCGAAACACTTTAACACGGTTAGGGAGGGGGTTTTGTGTTTGCCTCGTGATGAGCAAACCCTAAAAAAAGCTGTAATCGACATGCGTAACAAAATGCTTGAACAATTTGGCAATGGTGCCGACGGTATTTTTAATATCAAGCAAAGCCGGGGGGGTATCGTTGATATTGAATTTATGGTGCAATACACAGTTCTAAACTATGCCAGGCAGATACCTGCCTTGGTTCAGTTTTCGGACAATGTGCGTTTGTTGGAACTGTTTGCTGACCACAATTTGATGGCTAGGCAGGTGGCGAAGCAGCTGCGGGATATTTATATTGATTACCGGTCTGCGGTTCATCGTTTTGCCTTGTTAAACAGCAAGCCCCTGGATCCCAGCGGGCAATTTACCCGGCAGCAACAAGTGGTGCGAACCGTTTGGCAAGAAATGATGCTGGAAGCCGCTGGGTAAATGCTTCAGGGGTTTAATGTAGTGGCTGTTAAGTAATGAGCAAAACAACTGAGCACCTGAAAATTTCTTGATTTTATTGCTAACAATTTGAATTCAATGGTTTTTAGGGCACGGTTTAGAATTTACGCATGCTGGATTTATCCGTTAACCCTTCTACCCTTGGGAGTTTAAGATTATGTCAATGGCTGACCTGGATGGCCTGATTTGGTTCGATGGCGAAATGGTGCCCTGGAAAGAGGCCAGGATACACGTTCTGACCCATACCCTGCATTATGGCATGGGGGTGTTCGAAGGTGTGCGTGCCTATGAAACCGAGAAAGGTCCAGGTATTTTTCGTTTGCACGAACATACTAAGCGGCTGTTTGATTCGGCGCATATTATGAAGATGTCAATGCCGTTCAGTAAATCAGAAATTAGTAAGGCGCAGATAGAGGCGGTTAGGGTGAACAAACTGCCCCATGCTTATATTCGCCCAATGGCTTTCTATGGGTCTGAAGGTATGGGCTTGAGAGCAGCAAACCTTAAAGTACATGTGATTGTGGCGGCCTGGGAATGGCCTTCCTACATGTCGCCTGAAGCGCTTGAGAATGGCATTAAAGTTCGCACCTCTTCCTACACCAGGCATCACGTTAATATTTCCATGTGTAAAGCCAAGGCCAATGGTCATTATATTAATTCCATGCTGGCCTTACAGGAAGCTCTGGCCAGTGGTGCAGAGGAAGCTTTGCTGCTGGATCCCGAGGGTTATGTGGCAGAAGGTAGCGGGGAGAATATTTTTATTGCCCGTGATGGGGTTTTGTATACCCCCGAATTAACCTCCTGCCTGGACGGTATTACCAGAGATACGGTGATTACCCTTGCGAAAGAACTGGGACTGGAGGTTAAGGAAAAGCGCATTACCCGCGATGAAGTATACATTGCTGATGAAGCGTTTTTTACCGGTACCGCAGCAGAAGTCATGCCCATACAAGCATTGGATGATCGTATTATTGGCAGCGGCAAGCGCGGATTTATTACTGCTGAGTTGCAGAAGCTGTACTTTGATCAGGTCATGGGGCGACGTGACTCCCACCCCGAGTGGTTGACCTTGGTATAGCGAGGGTTAGCTCATTAGCTCTCCTGCTAATGACCAAGTTAAAAGAGCATGACTAGCAATAAACCGGCGACACTAAAGTCAAAAGTCTTACTATGAATATTCTTGTTATTGGCCCGTCATGGGTGGGCGATATGGTCATGGCCCAGGCTCTGTTTAAAGAACTGGCCCGTTTGTACCCAAAAGCAAACATAGACGTGCTTGCTCCTGACCCTAGCCGGCCTTTATTGAGCCGGATGCCTGAAGTCAATCAAGCTTTAAACATGCCTCTTGGGCACGGTGCTGTCGATTTAAAAGTACGCTGGAACATTGGCCGCTCATTGCGGGCGAAACATTACGATTGGGCCATTTTGCTGCCCAATACCTTTAAGTCGGCGCTGATTCCTTTGTTTGCAGGCATACCTCGACGAACTGGCTGGCGCGGTGAAATGCGTTATTTGCTATTGAATGACTTAAGGGTTCTCGATGAAACCCGTTATGAACTTATGGTTGAGCGCTTTGTTGCGCTGGCTCATGATAAGAATGGAGTTTTGCCTGATACCTTGCCAAAACCAAAACTTTTGACCCGCGATGGTGAGCGTGAAGCGGCGGTAAACAGGCTGGGTTTGGAAGTGGGTGGAAGGCCGGTATTGGCTTTATGCCCAGGTGCAGAATTTGGTGATGCCAAGCGTTGGCCTGGAGAAAAATATGCTGAGCTTGCCGCGCAAAAAATTGCAGAGGGTTGGCAAGTTTGGTTGTTAGGTTCGCCAAAAGACAGGGCAGGGGCGGATGATATTTACCATGCCTTGAATAAAGTCGCGCAAGAGCACTGCGCTAACCTCTGCGGACAAACCAGCTTGACGGAAGTGGTTGATATTATGTCGCTGGCTGATGCCGTGGTCAGCAATGATTCCGGGCTGATGCACATAGCAGCATCCTTGAACCGGCCTTTGGTGGTGATCTACGGCTCGACCTCGCCAAAATTCACCCCACCGTTATCGGAAAGAGTCGAAATTGTTTCTTTAAATCTGGACTGCAGTCCCTGCTTTAAAAGGGAATGTCCTCTTGGGCATACCCACTGCTTAAAACACATGCCCACTTCGCTGATATTGGATGCTTTGTCTAAATTGCCGCAACCCACGGTTATTAGTTAATAGTCCTTCAAAGTGCAAGCTTTTTAGGTGTTGAAAATAAAATTCATTGATCGGCATTATATGAAGTTTGCATTTTGTTTATTTAAATACTTTCCTTTTGGCGGCATGCAGAAAAATTTTCTGAATATTGCGGCTGAGTGCCATAAGCAAGGTCATGAGATTATAGTCTTATGCGGCGAATGGCAGGGCGATAAACCTGAATTTTTACAGCTTCAACAGTTTCAGGCTAAAGGCTTAAGCAATCATGCCAGAAACAAAAGTCTTGCCGGCCAATTCTCTGAATATATTAAGCAACACAAATTTGATTCGGTTGTCGGCTTCAATAAAATGCCGGGTTTGGATGTTTACTATGCCGCAGATGGTTGCTTTGCAACTAAATCAGCGGAAAAACACGGGCGTTTATACACATTAACCCCAAGGTACAGGCAATCTATTGAGGATGAAAAAGCTGTTTTTTCGAAACATGGCAATACCGAAATTCTTATGGTCTCTGAAAAGCAAATCCCGAATTTTGTTCAACACTATCAAACCGAAAAATACAGATTCCATCTATTGCCGCCAGGTATTTCCCATGACTTTATGGCTGCTGACAATGCAGAAGAAATAAAAGTTGAATTTCGTCAAGAATTTAACATTCATTACGAGGATTATGTGGTTTTAATGGTAGGCTCCGGCTTTAAAACCAAAGGCCTGGACAGGGCCGTTAAAGCTGTAGCTTCACTGCCTCAAGATATTAAAAACAGACTGCATTTTTTTGTTGTGGGCCAGGACAAAAGCAAGCCTTTTACGTCGCTTATTAAAAAATCTGGCATAGAGCAACAAATAAAATTTATGGGCGGCAGGGCGGACGTAAAGCGATTTTTCTTGGCGGCCGATTTGTTAATTCACCCAGCCTACCATGAAAATACCGGCAATGTATTGTTGGAGGCTATGATATCGGGTTTGCCAGTGCTGACAACAGATGCTTGCGGTTATGCACACTATATTAATGAAGCAAATGCTGGAAAAGTGATCTCGTCACCTTTTGAGCAACAAAAGTTGAACCAGGCATTGGCAGACATGTTGCTTAGCGAGAGCAAGCACACTTGGAAGGAAAACGGCATTGCTTTTGGCCATGCCGGGGACATTTACGGTCGTGCAGAAAAAGCTGCCAAGATCATTGAGCAAGTGGCAAAACGATGCAGCTGAATTTACGCGAAGACTTTGCCTTATATTGGCAAGACCAGGACCCATTCCAAGCGGTTGAGGAAATTAGCGGCAAAGTATATCGAGAAAAAGAAGGCAGAAGGACACTGAGATTTGAACAGCACGGCAGTGCATTTTTCCTGAAGTTACACAGCGGCGTTGGCTGGTTTGAAATCATAAAAAATTTGCTTCAAATGCGCTTGCCGGTGATTGGTGCAAGCAACGAATGGCAGGCGATTAAACTACTCCATGAGATTGGTATTGATACGCTCACACCCGTAGCCTATGGTGAGCGCGGTCTAAACCCCGCCAGGAAAAAATCATTTTTAGTGACTGAAGAGCTAAGCAACACATTAAGCTTGGCAAAATATGTAGAAAGCTGGAAAGATCAGCGGCCGCCATTTGTCATGAAGTTAGCAATTATCAAGAAGTTGGCTGAAATAGCCGAAAAACTGCACCGGCATGGCATTAATCATCGTGATCTTTATTTGTGCCATTTTCTTCTCGATATTTCAGCAGGCGCAGAGAAGGTTCAGCACCATAACCTTAAATTTTTTCTTGTCGATCTGCATCGAGCACAAATAAGGTCTCAGGTGCCCTTGAGGTGGCAGGTTAAAGATGTGGCCAGCATTTATTTTTCATCAATGAATTTAGGATTGAAAAAAAAGGATTTATTCAGGTTTATGAAACTGTACTCTAAAAAAAGCTTACGTTTAACCCTGCAGGAAGATAAAGTGTTTTGGCAAAAAGTCCAACGCAGGGCAGAAAAACTCTATGTCAGGGATTGGAAATGCAAGCCACCAACTTTTACTTAACGGCTAAGCTTATTAATTATAGTTCCTAAATGAGTAAAATTAACTTAATTATAAATAATAAAAAAGCGGGTTATATCGCCGGTCTTATGGCCGAGCAGTTTATGGCATCGGTTTTGCCTTTGGCCCAGAAAAAATTGCCCCCGGGTTGGGATTGGGTAAACAGCTCAAACCATGCTGTTGTTGCTAAAAATACAGGTGATCAAAATAGCCAACAGGTTTTCTTTAAAATGTTTTTGCATCGAAGTCTTGGCGAAGGTATTAAGGCTTTTTTAAAAGGCAGTCGTTGTCATCGCTCAATTCAGCAGAGCGACGTGCTGTTAAAACATGGCTTTAATGCACCGGAAGTTTACTGTTGGGGACGCTGCCTTAGCTATGACTTTATGATCACCCAGGCTATCGTAAGTATTGGTTATGGGGATTATATTAAAAACTATTCAAAGCTGGTCGAAAAACAAAACAAGCCGAAGAACATTGCAGAAATAGTTAGCAGCAAACGCCTGCTGGTTTCCTCGCTTGGCAGTCTGATAGGGCGTTTACATCAAACGGGCATTATTCATGGTGATTTAAGGCCTAATAACATACTGGTTCAAACTGATTACCCAATACCGGAATTTTATTTTATTGATAATGAACGAAATAAATTTTATAAGTGTCCACCGAGAAAATTAATCATAAAAAATCTGGTACAAATAATGATGTTTTTTCCAAAAGACCTGTCCTTTACTTACCGACAACGTTTTTATAAAAACTATTTTAGTACAGTAGGGCGATTTAACTTAAATGAACAAAAAAAAATAACGTTGGCGGTTCATGAGAAAGTAAAAAAACGACTCAAAGGTAGATCTTGTGAATAAATGGCATGGTAATTGTTGTATTCTAAATGTGCTTGATGAATACATTAAGGTTGTTGTGTGAAAGTATTATTCGTTGTGCCTCGATTGGATAAAGCCAGCTCGCGTTATAGAGCTGCCCAATATGTTCCTTACCTAAAGAGGCTGTCAATTGACAGCGAGGTTGTCGCTTTGCCGAAAGGGGTGGTCGCAAGGCTAAAACTTTGGCGCACTTGCCGACAATTTAATGTGGTTGTTTTGCAAAAACGCCTTTTATCCTGGTGGGATCTCTATTGGCTTAGGGCGTACAGTCACAAGCTTGTATTCGATTTTGACGATGCCATTATGTTTTCTGATACGGGCGGTTCCGGAGACATAAACAGAGGGCGGCGGACTAAATTTCGTAACATAATTGCTAAAGCTGACTTGGTTATTGCCGGAAATAGTTATTTGCAGCAATGTGCACAGGAATATAGAAGACCACTGCCATTACAAAATAACCTGAAGAGTAGAATTCAGAACCATAATGATCAAGGCGCAGTGAAGGTGCTTGCAACGCCAATAGATTTGTCGCGCTATGAGCAAAAAACCTATCAAAGCAAGAAAGACATTACTATTGGCTGGATTGGCAGTCGTGTTACCTTGCCTTACCTCGACGCGATTAAGCCAGCGTTGAACGACTTAGGGAAAATCTACCCTAATCTTGTCCTGCGTATTGTGTCTGATCAATTTATAGAAAGTGATTTTATTAAAATAGAAAGGATTCAATGGACGTCAGAAAATGAGATTGCCGACTTGCAAGGTATGGATATCGGCATTATGCCTTTAAGTGATAATGCCTGGACAAAAGGCAAATGCAGTTTTAAGTTGCTTCAGTACATGGCAGTAGGAGTGCCCGTAGTGTGCAGCCCCGTGGGCATGAATAAAGATGTGGTTGCCAATGGTGTAAACGGGCTTTGGGCAAATAATAAAAAGCAGTGGCTGCAGCAGCTATCAATCTTGATTGAAGATGAAGCTTTGCGTGAGCGTATGGGCCGGGCGGGGCAAGAGACTGTTAAAGAAAAATATAATGTTGAAATAAATGTGAAAAATATGGCTGAATGGTTTCATGCACTATCATCAAACCCTTAACAAGTGAAAGATATCGGTTGAATTATAACCCAAAATTAAAAGTTGGAGTAATTTAGTGGAGTTGGAGCAAGAGGGACTGAATGACTCAGCGCATGGGGCTATATTGCATGTCGCATTAGGCCCCAGGTCGGAAACACCTTTATTTACCGATTTATTGGCTGGATTGAAAGCTAAAGGCTATCAACAAATAGTCTGTTTCCTTTCTGGCGTTAAGCCCGATAGCTCAACGCTTGAGGCAATGGGTATTGGTGTAATTTATCTTGGCTTTAATAAAAAAGATTTAAAAAAAATACAGTTGTCTGCGATCAAGAAAATTAAACAAATTATCTTGGAAAATAAAATTAATATCGTTCATGGGCAGCGGCATAAACCAAGTTTGTATGGCACGTTGGCCGCTTGGTGGGCAGGGCCCAACGTTAGAGTCGTCACTACGGTACATGGCAGAAATAGAACCAGAAATTTCAAAAGAAAGTTGAGCAATAAGTTTATTTTCAGCAGAACTGATCATATTTTTGGAGTGTCGCAAGCTGTTTGTCGGGACATTCTGCTGACTAATAAAGGTCTACCTGCTGATAAAGTGCGTTGTATTTATAATGGTATCGATACAGAAAAGTTTATTCAGCCAGGCATCAGCAGAAAAAGCATGCGGCAGCATTTAGGCATAAATGGAGATAAGGCAAAGGTGATTGGGACTGTTGGGCGACTTACCCCAGTCAAAGGTCATGAATATTTAGTAAACGCATTTGCTGAGCTAAGTAAGAAATATGAGCAGTTATACTTGGTGATTTGGGGCGAAGGTGAGCAACGAGAGCGACTGGAGCAAGTGATTGAGCAAAAAAAATTAACAGATCGAGTAATGTTGCCCGGATTTAGCGATGATATATCTTCTTGTCTTCATGCGCTGGATGTTTTCGTCATGTCATCGCTGTCTGAGGGTCATCCGCTTGCGTTACTGGAAGCCATGGCAGCAGGTTTACCTGTTGTTGCCACCGCCGTAGGCGGCATTCCGGAAATTATTACCAGCAAAAAAGAAGGGCTCTTGATAGCCGCAAAGGATACAGCTGAACTCATTACGGCAATTGATACACAGCTAAATGCATCTTCTCAGGAAAAAATTGAAAATGCTAAAGCCTTGCAGTTAAAAGTTAAGGAGCTTTATTCAATAAATAAAATGGTTGATAAAACGGCGGGCTATTATGCGAAGATACTGCAATCCGAGGTGTCGGGATGACGAAGTTAAAAGCTTATCGGCAGGGGAAGGTCTTCGGTTGGATAATGGACGATTTGCTGAGGGCTGATAATGGAATTGTTTTAAGCAGGCCGACTGAGTTTTTAAAAAATCCGGTTAAAATTTATAAAAAAGAAACCGATAAAATCACTTTATTAACCGAAGCCCCGTTAAAAGGCCTGGAGAATTCTAAAAATTCCGCCGTGTTTTGGTTGATTAAAGCCAGTCAAATAAAACCTCACCGGGCCGTGAAGTTAATGCTGCGATGGCAATACAAAAGAAGGTTGGCAACAATCAACAGGCTGCTGGAAAATGGGCTTCCTGTTCCATACTTTTATGCATGGTTATGCGAGGAAGGCGGGCCTGACCGTTCGTATCTAATTAGCGAAGGCTTTCCTGATGGTTGTAATTTAGCTTTAATTGTGCGTGAAAAAAAACAACTGTTTGATCAGTTGGTTGCGCAAGGCCTGATTGTAAAAATGGTGGCGGCTCTGGCTGATTTTCATCAGCGTGGTTACAGTCATGGGGACATGAAATGGAGCAATATTGTAGTATTAGCCGACAAAAGCTTTCGTTTTGTAGATTTGGATCATGCCAAAAAGCCGGTGTTAGGCCATAGGCAACATCTTTATTTTAAAGATTTAGCACGCTTTTTGATTGGCGCCTTTGAAGCCGGGCTTGATGAAAAGCAGCTTGCTGATATTGTTGTAAAATATGCAGAATTTCGTTCGCTGAATTACAATAAAATTATTAAAAAAATAATGCCTCAAATTAATAAAATATCGCTTAGAAAAAATATTCAACAATTAAGCTTACGCAGTAACGGTTAATTTAAGAATAAGAGCTAAGCCTGTTTAAGCTCTGCCACCAGCATGATTTGCTTGCTAAAATCAATTCCCATAAATCGATGTAGGGGTGCCAACAAGTAGCGGTGAGCAATTTTCCTTAGAAAGGCATCGTTGTAAAGCCGGTAAATGGCAATAACCTCGAAGTCCGCACTGCGAACAAGCCCTCCTAATTCATCATAAGCCCATGGGGTTATATGGCTTGCATCGCGAAGAAAGCCAGGCGGGTAATAAATGTTTGGTGTGGTTATCAGTAACTTTCCTCCCGGAACGAGTGACTCCCGACATTTGGATAGCACATCTTTAGCGTGCTCTATAGTAATATGCTCGATCATTTCGAACATGCAAATTCTATCGTATTTACCTTCTATGTCATGTAAAGAAAAAAAGTCATGAGGGTGACGCTGGTCTATGTCAAAGCTTTTATAGGATTTAAGGGGCCATTGGGTTTCCAGTTCTTGTTTTAGCCTTCGATCTCCAGCACCTATTTCCAACCAGCTTAGTCCGGGTTTGCCGTGTAGTGCTATAACCTTATGATGACGTTTTTGAATGGGAAGATCCCATATGTCTCCGAACGTGCGCTGGGTCGCACGTCGGTTTTCGTACATCAGACTCCAATCTAAATAATCGTTGTTCATATTTTCATTTTTTATCTATAAAGTAAAAGTAATTATTGGTGCAGCGTTAAAAATTAAATGTGTGTAGAATATTTTTCTCTTTTGTAACTGGGCAATCCATTCTTAGTACAATTTTCAAGTGTTTGTCGATGATAATATTTTTCCATAAGCAGTACTGATAAAGGCAGCCAAAAAATTAACCAAACCATATCCGGCCGGGTAATAATGTATTTTCCTTCGGTAAGGCTGCATAAACAACCGAAAAGCAGCAAGTATTTGGCATATTCAGCAGCGAGTGACATTTTAAATTTAACGGGCCAAAATGCTGTAACCAGCATAGCAATCAGTAAAAGGCCACCCGTTATACCGGTGTAATAAATGGTCGATAATAACCTATTGTGCGCTGAATTAAATACAGTATTACTAAAGTAAAGTTCCGGTTGAGAATTTATCCCGTAACCAAGCATGGGCGCTTCTTTAATGGCGAGATATGCTTGTGACCAAATTTCTAGTCGTCCACTAAGACCCCGCTCAAGCAGGGATGAAAGAATACTGGGGAAAATTAAAACTAATGATGCCGCACCGGCAACAAAAAAGGCTAAAATTGTTTTTCGGTATTTGCCAGCAGAAAGAAAGATAATGAGCAGTGAGGTAATAAAAAAAGCGCCTATCGGAGTTCGGCTAAATGTAAGGAGTAAAGCAAAGCACAAAATAAATAAAGTAAATGAATAAAATATCAGCTCAACACGGGATTTGTATTGCCGATGCAGAAAGCCAAGCAAAGTGGTCAGCGAAAAATATCCGTATACTGTTGCAGCACGTAAGGGGTTGGTTAAGTTTCCCCAGCCTTGTAGTCGCGCACCAAAATCAAAATTTTGAATGATATAAAAATGATAAAGGCTATAAAGTGCCGAGCCGGCTGCAATAATACTTAAAAATTTACATAGAGTTAAAAAAAATTGTTGTTTTAAAATAATGCCGACCATCATACTGAAAGTTATAATGTATACTGTTATTTTTGTAAGGTCTAAGAAGTCAGTGGGGTTATGGCTTTTACGCCAAAATAAGCTGGCTAAAGAAAAAATCAAAAATAAAATAACCGGTATGTAAAAGGTATTGCGGAAAATTAAAAAGTAGTGTTTGGGTAATAAAAGCAATCCCGGCAATAAAATCAATAAATAAAATCCTGTTTGCATTTCATTATTATCATCCATGACTAGATAAAGGGTAAATACCACCAAAAAGCCGAGTGGAGCCAATCGGGTTTCCAGAAATTTACTGACCACTTCTTTATTTATATTCAATTTTATATACCAAGTATATAGGGCGACTATTATATAAAATAATTAACCGGGTTAATTTTACTCAGAAATTCCTGTACGTGCGCAGCAAATACCAAAGCAGTTTGGGGTTATGAAAAGCATAAGGCCATGCCGACCTAAGCAGGTTGATTTCTTTTTGGCTGGGGTTGCTGTTTTTTAAAATGGATTTCGCCAGAGATATTTGAGCGGAAATATAACACTTATTCAGCAGCTTTAGATAAGGTTGCATCAGGGGATTTCCAAGGAGTTTTCCAAAGTAGAGAACTTTTTCTATGCGAACATGACTGGTAGTGCTTGATACATTGGTGTCATGGTATCTGCGGTAAAATAGCGGCTCATGGATATAGCCTATTTTCCCGGCAAGGCAAACTCGAACCGGTGTATCCAGGTCCTCATAATAATGAAAATTTATATTATCGAATCCGCCAGCATCGATAAGTTGCCCGGTATTAAATAATCCTGTAGCAAAAATCGGCCCCTTGCCTTGAAGAATTCTGGGTATGGGGTCATTGCAATGAAACATTTTATATCTTGACTTGTTAACCAGGTGTTCGCGGGTAACATTCTTGTTGCGGATGATAAGGCCATCAGTAAAAACTGCAGTATGCTCAGGGTGTTGTTCCAGAAAGGATGCGCGTTTACTAATACTGTTAGCAGGCAAGAAGTCATCACTTGCCAGTTCGCAGAAATATTTTCCTTTTGCCAGGTCCAGACCTTCAGCCAAAGTGTTGACCAGACCACGGTTTTCTCTACTGATATAACGGAACCCACCATGGGCATTGTAAAAATCATTAATCAGGGAGGCGCTGGCATCGCTTGAGCCGTCATCAATAACAATTAAGTCAATTGCTGGCCAATCTTGCTGCAAGACGCTTCGAATAGCTTCAAGCACGTACTCTTGATGGTTATAGGATGGAATTATGATTGATACCAGTGGTGACATAGCTGTAGTGGTTATCTAAAATATTAAAAATCTGCTTCAATAATCAGGCCATTTCTTAGCAGAGGGCTTTTCTTCAGTTTAACGTTCTTGAAAAATGATCTAAATTTATCTTTATTTCCGCCGCACGATCTTAAAGAAGTAACTTTGTAACCGGATACGGTTAATAATTTGCATGCTGTAAAAGGGGTAAACCAATAGCGATGGTCGCTATTTATGCGCTCCTGGCCTTTTTTTGCGTGCTTGAAATTTTTCAGCGCAAAAGCATTGGGTACGGTTATGATGATTTTTTTTATATTGTTTTGGTAGTGTTTGTGAATTGCACTTAGAAACTCGGTGGGGTTATCCATATGCTCTACGACCTCTCCAAGTATTATATAATCCCAATCGTCGCCTGCTATTGAAGGGGAGTGTTCAGTCACAATGTTTTCTGCCTTTACATCCTTGTATCCCAGTTCTGCCCTAAGATAATCAATGCCCTCTTCATTTATATCGATGCCTAAGCATCTTTTCGTTACTTTATCCAGCTGCGCATGCAGCCATTGGTTTTTGTTAATCTTCTTTTTTAGGGTTTCAAGGTTATGATCCACGCAACCCAGATGAACAATTTTTTTATTCACGACGGACTTGGTTAGCCATTCAATTCTTGAATAGAGCCTGTGGTCGTCTGAATCAAATTCAAGATCCAATTGGTAGGTTGATGCAAATTTTGAATCTTGAAGATACTTGAGGCTGTGAGGCGGGAGATTCATGTTCGAGTTTATTTCACTATTGATTTGTTTAGGGGTATAAGTTTTGCTTCAAGCTAAATCCAAGGCGAAACACCAAAAGTACTTGGCGTGAAAAAGTTTTTAATATAAAGAATTACGGTGAAGATTGAAGCACAGAAAGCATAAAAGCTCTTGTTGTGAAAGTCTACTGCCATTAAGCAGAGCCTTGTTTTATTATTAACATTAATTGTCTGCGTAGTGCCTGGATAGCTTCGTTCTGATGGCGGTATAAAAAAATCAGGGCATATTATCATCAGCGTGTTTTCTTGGCTTGTCGCATGAGTTGGTTAGAGGATCCCTAGATCCCTGGTGCGCTTTCGCTTTCGGGTGCGGGCTGGATAAAGTCCTGGCGCATTATCCATTCGGGTTTTAAATCGTTTATGCATCCACATGTACTGGTCGGGTTGAGCGCGAATAGCATCTTCGAGAATTTTATTAATGAAGGTTGCATCAGCAAGCTCATCGCCTGTCGGGTAACCTTCTAATATAGGGCTCAAGCGCAGTGTATAGCCGCTGCCGTCGACATTACGGTAATGGCTGAACATAATCAAAGGCGAGTCATTCATTTTCGCAAAGCGGCTGGTGGCCTTGATGCTGGCGGCTTGAATGCCAAAAAACGGGGCAAAAACCGATACTTTCGCGCCATAATCCTGGTCTGGGGCATACCAGATAGTTCGGCCTGACTTCAGGGTTTTTAAAACCGAGCGAATGTCTGAGCGTTCAATTAGATGGTTAAAGCGCTTTTCACGACCTTTTTTCATAAATTTTTCGAACACTGGATTTTTGGCTTTTCTATACATGGGGTCAACATCTATAAAAAGCCGTAATAAACTGCCCGCCAGGTCCAGCGTGGTAAAATGAGCTCCCAGCAGAATCACGCCTTTGTTTTGTTTGCGGGCCGCTTCAAAGTATTCAAGACCTTCAAGCTTGATTAAATGCCTGAAATCATCAGGCTTATGCCACCAAGCCAGGCCGATCTCAATAAAGCCAATACCGTGAGAGATAAAAGTCTTTCTGAGCAACTGCTGTATTTCATGGTTATTTAATTCAGGAAAGCATAACCTTAGATTGATTTCGGCAATTTGGCGGCGGCGTTTAGCTACATGAAACAATAATAAGCCCAGGCTCGTGCCAATTTTTAACTGCAGTGCGTAGGGTAGGCGCGAAACTAGCCACAACAGGCCAATGCCCAAATAGGTAGGTAAATAGCGAATATTCTGACTATTGATTTTGTTGATGCTCTTGGTTGAGTTTCTACGGGCATTAGCTGCTGGTTTTGCCTGGTATTTTACCTTTTAAAGCCTATGGTGACTATGTTGATCTACCCTGTGCCGTCGTTTCGGTAAAAGCTGGCCTGCCATTTTGGCATATTTATATTAAAAACGACTATGGTATTATGGCTTGGAACATAAATTAAATGGATCTGCTATGAAATTAGTAATGCCCCGCTTTGATCAGGCCCGAGTGGTAGTGGCGGGAGATGTGATGCTGGATCGGTATTGGCATGGCCCCACGTCCAGAATATCACCAGAAGCGCCTGTACCTGTGGTAAAAGTTGAACATGAGGAAAACCGACCCGGCGGTGCTGGAAACGTAGCGTTGAATATTGCTGCCCTGGGTGCCAATGCAGCACTCATCGGTGTTACTGGTGACGATGAAGCCGCGAGAATACTACAGCAAAGCCTTTCCGCGGCAGGAGTGAAATGCAGCTTTCAGGTTGTTGCCGAATCCACAACCATTACCAAACTAAGAATTTTAAGTCGCCACCAGCAACTGATTCGAATGGATTTTGAATCCGGTTTCGAAAAAGCGGATGAGCATCAATTTCAGTCTCAGGTGGAAGAACTGTTAAGCGGTGCCAGCATTCTGGTTTTGTCTGACTATGGCAAGGGGGCGCTGAAAAATCACCAGAATTTAATTCAGGCAGCTAAAAAATACAATATTCCAGTATTGGTTGACCCTAAAGGCAATGACTTTTCCATCTATCGGGGCGCCAGCCTGATTACGCCTAACCTTGGTGAATTTGAAGCAGTGGTGGGCTCGTGCCCGGATGAGAATGTCCTGGTAACAAAGGGGCTTGCGCTTTTAAAAGAGCTGGATATAGGCGCATTATTGGTAACCCGTGGTGAACAGGGCATGACATTGTTGCGTGCTGGTGGGCAGGCGATGCATTTGCCTGCCAGGGCACGTGAAGTTTTTGATGTGACCGGTGCCGGAGATACGGTGATATCGGTAGTGGCTGCATCCTTGGCTGCGGGTGAGGACTTGCCCCAGGCGACGGCATTGGCGAATCTGGCGGCAAGCATTGTCGTCGGTAAGCTGGGAACCGCCGCTATCAGTGCCCCGGAGTTACGTCGGGCGGTGCAAAAAGAACTGGGTGTCGAACGCGGGGTCATCAGCGAGGAGCAGCTGAAAATAATGATTGCCGATGCCCGAGAACACGGGGAGCGCATTGTTATGACCAATGGCTGCTTTGACATTCTTCATGCTGGTCATGTGGCTTACCTTGAGCAGGCCAGGGCGCTGGGTGATCGTCTTATTGTCGCAATGAATGGCGATGACTCAATAAGGCGTATTAAAGGCGAGGGTCGGCCGATCAATCCGGTGGAGCGGCGCATGGCGGTATTAGCTGGTCTTGGTTCGGTTGATTGGGTGTTGCCGTTTGAAGAAGATACCCCCGAGCGGCTGCTGGAATTATTGCAGCCAGACATTCTGGTAAAAGGCGGTGATTACCGCATTAACGAAGTAGTGGGTGCCAACATTGTAAAAAGCTATGGTGGAAAAGTTGAAGTGCTGAATTTCGTTGACGATTGCTCAACCACGGCAATAGTTAACAAGATTAAACAAAATGCACAGTTATAATGGCAAGGAAGGCAAGGGAAGTGGTACCCAAAGGTTTTTATGGGACTGATAATCACATTGCTCAGCAAATGCAGGAGTCAAAGTAATCGCCAGGCATTTTCGAATCAGCTTGATCGGTTCTTAAGCAAGCTTGCAAAGTGAGAGCGTTTGTTTTTACCCATGTGGCCAGGCCTCTAATCGAGGCCGCTTAACATTTTTTGTAGAGTTTCGTTATGCTGGTACGTTTTTAAGATGGACTGTTCAAAGCGTTGCCATTTCCTTAAGATTTTTTTCACTGCAAAAAAGCCTATGTAATTGGAAATAGGAATAAAATCGGAGTTGCCGATACTATCAACAATAACAAGGTGGCCGTCATCCTCTCTGGTTTTCTTATACAAAATATTTTTCGGCTTTAGGTTCATAGTTATAATTTTATACTCGCACAAAAACTCTTTTAGTGAGTAAAAAGCGCGGGAAAAACCTGGGTAATGCAGTGCTAATACTTCGTTTGAATCCAGATAATATTCTAAGGTTTTTGAAATTTTGCCGTCATAATCTCGAATAAGGTCAAAAATATCACCTCGGCCAAGGTTGGTCTCAATCATACCGTGGTATCGGGGAAGCATTTGCCAAGGAATATTGCGTTTTTCCAGTAGACGAAAGAAACGTTGTTCGCGTTTATGTTCTTCCATATCGCCATTAACAATGATTTTGACACATAAATCATCATCTCCAGGATAAGCATAGCATTCCCTATGCAATCCTTTACCGATCATGTTTTGGGGTTCGAGATAGAGCACCTTCCGAGTTTCCTATAACTTTAACTTTTATTGCGGCTCAGCCTGGGTACCTGAAACGAAGCTGGGATCATTGGGGGAGTATGTTAAAGGATTATTTGCTTTGTGCAAACTCAGGTTTTAGACCCTTTTCGGGAATCAATCGAATCACCAGGCGATATTCTGGCCCGCCGGAATTTTGGTCGTGATGGCAAACCCGCGCAATTAAAAAAGTTTACCCTGGCTACAGCTGTTAAATTCAATGGTATCTTTAACCTAATGAGCAGCTGCGCTTGAAAACGCTGAAGAAAAAGGTGTTATTATTAAGCTGTCGTTGGGTGCTGTCTGCGCAGGCCAAAGCAGCCAAAGTGCTTACGCCCGCCGTAGCCAAAGCGGGCGTACTTGACATGAACCTGGCTTCTTGGCTGACAGTGGGTGTTTATATTTAATAACAACGGATAAATGGCTAGATAAATAAAAATCCTATGAATAAAGAACGCAAAGTCCTTATTACTGAATGTGCCGATAACAAAGGGCTTATCGCAAAAATAACCAACATTTGTTTTAACCATCAGCTAAACATTATAAGAAATGATGAGTTTGTAGACGGTGAGCACAACCGCTTCTACATGCGCACAGAATTAGAAGGTGTTTTTTCCGACACCAAGCTTCTTAATGCACTTAAGTCTGAACTTCCTCCGCATGCGCAAAACCGCTTAGTAACAAAAAGCCGAAAACGCATTGTGGTAATGGTGACCAAAGAACCTCATTGCATTGGCGAATTGCTAATGAAAAGCGTCTACGGTTCTTTAAATGCAGAAATCGTTGCCATCATCGGCAACTACCCCGATCTGGAAGAGCTGGCAGAAAAATTTAATATACCCTTTTATCATGTAAGCCATAAAGCATCTGGCCGCGAAAGCCAAGAAAATAACCTTAAAAAAATAATAGACAGCTATAGTCCAGAATACCTGGTGCTGGCAAAGTACATGCGTATTCTAAGCCCCGCATTTGTTGAGCATTACCCCAATAAAATTATTAATATCCATCACTCTTTTCTGCCTGCCTTTATCGGCGCAAAGCCTTATCATCAAGCTTATAACCGCGGGGTAAAAATCATTGGTGCCACCGCGCACTTTGTAAATAACAATTTGGATGAAGGCCCCATTATTTCTCAAGACGTTATTCGTGTAGACCACCGTCACAGCGCCAACGAAATGGCCCAAGCCGGCCGCCAAGTTGAAGAGTCTGTTTTAACCCATGCCTTGCAGCAGGTGTTTAATGAGAAAGTGTTTGTTTATGGTAATAGGACTGTGGTGTTTGACTAAGGTAAAAGCTGTAGTGGGGCGCTTGAATCATTTTTGGAGTCGGCAGAGATTTTAAGAGGCTTGCATGGGTCTTCGACCAATGGTGATGCATCCGTGGAGCACACTGTTAACCCAGCAATCATTATTGCCGAGTTAATATCAACTTAAGGCAGGGTATTCAACTCAAGTGCTTTAATGGCTGCTGCGGCATTTTGCCTTAAATGCGCTGGATTAATAGTGCCTACAATAATGCCGCTGACACCCTGTTGAGAGAAAATATAATTCATGCTGGCCTGAATGGGGTCGGCAATTTTCTGTTGGCTGATATGACCGCTGGCCAGGGCTTTTTTGATCAGTACACCGGTATTATTTTTGTAGGCGGATTCGATAACAGGCAGTTCTTCCTGTTGGTTCAGATTACAAGTCACCATCACCACGTCTGAAAATTTCACGGCCAGTAAACCACCGTCCACGGTTTTGGTTGACATGCCAAAGGCTCGAATTAGACCTTGTTTTTTTAGTTCTGCCAAGGTTTCCAGGGTGCCTTTGTTTTTAATGATGTCTTCATCGTTGCCGTCTGAATGAACCAATACAATGTCGATATAATCGCTGTGCAATCTTTTTAAACTGCGTTCGACACTTTTCTGGGTGTGCTCAGGTGAAAAATCAAAATGCGATTGGCCGTGATGAAATTCCTCGCCGGTTTTAGCGCAAATAATCCAGTCCTGTCTCTGGCCTTTTAATAATTTCCCCAGGCGTTCTTCACTGCTGCCATAGGCTGGGGCTGTGTCCAGTAAGTTAATACCCAGGTCTTTTGCTAATGCCAGTAGTGATAGGGCTTCTTTGTCAGTGGGCAGGGAAAAGGATTCGGGGTATTTTACCTGTTCGTTGCGCCCGAATTTTACCGTGCCCAGGCCGATGGGCGAAATATAAATGCCGCTGGAGCCTAGAGGTCTGAGTGTAAAGGGCTCTGTTATTGTTGAGTTGCGCATTAAAATAACCTTTCCCAAAAGGGTGTGGCAATTTTTGCCAGGGCAAGCGGTAGTTTCTCAGTCGGTGTTTGCGCAGGCAGAATATTGCCTGTTTCGAGCTTTGCCATAATTTGTTGACCAAGGTCTGGCGCTAAACTGAGTTTAGTTGGCCATGTGGTTAAAATATTTTTGTTCAGGTTAACGTAGGCATGATCTGGACGTTCACCGCTGCCCTGGGCAGGTTCCGCGCGATTAATGCGTAGAGTTGTCCATTGCGCAGTAGAAAAATCCAGCCAGGGGAAGAGTTGTTTGAGTTCATTTTTAGCGAAATCAATTTGCTGTTGTTCTGAACGCTCGACACCGCTTTCAGCTAATTCGCCACCCAAGTACCAGACGCTGTTGCCGTCTGAGCAGGAGTGGCTGGTAATGGTAATGCGAGGTTTTGAACCGGTGCCAATGCAGTGAGCATAGATTTTATGGGGCAGTTTATGCTTAACAAAAACCTGGTGCAGTGGGCGGATTTGCATGGCCGGTGTGTTTAAGCCAGCCTGTTCCAGTAACGTTTGATTGCCTTGTCCTGCGGCAAACAAATAGCATTGTGCAGATAAAGTGTGTTCGCCGAGTTTGACAGTTGCTATTTCACCGCTGCTGACATTGAAGCTGTAATCATCGAGCTGATAGATCCAGTCCTGATAAGGTTCGCTGAGGGTTCTAACCAGGCTTTCGACATCGAGGACTATGTCGTTTAATCGATATGCCTGGCCTTTAAAATTTTCGTTTTGAAAGGCAGTGGGTAAAGCGGATTTTTTTACAGCTTCAATCCTGCCGCGCACCAGTTTGCTGGCAAAAAAAGTGGCCATTCGTGATCCCAGTTGACCGCTGGACCACATCAAATAATCGCGGGATAAAACCTTAACAGCGCTAAGGTCGATATCACCCTTGCCTTGCAGGCAATCTTCCCAAACTTTGGGCATGCGGGCGATGGCGTTGGCGGCCTTACTCAAGGTGCCGCTTAACGCATATTTCATGCCGCCGTGAATCATGCCTTGAGAAAGCAAGGTTTGCCCGCTCCCCAGGGCATCGGTTTCGAGTAAAATCGCCTGATAGTTTAATTGCCGAAGCCGATTTAAGGCCCAAAGCCCTGCTATGCCGCCGCCAAAAATTACTATGTCTGCTTTAAAGTCTGTCATCTACGGTTTATCCCAATACAGGGTAAGCATTATAAGGCCAAAAACACTGACATTCCTAACCCCGGACTGTCCATTTGGCTTATTTGTTATTGGTGCCTGGTCATTTGGTGTAATATGTTTGCCTTTGCTGTTATCGGCTGAACTCACCAATGGGTTTGTACGTGTCCAGATTTTTTTATTCATTTATTTTTTACCTGCTATTACCGCTTATTTTTCTGCGACTTTATTTGCGTGGCCGCAAAGCGCCTGCATATCGGGAGCGCTGGGGTGAGCGGCTTGCGCTACGGGCAAGGCCGCGTTTGGATCAAAGCATCTGGATACACGCGGTATCTGTGGGGGAGGTATTGGCCGCAGTACCCATCATTAAGCAACTTAGGCAGCGTTTTCCCCATCTGCCGATAATGCTTACCACCATGACACCGACTGGCTCGGATCGTGTCAAGGCTATCTTGGGTGATCAGGTTAATCATGTTTACGTACCCTATGATTTGCCAGGGGCGTTGAGCAGATTTTATCGGCAAGTAGATCCTCGTGTGTTGGTTATTATGGAAACTGAGTTGTGGCCGAATATGATTCATTATGCCCACAAACGCCAGGTTCCGGTGATTGTTGCCAATGCGCGCTTGTCAGAAAAGTCGATGAAAGGTTATGCCCGTGGTGGTTCGCTGGTGCGCTGTATGCTCAAGGAAATTGACCATCTAGCGGTTCAGGCTCAGGCTGATGCCGAGCGCTTTAAGCGCTTGGGCCTGCCTGCTGAGCGGGTGACAATAACGGGCAGTGTCAAATTTGATATGAACGTTGACGATCAGCTGTTGCAGTCGGCACAAAGTTTGAAGGCACAATGGCAAGGTCGACCCTGTGTGGTGGCTGCCAGCACCCATGCGGGTGAAGATGAATGGGTGCTGGATGCTTTCACACGTTTTAAAGCTGAGTTCGCCAATGCTTTTTTGATCCTGGTTCCCCGCCACCCGGAACGTTTTGATCAGGTGGCCGCATTACTGGAGCAGCGGTGCTTTCAATACGCTCGGCGCAGTACTAACAATATCGTTAATAGCGACACCCAGGTATTGCTGGGTGATACCATGGGGGAGCTGGTATTGCTAATGGCGGCTGGGGATGCGGTATTTGTCGGCGGCAGCCTGGTTAAAACCGGTGGGCATAATGTACTTGAGCCGATTGCATTGGGTTTGCCCACGGTAACGGGGCCACATGTCTTTAATTTCCAAACCATTTGCGACAGCCTTTTTGCAGTGGATGGCTTGCGTCAGGTGGAGAATGCGGCGGACTTGGCCGATGTTTGGCGCGAATGGCTTGTGCGGCGTCCGCAACAGCAAATTGATAATGCCAGCCGGTTTTTAGCCGAAAATCGTGGTGCCAGTGCCCGGCAGCTTGCTTTGATTTCGCAGTACCTATGAGGTGCAAGCGGTGTAATGCCCTAAAGCGAGCAGTTAAGTTAAGGCCGAATTGCCGGCTAAATTGCAATTGCCGTCATGACACTCTGTAGCCAGTGTCAGCGCACCCCATGCAAAGCCGTAGTACGATATTTGGCCATGCCCGGCTTGCGATAACAGACATCAGCGCCTATAGTGCCTGTTTGATAGCGCCAGTTTCCAGTTTTAGTGTCAGATCAGAGGTAGTGGGCATGAGTGAAAATCCAGAGCAATTTTTAAGTGATACAGCCCAGGTTGATAAGGCAGCGGTAGAGCCCTTGCCAAATTCAAAAAAAATCTATGTCCAGGGTTTCCGGGAAAATATTCAGGTGCCGATGCGTGAAATTCAGTTATCGGATACCCCCACAGGACTGGGGGGTGAAAAAAATCACCCGATAACGGTTTATGATACCTCTGGCCCCTATACCGATCCGAATTGCTCAATTGATATACGTCAAGGGCTGTCTCCCTTGCGAGCCGATTGGATAGAAGGCAGAAATGACAGTGAGACCCTGCTTGAGTTCAGTTCCGACTATGCTAACCAGCGCCTGGTTGATTCCAGCCTAGATAGCTTGCGTTTTTCCCA
This sequence comes from Pseudomonadales bacterium, assembly GCA_040235475.1. Taxonomy (GTDB): domain Bacteria; phylum Pseudomonadota; class Gammaproteobacteria; order Pseudomonadales; family UBA3067; genus JBECKY01. Next base: position 35,250 of record JBECKY010000040.1, read on the forward strand.
TACTCGTTTGCCTCGCAAAGCCAAAAGTGGTGGCAATGTCAGCCAGATGCACTATGCACGAAAAGGCATTATCACCGAGGAAATGGAGTTTATAGCCATTCGTGAAAACATGCGCCTGCAGGAAGTCCGTGCTCGTGGGGAATTAAACTATCATCCCGGCGAAAATTTCGGTGCAACCATTCCTGAAGAAATCACCCCCGAATTTGTCCGTGATGAAGTGGCGCGCGGGCGTGCGGTGATCCCTGCCAATATCAATCATCCAGAACTGGAACCACAAATAATTGGACGAAATTTTTTAGTGAAGGTCAATGCCAACATTGGCAACTCAGCCTTAACGTCGTCCATTGAAGAAGAAGTGGAAAAAATGACCTGGGCGATACGCTGGGGGGCAGACAATGTGATGGATTTGTCCACCGGTAAAAATATTCACGAAACCCGTGAATGGATTGTGCGTAATTCCCCGGTGCCCATCGGTACGGTACCTATTTATCAGGCGCTGGAAAAAGTTAACGGCGTGGCTGAAGACTTAAGCTGGGACATTTTCCGTGACACTTTGATCGAACAGGCCGAACAGGGCGTGGATTATTTTACTATTCACGCCGGCGTACTGCTTCGTTATGTGCCGATGACCGCTAAACGTTTAACCGGCATTGTTTCCCGTGGTGGCTCGATCATGGCGAAGTGGTGTTTAGCGCATCATAAAGAGAATTTTCTTTACACCCACTTTGAAGACATATGTCAGATCATGAAAGCCTACGATGTGACCTTTTCGCTGGGCGATGGTTTGCGCCCGGGTTCAGTGGCCGATGCCAACGACGAGGCCCAGTTCAGCGAACTGGAAACACTGGGAGAATTAACCAAAATTGCCTGGAAGCATGATGTGCAAACCATGGTGGAAGGTCCTGGTCATGTGCCCATGCATTTAATCAAGGAAAATATGGACAAGCAGCTTAAGCATTGCGACGAAGCACCTTTTTATACCTTGGGCCCGCTGACCACAGACATTGCCCCAGGTTACGATCATTTTACCTCAGGCATTGGTGCTGCCATGATTGCTTGGTACGGTACTGCCATGCTGTGTTATGTCACCCCGAAAGAACATTTGGGTTTACCCAATAAAGACGATGTAAAACAGGGTTTGATTACTTACAAAATTGCCGCTCATGCCGCTGATTTGGCCAAAGGCCATCCTGGCGCACAAATTCGCGATAATGCCATGTCGAAAGCGCGTTTTGAATTTCGTTGGGAAGATCAATTCAACCTGGCACTGGATCCAGACACTGCCCGCGCCTACCACGATGAAACCCTGCCAAAAGAAGCGCATAAGGTGGCACATTTCTGTTCTATGTGCGGACCAAAGTTTTGTTCGATGAAAATCACCCAGGAAGTCAGGGAGTATGCCAATGACCTTGAGAATAAGCGCATCCCGCTAAATGTACAGGACGCGATGGAGCAAAAGGCCGAAGAATTTCAAGAGCAGGGCTCGGAAATATATCAAAAGGTTTAGTAGAGAGCAAAAGAACCTTGTGAACAAGGTTGTGAAAAATAACTTAAACCTTAAAATTAATTTTTTGCTGCTGATGCAAAATAACAATGCCTGCCAGCGCTGCGCTTGCGAAAACTGCACCCGAATAAAAAGTAATAGCTGCGCCGAATTGATCCCACAGCCAACCAGCAAACACGCTGGCAATAATGACAGCAATACCGCTTGCTAAACCGTAGAGACCAAAGGCTGTGCCACGCAGGGAGGGTTTGCATGCATCGGCCAGCAGGGTTGCAAACAAACCCTGTGTTAAAGCCAAGTGTAAGCCCCAGAGCAAGGCACCTATCGCCACCATGAATATGCTGTTGGCCAAGGCCAAGACCAGATCGGCGATGATCAAAACCAGTAAGCCCGCTATTAACAGCGCTGATTTGCCGATATTATCAGGCTGATGCTTAGGCAAATAATCAGTAAGACGGCCGGCCGGATAAGCACCTAATGCATAGGCCAGACTCATGAGTACCAAAATAAAAGGCACATAAGCAGGCGCTAAGCCGAGATTGCTTGCACGTAAAAGTAAAAATGCCTCACTGAACCGGGCCAGGGTGAAGATAAGCCCAATACCCAGAATCATCCAGTAGAGTTTCCCTAGTTGCAGCAGTTCACCGCGTTGCAGCGACAGCTCGACCGGTTTTGCAAACCGTGCGGCAGGCTCATCTACAAAAAAGAGTACCAGGGCAACGGCAATGAAACCGGGAATAGTCGCAATCCAAAATAATGCTCGATAGTTATCACCGGTTAAACTCATGAGTGCAACAGCAAGGAGCGGCCCAATGACAGCGCCAAAGGAATCCATGGATTGCCGCAGTCCGTAAGCTGAACCCCTTTGCTCAGACCGCACCAGATCTGCAATCAGCGCATCCCGTGGAGCACCTCGCAAACCTTTGCCAACGCGGTCAAGTGATCTTGCGGCGAACACCAGTCCAATACCGGAGGCGATGGCAAACAAGGGTTTACTCAGTGTTGCCAGCAGATAACCTGAAACAATAAAAATTTTGCGCTTGCCAAACCAGTCGCTCAAGGTTCCGGAAAATAACTTGGTTATTAAGCTGAGACCTTCACCGACGCCTTCAATAAAACCAATCGTGGTTGCGCTGGCAGCAAGCACAGAGACCAAAAAAACCGGTAACAGGCCATGAATCATTTCCGACGAGATATCCATAAACAGGCTGACAAAACCCAAAACAATAACACTTTTTGGCAGAGTTTTTAGTGCAGTCATATTCTTTAGTACCTTGCCGCTTCCCAGGCATGTATAGCATGTTTTCGGGTTGTCCCCCAATGATAACCACCAATATGGCCACTTTGCTGAATAACCCTGTGGCAAGGGATCAAAAAAGCAATGGGGTTGGCGCCGACAGCCTGGCCAACGGCCCGGACAGATTTTGGATTGCTAATCGCATGGGCAATATCTGAATAGCTGGCGAGACGATTGGGCGGGATTTGCAATAACGCTTTCCATACACTGACCTGGAAATTGGTGCCGCTCACCAGTAGAGACAGAGGTCGATCTAAAGCTTTTTGTGGAACAAACATAGCCCTTACAATGGTTTTGGTATGCTGCTGGTGTTGTTTAATGGTGGCCGCGGGCCATTGTTTGGCTAATGCCCTCAGCTCTTCGGCATGGTTCGTATCCCCTGAAAATGCAAAACGGCAAATACCTCTGCCGGTGACGGCAATAAATGCTTTGCCGAAAGGCGTGTCATGAAGACCGTATTCAATAGTTAAGCCATCGCCCTGGGACTTAAATTGGCCCGGTGTGATCGCCTCCAGTTTGATAAAGTGATCGTACAGACGCGAGCTGCTGCTTAAACCCAGTTTGTCGGATACGGCTAACAAAGGTTCTGAGTTTTGCAGCAACTCTTTTGCATGTTTCAGGGTGAGAATCTGCAAAAAACGTTTTGGTGTAACCCCGGCCCAGCGATTAAAAAGCCTTTGGAAATGAAACGGGCTCAAATGCACATGAGCTGCTATTTCAGCCAGCGAAGGCTGCTGATCAACATGATCAGTAATGTATTCTATTGCCTGTGCTATGCGGCTGTAATCAGACATGGCGTGTTTAATTTATAGTTCTCATGGCGTTTAAAAAGTTAAATTTAGCATTTGAGGCTGAAAAAAATCGAGCCGTTTCTTGCTTTATGGGTGGCATTTGTTTTTTTTGAGGTTCGGAATGCACCTGTATTAGAGCATTTTAAAGCCCAGGAACACAAAATGAGACGGCGTCCGCTTTTGATGATTCATAAGCTTGCAGATGCCTTTATGCCAATGTAGATTAACTTATAACCGTTGGGTACTGTATTGTAGCGATAGTTATTCACTATCGAAATGCGCCTGATTCTTAACTAACAATAATATTTTGTGCGATAAAAATCGCTCAGGAAAACAGAGCAGGTATTATTGTTAAAAAATAATGAGACTTTTATACATTGTTTTCGTTTGCCCCGTGTAAGGATCTCGTAATGTTAACCAGGGACTAGAACCATGAAGCAACTAAATACCTTTATATTCTTTGTCAGCATCAGTTTATCCATGCTGTCTGCACTTGTGTCCGCAGCAGATGATGCCTCGATACGCAAGCAGCTTTTTTCCAGGCTTGATGCAAGCTTTGCCGCTGCCCGGGAAGCTAAAGTTGATGTATTGGCGCCGGAAAATTATGAAAAAGCGTTAAAGTATTACCATAGTGCTGAAAAGCGCTTCTCCCAAAACCGTGGTCTTGATGATATTAAGGAGCATATCGTTCAATCTGAGAGCTATTTGCGCAAGGCAATGGATGCAAGCCGGATTGCTGCGGTCACATTTAGCACAATCTCTCGGGCTAGATCCAATGCCGAGTCAGCCAATGCCGCTCAGTATGCGCCGGAGCTCTGGTCAAGAGCAGAGAAAGGGTTTAGGGATGCTGCGTTGAGACTTGAAGGTGGTGATGTGAAAAGCGCAAAGAAAGTTGCGGACAGAACCGAGCCGCTGTACTCAGAAGCGGAGTTAGTCGCTGTTAAAGAGAATTATTTAAGTGGCGCACGTAACTTGATAGCACAGGCTAAAAAAATTCGGGCTGACCGTTATGCGCCGAAAACGCTGAGTAATGCTGAAAAGCTGTTGATTCAGGCTGAAAAAGAACTCACAGAAAATCGTTACGATACAGATTTGCCGCGAGACTTGGCGCGACGGGCGCGCAACGAAGGTCAGCACGCCATTACCATCAGTGAGCTTGCTATCAGTGTCAAAGAGAAGCAACGTTCTGTTGAAGATATTGTCAGAAGCTATGAAAAACCATTATCGACCATTGCGGGTGAAATGGATTTGGTGGCGTCATTGCACAAGGGTTATAAAGAGACAGAAAAAAATATTCTTAAATCTATAGAAGGGCTGCAAAAAAAATCCAGCGAGCTAGATCAATGCGTGATCTTAATGGAAGAGATGGATGCTGAGGTAGCCAAGCTCGAGAAGCAGCTGGGTGTGAAGTCAGACAGGTTGCAGGCCGAAGCAAAAATTCGCGAGCACCTGGCAAATATTGAAAGCCTGTTTAATCGCGATGAAGCCCAAATCTTTCGTCAGGGCCAAAACCTGATTATCCGCATGGTCGGCCTTAATTTTGACAGCGGAAAATCTGAAATTAAGCCAGATCATTTTGGTTTGTTAAGCAAGGTTAAAAAGGCTATCAGCATGTCGCCCAGTGGCAGCATGGTTATTGAAGGCCATACCGATTCGTACGGTAGTGATATTAACAACCTGAACCTTTCAGAAAAACGTGCTGAAGCCGTTGTGCAGTATTTATTGGCCAATATGAATCTTAACCCCGCAAGAATTACCGCTGTAGGTTACGGGGAAGCCCGCCCCATTGCCAACAATGAGGCCCGGGAAGGTCGTGCAAAAAACCGTCGAATTGATGTGGTGATAAAATTCGACGGGTAACATTTGAAACCACTGGAAAACGTATTTTCAGTTATCGAGCTCTGAATAATTCAAGGATGAGTTATTCAAAGACTCGGCATGCTGAGAACACGGTTCAACGGCAATTTATATCCCTTTGCCTTTCCCGCTAAGGGGATTAATGGCAATCGCCATTATCCGCAATTCTGCACACCTCATCAGGGTATTCCAGCTCAACGGTTGAGTGAAAAAAATCATATCGTTCAATAATCACCTTAGCCTTATTTTTAATAATGAGTAGTTGGCTGTTGTCCAGTACCGTATCAATCTCCAGGTGGGCAGTAAGTACGTGGTGTTGCCCGTCCATAGACCAGGCATGGATATGGTGTGCAGCAGCAACATGTTGAATAGATTCCAGATCTGATTGTAACGCCTTCAGGTTTATATTATCCGGCGTTGCCTGGAGAAATACCGGTAATATTTGTTTTATGTTTTTTACAACACCGCTCAAAATATAAAGCGTTATTAAAATGGCAAGAACGGGATCCAGAATGTGCACATCTTTAAAAAGAAGGACAATGGCCACAATAAGCACCGCCAGCCAGCCCAGCACATCCTCTAATAAATGCAAGGCAACTACTCTAACGTTTGCGCTTGCATGGTTATCGTTGTTGCCAAGTTTGAACATCGCATAGCCGTTTACAATAATGCCCACAACAGCCAATAAAGCCATGCCTTGGGCATTGGAGTGCTGCGGTTCGATAAGGCGGGGTATGGCTTCCAATAATACATAGAGTGAGCTGCCCAGTAATATCACTGTGCTGATTAAGGCACCAAGTAAAGCAAAACGTTTGTAACCGTAGCTGTATTTTCTGGAGCCTTTTTGCGTGGTTAAGCTTTCAAAATACCAGGCCTGCCCCAGGGCGATCGTGTCGCCCAGGTCGTGAATGGCATCGGCTAGAATGGCGGTGCTGTTGGTTAGAATGCCGCCCACAATCTCTACCAGTGTGAAAGCAAAGTTCAGGAAAAAAGCTACTTTTATATTTTTGCTTGCTGCATGTGGGTGCTTATGGGCCATGGTTGTGAAAGTCTGTTTTTTTATAAGGGCTTATTTGGAGCGCTTTAAGTTTAGGGTTGCTTAGTAGATGGATTGTCATCATTGAATGAATCTGTTTTTTTACTTAAAGAAGCTTTAAAGGCATTGCCCGTAGTAAACAAGAATGACTCCAGTTGGCTTAAATTAAAGTCCAGCCGATCCCACAAGCCAGGGTCGTCAGGTAAGGTATCAAGTTCTTTCAGTGTGCTTTCAATGTCAGCAATAGCGCTGGTCAAGCTGTTGTTGAGGGCTTCAGGCAGGGCCTGTTTTTGCAGTGTTAAAGGTTTTAACAAGTCGAGAATAAGACGGGTGTGCTTGAATAAATCATTATGCACAGCGCCACTAAATGTAATGGCCTGGTGAGAGTTGTTACTTGCGTTGTCATTAGAGTGACTTAAGTGACTACGGAGCTTGCCAGCTTGTTGGTATAGCGCATGTAAAATCTGAGCGGCTTGTGGATTTGTTTGCCAGGCGGCTTTCGCCTTGGCGTTTGATTCTTCAATATCTTTAAGCAATAGCCTGCTTGCTAAGGCTAAATATTTTCTACGACGATTGTTGCTGTGTTGGCTGACATCCAGCTCCGTTTGTGCCCAATGTTTTACCGGGGTGAAGCGTTTTAGCGACCGGGTTTGATTTTCTTCCCCGGCTTCCTTAGGGCTTTCGCTGTTATCGGCAGTTGGCGTTTCCCCCCAGAGCATAAATTCTATAGCGTGGAACCCGGTGCTGACTTCACCTGAAAAGGTCAGACCATGCTGCTGACGAAGAGTTTCTTCATTGAGTTCTAAAGTTACGTCATTAACAATGCCGCTATTAGGAAAGCCTGAGATGGCATCAATGTAACCTGGTAATATGGGCCAGCTGTCGATATAAGAATGTTGTTCAGCGTTATCAGTTAAAATAACGAAAGGACTTGTGTCGTTAAATAAAGCATAGTTTTCTTGCCATTTTTGCTGGGCAGCCTCAAGGTTGGCGGCATTAGGTGCGGCTAAAAAGTGTTTAATTGAATCGTTGAAAAGTAAAGCTGCCAGGGTAGAACTGTCTAATTTTTTTTGTACTGTCTCCAGGTGGTGATGGGTGAAGGCTTCTAAAGCCGATGCATCAAGGGAAAGCGCAGGTGCGGAACTTGAGACAGGGGTGGGAAGGCTTTCTTGTTTACTGCAACCAAGAGGGCTTAATAAAATAGCAATAGCCAGGAAGCCTTTGAGCAGGTTTTGACGCAGCAGCTTGTGATTCAGAATGTTCAGGCGTAAGGCACAAATTGCACGAAATAGCAGACTATTGCGAAAACTTGTCCTATTTGTACTGGACGTAGGCACTTTAGGCGGCGAAGAAATGGATATTCTGAGCGCAAAATGTGAGTTCATGGCTTGATCAGAGCTTCCCGATTTATTTTAAGCAAATTTTCATCCTGGTTAGCCTGTGTAGAAAGTTATTCGGCTAATGAATAGCATAGTCGCTGCAACAAATTAATTTCGCAAGGAAATAATCGGCCAGTTTTTTGACTCAGCATGCATTTTCAAGGTGCTATCCGGGTCTACGGCAACAGGGTTGTCGACGGTTTCAAGCAGAGGAATGTCATTGTGTGAATCGCTGTAGAAAAAACTGCCCTCCAGGCTGGCATTATTTTGATTTGCCCATTCTTTAAGCCGGGTGATTTTCCCTTCCTGGTAGCAAGGCGTACCGACGATTTTACCCGTATATTGTAGCCCATCAAATTCCGGTTCAGTGGCAATAAGGGTGTCAATACCCATCAGTCTGGCAATGGGTTCGGTAATAAAACGATTGGTTGCGGTGATGATAATAAGCTGTTCTCTGGCGATTTTGTGTTTCTCAATGAGCTGCATGGCCTTAGGCAGTAGTAGCGGGATAATTTTGCTGGCTATAAAATCCTCGCGCCAGGCCAAAATCTGTTCAAGTGGGCGATGTTTGATCACACTCAGGCAGAAGGTTTGATAGGCAATAATATCCAGCTTGCCAGCCAGGTAGTCCTGATAGAACTGGTCATTGGCTTTTCTATATTGCGCCTGCTCCACTAAACCTTGCTCAATTAAAAAATTCCCCCAGGCATGATCGCTGTCGCCGCCCAGCAGGGTATTGTCTAAATCGAAAATCGCCAAATTCATCTGTTATATTCTCTTCTGGCTTAGCCTTAGGGCTGTAGTTTTGCTTCGGTATCAGTTTATGGTTGAATTTTAAGCATATGCCATGGATAGGATAAGTATAATAGCCGATAAACTTGTCCTATTTTCATGATAGTACAGTAGTTTTTCACAAATCGGGATTGCTGAAGTGGGCCTTGCAAGGTATTTTAAGTACCCGGCACTGAAAAGTGCTCAACAAACTGAATGGGTGGAAAAAAGCTATTCATACTTCAGGACTGACTAAGTAAGGCCTTACCCGGCTTGTACCGGATCATGAACTTAACCTTAGAGGTTACCAAGATGAATTGTATTAGATTTGGAGACAGTGCGTGATTGATAAGGATGGATTCAGATCCAATGTTGGGATTATTTTAGCAAATAATGAGGGGCGTCTGCTTTGGGCCAAGCGGGTTGGCCAGGCTTCGTGGCAATTTCCGCAAGGAGGTGTTGATCAGGGGGAATCCTCAGAGCAGGCTTTGTATAGGGAGCTGCAGGAAGAGATAGGCTTGGTGGAAAAAGATGTGGAGGTGATTGCCAGTACACAAGCCTGGCTGAAATATACCCTGCCCAAAAAATACCTGCGTACTCGTAATAATCCAGGATGCATTGGCCAAAAACAAAAATGGTATTTATTGCGCTTGTTGGCTGAAGAGTCGAATATTAATCTTGCTAGTGGTGATGTAGCGGTGGAGTTTGACCATTGGCGCTGGGTTAGTTATTGGTATCCACTGTCAAATGTTATTGATTTTAAAAAAGATGTATACCGTCAAGCGCTTAAGGAGTTGTCTCCTCATTTGCAGGCCCATTTGGGCAAATTGGTTTAAAAACCAAGCCGATAAATTTTATAGATTGTAAGGTGCATTCATGCTATCGACTTTGCGTCGAATTGTACAAGAAGTAAACAGCGCTCTTGATTTGGAAGAAGCTCTACGGCTTATTGTGCACCTGGTGCGGAATGCCATTAATACCGATGTCTGTTCAGTTTATTTGCTGGACTTCAACCGTAAACGTTACACGCTGATGGCGACTGAGGGCCTGAACCCTGAGTCAGTGGGCAAGGTCAGCTTGGGCGTGTCTGAAGGTTTGGTCGGCCAGGTTGGTTTGCGTGAAGAGCCGGTAAATATTCAAAATGCCGCCTCTCACCCCAAGTTCATCTACCTTAAAGAAACAGGTGAAGAAAAATACAACGCCTTTCTGGGGGTGCCCATTATCCATCAGGCTAAAGTTCTTGGCGTGCTGGTGGTTCAGCATGTTGAAGATCGCCAGTTTGACGAAGGAGAAGAATCTTTTCTGGTCACGGTGTCGGCGCAGTTGGCGGGTGTCATAGCGCATGCGAAAGCGAGTGGAGAATTTGCCGAGTTTGCCAACCGGGAAAAGGGTGGCAATCGGATTGAAGGGGTTAAAGGCTCCACGGGCATAGCGATAGGCCATGCGGCGGTGATTTTCCCCCCTGCGGATCTTGATGCGGTGCCTGATCGCAAACCCGACAGCATTGCAAAAGAGGTCAGAATTTTTCGAGTTGCATTGGAGGCCGTGCGTCAGGATATTAAAAACCTGCAGGTGCGCCTGGAAGACTCTCTGCGTATGGAGGAAAGGGATCTCTTTGATGTTTATTTGCGGGTGCTCGACAAAAACTCACTGGGCGGAGAGATTGTAAAAAAAATCAGGGAAGGGCATTGGGCTCAGGGAGCATTGCGTATAGTAGTACAGCACTACGTAAGAAATTTCGAGTTGATGGAAGATCCGTATTTACGCGAAAGATCTGCTGATGTTAAGGATCTGGGAATGCGTATTCTGGCAAAGTTACAACAGGTTGGGCCGGTACGGCTTGATTATCCTGACGACACGATTTTGATCGGTGAAGACGTTACTACCTCCATGGTTATGGAAGCGCCGCGGGAGAAGCTCGCCGGAATTGTTTCCTTACGTGGTTCAAGAAATTCACACATGACGATTGTTGCCCGGGCTTTGGGTATTCCGACAGTGGTGGGTGCGCAAGAGCTGCCTATCCATCAAGTGGAAGGCAATCTGCTTATTGTCGACGGCTATCGTGGCATTATTTTTACCCATCCTTCTGAAGAGCTATTAAAATATTATGGCGAGATTCTTGAAGAAGAAAAGCAACTCGTGGCCGGCTTGGAGGCTTACCGTGATTTGCCAGCCGTTACTAAAGATGGGCACAACATTGCGCTCTGGGTTAATACCGGCTTATTAGCTGATGTTGCACGTTCCCTTAATCAGGGAGCAGAAGGTGTTGGCCTTTACAGAACTGAAATTCCTTTTATGGTCAGGGATCGTTTTCCCAGTGAAAATGAACAGGAAGCTATCTACCGTGAGCAGTTGCAAGCGTTTGCGCCTCGTCCGGTTACCATGCGCACACTGGATATTGGTGGCGACAAAGCCTTGCCATATTTTCCCATTGTTGAAGAGAACCCGTTTCTGGGCTGGCGTGGTATCCGTATTACACTGGATCACCCGGAAATTTTCCTGGTACAGATTCGTGCCATGATTAAAGCCAGTGTTGGACTGGATAATTTGCGCATACTAATGCCCATGATTTCATCGGTGCTGGAGGTCGAAGAAGCTTGTTACCTAATTCATCGAGCCTACCACGAGCTGGTTGAAGAAGGCTTTAAGGTCAAGATGCCTCCAGTGGGGGTGATGATAGAAATCCCGGCAGCCGTGCATTTGACTAAAAATATTGCCGAGCGGGTGGATTTTATTTCGGTCGGCAGTAACGATTTAACGCAATACCTGCTGGCTGTGGATCGAAACAATGCCAGAGTCGCATATTTATATCACTCCTTACACCCTTCCGTGCTGCACGCGCTGAAATATATTGTGGATGTTTGCCATCAGGAAAATAAGTCGGTGAGTATTTGTGGTGAAATGGCTGGTGAGCCAGCCTCGGCTTTATTGCTGATGGCAATGGGCTTTGACAGTTTAAGCATGAGTGCCGCCAGCTTGCTGAAAGTGAAGGCAGCCATACGGCAAGTGGATATTAAAACTGTCAAAGAGTGGTTGCTCGAAGCGATGAAAATGGATAACCCGGAAGTGGTGCGCAGCTACCTGGATTTGGAAATGGAATTGGCAGGGCTTGGCGGTTTGGTGCGACCGGGTAAATAAAATGATAAATGAACCAGAGAAAGGTTGCATTACTGCGCTTCGAGCTGAAACTCCATAACTGAGTGATCTGCTTTCACGCCTTTTTCCCCATAGCATTGTTCATGAAACCTTACCTTACCCTGCGCAGATAGCGTCAGGGCAGAACTGCTCCGTGTGCCGTAAAAAGGCGCTTGAATAAACAGCGGGGATAATATGCGTTCATAATCAAGACCAATGCCCGTGTCAGGCAGTGCATCATCCGGGGGCACGGTTTTATCCTGCAACAGCGCTATTAAAGCATCGGTATCGAGGTCTTTACTTGAGTTTTCAAGGTATTTTTGTAGCAGCTGTTTCCCCCTGGTGATCTTGGGCCAGGGGGTGTTGATCAGGTGATTACTAAGTCCATAAACGCCTGGCTCAAGCCTGCTCTGACGCTTGCTGGCATTTGAACCATCACGATTTGAATAATAGAAAAGCCCATTGTTATCGCCGATAAGAAGATTGAACCCGCTGTAATCGTCCGAGTTTTTGGTCAGCGTGTGGAGAAATCTATCAGGCGATTGCTCACCAAGCAGAAATTCTTTGCCGATCAGGCCTCGGGAGATGTTGCCGGGTTTCGCAGCGGGATCCCGGTAATTGGTAAGGGCCGCAAAACGCCCGCTTCGGGTGATACCCAGCCATAATCCCCCCGCTTGTAAATCCTTGCCAGCTAAAATTGAAGGGTGTTCCGGCCAGAATTGCGCCATTCGGGTCGGTCGTGAAAAGTTCTCATCACGGTTGGCGGCTACAATTAAGGGGTAGGAAGCGTGGACTTGGTATGCAAATAGAATGAGGCACATGGCATGGAACCTTTGTTGCAAATGCATTCAGGGTGATATTGTCGCCTTACCACCTGTTGCATCCATGCACCTGGTAATGCTTTCTAAATTATCAAAACTGAATGATCAGGCAGCTGATAAAAAGGTAAAAATCACAAGTCGATCAAGCTTCAGCACTGCATAGCTTACCAAACTCATTGGTTTAGGTGATAATAGAAACAGTACCTTTGAGATCATAACATGAGTTTAATTCCATATCTTTTGCTGGGTAGTATAGCCGGCACCATGGCCGGATTATTGGGTGTGGGTGGTGGCCTGGTGATTGTGCCATCGCTTATTTATATGTTCAGCAAACAGGGAATCTCTCCAGATGTGTTAACGCACATGGCGATTGGCACCTCTCTGGCTACTATTGTATTTACTTCCATTAGCTCCATCAGGACTCATAGCCGTCATCAGGCCGTTTGCTGGAACCTGTTTGCAACACTGGGCATTGGCATCGTTGTGGGCGCCATGGCAGGGGCATTTGTGGCTGATCTCTTACAGGGAAGAGTGTTACAGATTCTCATTGGCTGCTTTGCCATTTTGGTGTCCATACAAATGGGCTTGGGTTTAAAGCCCGCTTCCAGTCGTGATTTGCCCAGCTCTCAAGCCATGATTATATCGGGCTCTGTGGTGGGAGGTGTGTCCTCGGTTTTTGGCATTGGGGGCGGCTCTCTCACTGTTCCCTTGCTGGTGTTTTTTAATGTGCCGATAAGGCAGGCTGTCGGCACATCAGCAGCCTGTGGCTTGCCGATAGCTCTGGCGGGTGCTGCCGGCTTTCTGATCATGGGCTTGGGCGAGGCCGAGTTGCCACCCTTGGCTACCGGCTATATTTATTGGCCGGCATTTCTGGGGATTACCCTTGCCAGCGTTATCTTTGCCCAGGTTGGTGCCAGTCTGGCCCATAAAATTCCTGCAGACACCTTGCGAAAAATTTTTGCTCTGGTATTGTTTGTGGTCGGAATACGATTCCTGTTTTAGGGAGCCTCTGTAATAGCATCACTTTATTAAGCGCGCCCCTGCCCGCCAGAGTATTTATGCTGATTTATCCTGATATTAACCCTGTCGCCATTTCCCTTGGGCCATTAAAAGTACATTGGTACGGGCTAATGTACCTGGTAGGCTTTGCCTTGGCCTGGGCGGTGGCCCATTTCAGGGCTAAAAAGCCTTGGCACAACTGGAGCGAGGAAGATATTTCAGACCTTATTTTCTATGGTGCCATTGGCGTTATTGTGGGTGGGCGAGTCGGGTATGTGGTTTTTTACCATTTTGATAAGTTTCTGCAAGACCCGGTTTGGTTATTCAAGATCTGGACCGGGGGAATGGCATTTCACGGCGGCTTGATTGGTGTGTTATTAATGATGGCCCTGTTCGCTAAAAAAACCGGCAAAAGTTTTTTTGAAATTACCGACTTTTTAGCGCCGATGGTGCCGCTGGGGTTTGCTGCGGGTCGCTTGGGTAATTTTATCGGCGGCGAACTATGGGGCAGGCAGGCGCCAGCTGACCTGCCCTGGGCTATGGTTTTTCCTTTTGTCGATTCTTTGCCTCGTCACCCATCCCAGCTTTATCAGTTTGCCCTTGAGGGAGTGGCTTTATTTGTTATTGTTTACTGGTTTACACACAAGCAGAGACCCAGAATGGCAGCTACCGGATTGGCGCTGTTCGGCTATGGCGGATTTAGATTTTTTGTGGAGTTTTTCCGTCAGCCCGATGCGCATTTAAATTATATTGCCTTTGACTGGCTAACCATGGGACAGTTGCTTTCCTCTCCCATGATTATATTGGGCATGATTATTTTAGTACTTGCCTATAAAAGTGATGACATGTCTGCTAAGGCATAAAGAGCAGTTTGGTTTTTCGGCAAAGCTTCTTTAATTTAACTTGGTGTTGTGAATGAAGCAATATTTAGATCTTATGCGCCATGTGCGTGACAATGGTGTTGTAAAAGAAGATCGTACCGGTACCGGTACCAGGAGTGTCTTCGGTTATCAAATGCGTTTTGATCTGGCTGAAGGTTTTCCCGTGGTTACCACAAAAAAACTACATTTGAAATCCATCATTCATGAGTTGTTATGGTTTTTAAGTGGTGATACCAATATTAAATATTTAACTGAAAACGGCGTTAAAATCTGGGATGCATGGGCTGATGAAAACGGTGACTTGGGTCCGGTGTATGGTTATCAGTGGCGATCGTGGCCGACTTCTGAGGGCCGGCACATTGACCAGATTAGCCAGCTCATAGAGCAGATAAAAACCAACCCTGACTCCCGGCGCTTAATAGTCAGCGCCTGGAATGTTGCCAATGTTGACAGCATGGCCTTGCCGCCGTGCCATACATTGTTTCAGTTCTATGTTGCCAAGGGTAAACTGTCCTGCCAACTCTACCAAAGAAGTGCCGATATATTTTTGGGTGTGCCATTTAATATTGCCTCCTATGCACTTTTGACTTTGATGATTGCGCAGGTGACAGGGCTGGAACCTGGTGAATTTATCCACACCTTCGGTGATGCGCATTTGTATTCAAATCATCTGGAACAGGTCAATGAACAGTTGCGCCGCAAGCCCCATGCTTTGCCGCAAATGAACATTAACCCTGAGGTTAAGTCTATTTTCGATTTTAAATTTGAAGATTTTGAATTGATGGACTATACCCCCCATCCTCATATTGCTGCGCCTGTCGCGGTATAACTTGCATGATTAATGATGAAAATATCCATGATTGCGGCGGTAGCCGAAAACGGTGTTATCGGGATTGATAATAAACTGCCCTGGCATTTGCCCGGGGATCTGCAATATTTTAAATCCGTTACCATGGGTAAACCATTGCTTATGGGCCGCAAGACATTTGAATCATTGGGTAAGCCTTTGCCGGGCCGACCCCACATTATCATCACCCGGGACAGGCATTATAATGCCGACAATTTTCAAAATTGCTTCGTAGTCCATGAGGTAGGAGAGGCTTTACAGCTTGCAGGAAATCTTGCCTTTGCGAATGCCAGTGATGAAGCTGTGGTGATCGGAGGCGCTGAAATCTATAAGATAATGCTGCCAAAAGCCGAGCGTTTGTATTTAACCGAAGTGCATGCAAATGTAGACGGAGATACCTGTTTTCCAGACTACGATAAAACCCAATGGGGTGAAGAAGCGCGGGAATTATTTAAGGCTGCGGGCTCCAATCCTTATGACTATAGCTTTGTTGTCTTAGCGCGTTTATGAGTGCAATGCCCTGTCATAAGACCGCCTGATGAAGGCCAGCCAGTCTTATGACTACCCCCATTGGTTTAATGACCTAAAGTCCTATGCACGCCTCAGGATTAACTGCTTAAGGCCAAGAAGCACACCTTATTTCGCTCACTTTAGGCGCTGTAGCTAAAAAAACACCTGGGCAGCCTATAATTGGTTAAATTTATACCGGTAAACAGGTTTTGGTTACAAAATTATTGAACCCATATTGTCTTTTTATATCAAAAACTTGCAGATTTTGACAGATTTCGTCACTAATTAATGGTTTAAGGTGTAAACCAGTTCACAGCTTTTGAGTTGTTTCTTGCTGGCAGCCAACACTATAATGCTGCCGATGATAAGGGTGCGAAATCGTTGCAAGCACCCTAATTTAAGCAATTGAATGAATATAAACAGTAACAGTACGAAAGAAGGACTTAATTATGTTATTAAATAAAAGACGGTTGGAAAGAGAGCAGTTGGATCGTTTTATTCGAGTTGTAGATAACCAAAGCGGCGAACTGGCTGGGTTTCTGGTTGATCTTTCTGTTGATGGCGTCTTGCTGGGAAGCAAATCACCTTTGAATATGAGTGGCACAGCCCACTTCAAGCTGGAACTGCCTGATGATGTGCCTGGCGGTGATGATGTTACCTTCAAGGCTCAAGGCGTCTGGGGTAATCAAGGCGAAAACTCGATTTTTTACGAAACCGGATTCCGCATCCTTGATATGCCGGGTGATGTTCGTCATCGAGTAGAAAAGCTTATAGCTTCTCACCGCCTGGTAGGCAATTCAATCTAAGCTAAGCTTGATAACATCCAACCTTCAGCCTTGTGTTGTTGGTTGGGTTTTTGGTGGGGCTTGTGTTGCAAAAGCACTATTCATCACGACGTCCATGATCAATTACAGAGCTTTTGAGTCTTCAGCAGACGCCTTCTTGTCAATATCCACCGGATCCTGGTGAATAATAACATCGGTATTGGGCAAAATCGCTTTTATACTGGCTTCTACCTCTTCCGCTATACCGTGCGCCTCTTCCAGTCTCATGTTTTTATCCAGGTCAACGTGCATTTGCACGAAGTTGACCAGCCCTGATTGCCTGGTTCTAAGGTCGTGAATACCGATCACCTGTTTATGGTTGCGTGCGATGCTTTCAATTTGCAATTGTACCTCTTCCGAAAGTTCGTGATCCATTAACGTCTGGATAGCTCCCCAGCCTATTCCCCAGGCGCAATATAAAATATAAACACCTATCAATAGGCCTATCACTGGGTCTGCTATAAAAAATCCAAAATCAGCCAGAAAAAGAGCAATGAGTATGCCGATGTTGCTAAAAATATCCCCTTTATAATGTAACTCGTCAGCCTTTATGGCCGATGAACCGGTTTTTTGTATGGTATAGCGCTGGAAGACAGTTAATCCAATGGTCAGCACCAAGGATATAAGAATAACACCCATTCCAGTTTGGAGATTGCTCAGGGGTTCAGGATTAATGAAACGATCAAGTGCCTGTGATATTAAAAATAGTGCGGAGCCTGCAATAAAAGCCGATTGACCTAAACCGGCAAGAGATTCTGCCTTGCCATGACCAAAGCGATGTTCGCTGTCTGCTGGCCGTAATGCATGACCCACGGCAATCATATTAAGTAAAGAGGCTGCTATGTCCATGGTGGAGTCAATCAGTGATGCTAAAAGACCAATGGATTCGGTCTGCCACCAGGCATACAGCTTTATGATGATCAATAAGGCTGCAATTAACACTGAAGCATAGGTCGTATAACGAAGCAGGTTTGCCTGCTGCAGAGACTCAGTTTTAAGCATAGATGATAAAATCAGGCTGTTGCAGGTTGCTGGTGATCTTGTAGAGTGTACAGATTATGCCACAATAGAGAAAAAAAAGTCTAAATGAACCTATCGAAGCTCATGCCATGAAAACTAAGTTCACTCTAAACTGGTCGCTCCGGTATTGCACAAAAAAGCTATAAAAAGTTGTTTGGCAAGAAATCCTCCCTGATGCGCACAAGCTTAACATAATGTATACAAATTTCACGATTTGTATACATTATGTAGGCTTGACTTACTGATATAATTTAATCATGTATAACAAAGGCAAAGGAATTTATTTGAGTGAATAACACAAAACAAAAGAAGAAAAAAGGAATGAATTAATGCCGAGCTCAAAAAAATATTTCCCCCTGACAGCGTTGCTGTTTTTTATCAGTTTTTGCGGCTTCAATCCTGCATGGGCAGAAGCGGAGCAAAGTGGAAAAAATACCTCTTCAATAGATGCGAAAATTAAAGCATACAAAAAGCAATTATCTAATTTGAATGCCCAGTATGATAAACACAAAGAAGATTTGAGTATTAAGCGAGCGGATGCCGCATTAGCCATGCATGAGTCTGAAAATGAGTTAAAAAAGAAAGAATTAAGGGTAATACAATTAGAAAGAGATGCTGATCGTCTAACCAATGAAATAAGAAAAATTGAGGACGAAAATAAAAAGTTAATAAAAGACTTTGAAAATCTCAATGTTTTTCAACAGGGCCTGGAAAGATCAAAGCATAAGGATGTATTGAGCAGTAATGAGAGTAAAATAACGCTGATTCGATTTGATTTGGACAAAATCAATGAGAGCTTAAAAGGTTCGCGCACAGATGTGGATAACACCAGGCGTGTTTATGAGAGCCAGAAAAAATTATCAAACGTTTTTAATGAAGAAAACAATCCAAAAATTCTCAAGCTGCAGCAATCCATTAAAAATATATCACAGCAGCTAAAAAAAGCAGAACGAGAAAAAAGCAGCCAATTAAAGACGGTGAAGGCGCCTAAAAAAGTTGAGCAGAAAAAAGTTGAGCAGGAAAGAGTTGAAACAGCCGTAACTGTTGATACGAATCATCAGGAAAAAGCCTGGGTTTACATTGTCAATGGTGAGCGGATAAAGAATTTAGGTGATCTGTTGGGCATGGAAGATTGGCTTAAATCGTTTGATGTGAAATACATTGAAACCAATTGGGGGCGGATGGTTTTGGGGACCGAGAAAGGTATTAGCCAGGGGTTTGTCAAACAGTTTCGTGCCGATCTGGGCAGAATTCCAAAAGAAAGCAAGTTGATATTAATAGGCCATGGCTTAGGAGGTGGTGCAGCGATTCTGGCGGCTACAGAAGTTGCCAATGCTGAGGGTAAAAGCATAGATTTATTGGTAGCCCTGGATCCTGTGGGCGTTAATAAACTAAGAACTAATATCGTTTATCAACCCTCTGCTCCTTGCCCTTTGCCTGGTAGCGATGAAGCAAGGCTCGCTTACTTTGTATGTATGGATGCCGCCAAACCCAGGTGGATCACGCCAAATGTTAAGTTTTTCTATAATCGCTGGCAAAAAAACGGAGGCGTAGCATCTGACAAGCACAGAGGGTATCGTATTTCAGATGCAGAAGGTAATCTTTTAGTATTGCCTACATCAACGGGGAAATTTGCCATTAAAAGCAATACAACCAAGTCAGATCAAAAAAGGTTTTTTCATAAGGATTTAGTTAAAAAGGATCAGTCTCTTATTGTTGCAGCAGGTAAAGAGCTGCCAAATTTACTGGTGGAATATCTACAATGAAAAGGGCAAAGCGGCTAAAAAATAATTTTTTTGGGGCCTGTCTGGTTTGCTTTGGCTTGCCTGGGCTGGCCCATGCTGAAATCAAAGAGATAAAAAATCTGGATCAGGTCAATTTTAGTGAGAGTAAGGTTGCCGGGGAAACAAAAGCAAATGTCAATCAGATCAAATCTCTCGATGAATTAAAAATAAAAGATAACGCGGTGCGTGACAGAATCCTCCTTAAGCCTGGTGAAGTTTATAAAAAAATTACAAGCTTGTTCTTCGATAAAGCTGATAAATTTGGCAGTGGTTATGGTCGATTGGCATTTCATGGTAAAAGCAAAGAAAGAAGTTGCGAAGCCGATATGTTTTTTGACAAGGCGTCAGCCTCAGTGTATTTAGCTGTCTTTATTGATCAACATGAGTGGATCAATGAGCTTTATCTGGATCATCCTTATATGAACTATTCAGACGTGTTGTTTCAGTATTTACTGCTGGAAAACAACGGTTCAAAAAAAAGCAGAAAAACCGCTCTGGTTGTTGATGGTAGAAGCAGCAGCTTTAAAATGATCACCAATAGTGAACAAGTGGATATGGTGTTTGATGAAAATGAAGAAACACTTGCGCACTGTACCTTTGATTTGGCTTTAGTGGAATATTTTGATGGTGACCAGGAATAAGAAAAAGTCATACATTAGCTGCGTGATTCATAGACATCCTTTCACTATTATGGGGTGTTATGCACAGAGAAATCCAACGACGATTGCAATGGATGTTGCCATACGAAAAGCGTGGGATGCAAGCCTGGTATGTCGTTGTCGCGGCACCTCTATCAGTTAAGTGGTCTTCAAACTTAATCGTAAAATGATTAAGAGCCGCTTTCCAGTTATAAATGGGCTGGATCCATTTTTCCGATGTTTTCCTGAAGAAATGAAAATCTTTTTGTCTGATTCGATAAAGGACCAATGCAGCTTTTCTTCATTGCCCAGGTAGTAGTCTGGATTTAGAGAAAGCTTGTTCAAGTTTGAATCGAACAGTGCGACAATTTGTCACATTGACCTGCCTGACCCTTGTCATTAATGTGTGGCCCTTATTTGTTGTTGCCAAGGGTTCATGATTGATGATCAATAAGAATATTGCACCACTCGTGCTCACCGTATCGGCAGCACTTGCTGCACAACCGGTTTGTGCGGAGGGAGGCGAGAATACGCTAGATGCTGTAGTAGTTTGGGGTGTACAGAAGGCGAGCGAGCAGGCGGGTTACACCAGTCCAACGAGCACCTTAACACCGGATGATCTGGCCGGTATCAACATGGCGACGACCGAAGACGCGGTAAAGCATGAGCCCAGCATTGTCATCCGCCGCCGCTTTATCGGTGACTCAAACGGCACTATGGGCATGCGCGGTTCGAACATGTTTCAGACCTCGCGCTCGATGGTCTTTGCCGATGGTGTGCCTTTGCACTATCTGTTGGAGTCACGCTGGAACGGCGCGCCACGGTGGAGCATGGTATCCGCTAGTGAAATAGCCCAAGTGGATGTCATGTATGGCCCATTTTCTGCCGAGTACGGTGGTAACTCAATGGGGGGCGTGGTCAACATCGAAACGAAGATTCCGCAAAAGCGCGAGGTGCATCTGGATGGTATGATTTTCTCGCAATCATTTGACGCATACGGTTATGACGATTCCATAAATGGCTATAAAGGCTTTATCTCTTACGGTAACAAGATTGGCAATCTCAGTGTCTATGCCTCATACAACCACCTGGATAACGAAGCACAGCCACAAAACTTTCGTGCCGGTTCTATTAGCACCTCAGTATCGGGCACTACCGTCAGTGGCGGTATTGTCGGTAACGATGCGGATGGTAATGAAAAGATGTACTACGGCGACAGCGGCGTAGTGGACACCACTACCGACAACTTCAAGATCAAGCTGGGATATGACTTCGGCAACTGGTTTGCTCTGCTCAACCTGGCTTATGAAGATCGTAATTCTCAGAGCGTAGGCAACTCTTATGTCCAGGATGGAAGCGGCAATACCTTGTGGAGCGGCGTGGTCGATCAAGTTGGTCAGTTCTATACCATCAGTGGCAGCAGCCTGAGTGCAAGTGAACGGGATCGTTACAGCCTGAATACCGCTCTGCGTTTGAAAGGTGATCTCAATGAAACAACGCAAATGGAGGTCAACCTCAGCTCCTTTGATGTGTTGAAAGACGAGACGCGCACCTCAGCAGTCAACCCAAATGATCCTTCGTTTACCGGTGCCGGTGAGGTTCTGGATTACGACGAAACCGGCTGGCAAACGGCCGAGGCCAAGTGGACCTTTGATGAACTGGCTATGATGGATGGGTTAAGCATGGTGACCGGCCTGCGCCATGAAGCCTACTCGCTTAATGTGGATGTTTATGACTCCAATAACTACGCCCAGGGCAGAAAAAACGCTTTAAGCGATAGTAGCGGTGGTGAAAGCAGTTTGAATGCAGCGTTTGGCCAAATGAGCTGGGCGATTGATGAACGCTGGGATACCTCGTTCGGTTTACGTTATGAGGCGTGGAAAAGCGGCAACGGCTATTTTGCCAATGACGATGCGGGTACGCCTGAGCTTGATTTAGTGCATGTCCCGTCACGTTCCGAGAAACGTACCTCGCCAAAATTCTCGTTGGGTCTGAAACCGGCAGATGACTGGGTGCTGCGTTATTCGATTGCCAAGGCGTATCGCTTCCCGATTGTCGAAGAGCTGTATAGTCAATTCGAGGCCTTTACCTCGAAGAGTTTGGCGACCCCTGATCTGGAACCGGAAAATGGTTTGCATCACAACGTGATGATCGAACGTGGTGTTGCCAACGGTTATCTGCGTGTCAATCTTTATCGTGAAAGCATCAAGGATGTGATCGAGGCGCAAACCGATACCACGGTATTCCCAAGCGTGCGCACCTTCGTGCCGGTGGATGAAGTACAAACCACTGGAATTGAGCTCATTGCCAATGTTGACCAGCTGTTTGTTGACAAACTGGATGTGCGTTTCAACGCGGCATATACCGACTCGGAGATTGTTAAAAACAGCGTAGATGCTTCCATCGAAGGAAACCGCTTTCCACGTATGCCCAAGTGGCGTAGCAACCTGCTGGCAATCTATCACCTGAATAGTGTCTGGGATGTTGGCGGCAGTCTTCAATATGCCAGCGACAGTTACGGTCGCCTGGACAATGCCGACAACGAAGACCAGGTTTATGGTGCGCAGGATGGTTACACCTTTGTCGGCTTGAAAATGGCCTATAAAGTGAATCCCAACACCAAGGTTGGAGTGGGTGTGGATAATCTCACCGACGAAGTGGCCTACGTGGCACACCCCTGGCCACAGCGTACCTTTTACATCAACGCTTCATACGACATGGCACAGAGG
The DNA here is from genome assembly GCA_040235475.1 of Pseudomonadales bacterium. GTDB lineage: Bacteria > Pseudomonadota > Gammaproteobacteria > Pseudomonadales > UBA3067 > JBECKY01. The sequence continues at coordinate 58,073 of JBECKY010000040.1, forward strand.
TAAGGTGTGATGAGGCAACCCGGTATGAAAAATACAGGTATGAACCGTAGCAAAGCGTTGTATCGACTCATCTGGCGTTGGCACTTTTATGCCGGTCTGTTGTGCATGCCGCTGGTGATTACCTTGTCCATTTCAGGTGCCATCTATCTGTTTAAACCGCAGATCGATGCCTGGGTTGATCAACCCTATCAGCAGTTAGAAACAGGCGGGCAACGCACCACGGCCAATCAGCAGATCGAAGCAGCACTGGCTGCGATACCCGGCTCACGTTTTTCCAGTTATCAGCTGCCGGAGTATGAGCAGCAGGCGGTCATTGTTCATGTGCTCAATGATGGTGAAAAAATTCTCACCTATATCAACCCCTATACATTGGAGGTGCTGAAAACTGTCGGATATGAGGATCAATTCGTCCACATGGTGCGCACCTTTCACGGGGAACTTCTGGCGGGAAATGCCGGTTCGGTAGTTGTGGAGCTGGCCGCGTGCTGGGCCATTGTGCTCGTGATTAGCGGGCTCTACCTATGGTGGCCCCGGGGAACGTTCCGCCTGGCGGGTATTCTCTACCCACGACTGAAGCTGGGCAAGCGAGTATTCTGGCGTGACCTGCATGCGGTAACAGGTGTCTGGATCTCTTCCATGGCGTTGTTTCTGCTGATTACCGGCCTGCCATGGGCGTTGGTATGGGGTGGTGCCTTCAAGGAGCTGCGCCAGTGGAATACAGCACCGGTAGTGCAGGACTGGTCGCCTGGCCGTGCGGAGGAGCGAGCGCAGCATCATGGAGAAGCACAGCAACAGCACAACGGTGTGGTGTTGTCAGACACCTTGCTTGCCAGTGCTATGGCACTGGGTTTTGCGCCGCCGGTGTTGTTGTCTGTCTCTCATGACAACCCTGCGCAGTGGACGGCCAAATCCCAGAGTCAAAACCGCCCGCTACGCGCCGATGCCTGGCTGGATGGTGCAAGTGGCGAGGTGATTAAGATAAAAACCTTTAGTGAACGGCCACTGGTTGATCGCATTATTGGTATCGGCGTCGCCGCCCACGAGGGGCAACTGTTTGGCTGGTTTAACCAGTTGCTTGGAGTGATCACCGCCGTGGGATTGGTAGTGATTAGCATCAGTGGCTTTATTTTGTGGCGTCGCCGCAAGCCAGCGCGAGAGCTGGGCGCGCCACCAATGCTGCCGAATGCGCGGATGGGTAAAGCCGTTGCCGGGATTACCCTGGTATTAGCCACTGTCTTACCGCTGTTAGCCATTTCGCTGATCATTATTCTTCTGCTTGAGTGGCTGGTGTTGCGTCGATTCGAAGTGTCACGACGCTGGTTGGGATTGGAGGCGTCGTGATCGGTACACAACACCGGGCCGTTGAGTCATCTGTTGGCGAGTTAATGCCGCTTGCATCAATTAACACCAAACCCGTACAGCCTGGCGAAAGTTACGGTATGGTGGGTGTGATCGTACTGGTTGTAGCTGGCTTGCATATTGTCCTGTTGACGCAAGTCTTTTTTACGTCCGAACCCACGTTAAAGGTCGCGCCTGCCACCGTCATTTCCGGGGTATTGATCACGGTGCCACAACAATCTGAACCGCAGTTGAGACAGGCGCCTAAACAAACCACTAAAAAGGAGATCGCACCACCACCCTCGCCCGATATTAAAGCCGTCCAGGAGGTTGTACCGCTTGAACAGATGATCGATACACCGGTTTATCAGCCAGAGCCTAAACCTGCACCAGCAGAAACAGAAATGGCATCCGAGGTGGAGTCAATAGCACCCCCGCCTACAGTACTGCCTCGTTCCGATGCCAGACATATCAATAATCCAGCCCCGGTTTACCCGCGCACTGCCTTGCGCTTGAAGGAGGAGGGTACGGTGATCTTAAACCTGTTGGTCCGTGCCGACGGTTCAGTGGCTGAGGTCAAGGTCAAGACAAGCAGCGGTTATGAGCGCCTGGATAAAGCGGCCGTCAAGGCGGTCAAACGCTGGCGCTATTTACCGGCCGCACAAGGTGGGCAGACCATTGATTATTGGTATGAACAACCTGTCGTTTTTTCATTACGCAAATAGGGAGCAGAGATGGAAGTAAATCCTTACGGTATAGAATCATTGTGGCAACAGGGTGATCTGGTCATCAAAAGTGTTGCCATGCTGTTGTTGCTGATGTCTATCGCAACATGGAGCATTTTTCTGCTGCGTGCGTGGGGACTGTGGCAGCAACGTCTGTGTATCGGACGCCTTGCCCATTTCTGGCACGCGCAGAGTTTTGATGACGGTGTAAATCAGCTAGGCCCCTGCACCGCACAAAATATTTTTCGCCATTTGGTGGACGAAGGCAGTGCCGCATTAAACCACCATCGTAGCCACCAGCATGATCTAAAAGGCCACCTCCCCTTGAATGACTGGCTGACCTCCAGCTTAAAAGGCTCAATCGATGAAAGTGCAGAGCGACTGCAGCGAGGATTGCCGGTATTGGCATCAGTGGGGGCAACGGCGCCCTTCATTGGTTTGTTCGGCACGGTATGGGGCATCTATCACGCCTTGGTTAGTATTGGCGTATCTGGGCAGGCCAGCATCGATAAAGTTGCAGGGCCTGTGGGTGAAGCGCTGATCATGACAGCCCTCGGTCTGGCGGTGGCCATACCAGCGGTGCTGGGATACAACGCTCTGGTTCGCGGTAACAAGCATGTACTGGGCAAGCTCAACCGTTTCGCCCACCAATTACACGCCTATCTGCTAACCGGCGCAGCTCCAGCACGAAAGACAAGTAGCAAGATCAGTTCGTTGCGCCCTAAAGCGGAGACCTTCTAAAATGGCATTCGGTGAAGAATTCGACAACGGCGAAGAGCTAATGAGCGAAATCAATATGACACCGCTGGTGGACGTGATGCTGGTGCTGCTGATTATTTTTATGCTCGCCGTACCTGTGATGACTCATACCATAACCGTTGAGCTGCCCCAGGCCGGTCATAAAACAAGTGATACAGAACCGCAAATTATTCATCTGTCTGTGACAGAAGATGGACAGATACTTCTGGAGAACGAAACCGTCTCTAATGAAGCCTTGCAGTCGCGCCTGCAAGCCGCTGCCCAACAACAACCACAACCGGTTGTGCACCTCAGTGGTGATAGGAAAGTGGCCTACGAACATGTGGTACACGTGATGGCGTCTATCCAGGAAGCGGGATTATCCAAACTCGGGTTTATTACTTCGGTGATCAATGAATGAAATCTGGCTTAGGTTTTAAGTTGACCCTGAAAAACCCTTCATTCCTTAAGCATATACGCCCTGTCAGGTGATGAGGCTTGCTGTTTTTGGGATAGGATTCAGCCATTGCGCTAATATTTTCAGGGTAAAATAATAGCACCTCAGCCACTTCCTGACGTTGAACGCCGCCGCCAGCAGAACGTTAATCCGGGCTTTCTCAAAGCCCTTGAGCCAACTCCGATTTAAGCGATGATCCGGTTTAAATGTCCAATCACTGGCTCAATACCTGCACGCTGTCGAAAACGCATCGCTGCACCAAAAAACACTCAAATTTTCAAGGTGCCTCAAGATGCAAAGTCCAACCGTCACTGCTAGTGACAGCTTCAGTGCATTATTAGTTTTAAAGCAGAATTATGGGGTCAAGAGCCCTATACGCTCGCTTGTATGTTCGTGCTTTTCAAAGAGCTTGTTCGGCAGTTGCCCGTGATTGTAACCGGCTTAAAAAAATCAATAAATGAGAGATAGCAGCTAGCTTTTAGCGACTAAAAATTAGAATCTTATACCTCAACATAACAAAAGCAATTAAGGAGAAGCCCTTGATAATAAGTAACATAGAAATACTGCCCGGAAAACGCATCAGCAAACATCTGGGCCTGGTGCAAGGCAGCACCGTGCGCACCAAACACGTAGGTCGTGACCTTATGGCGGGTCTGAAAAATATTTTCGGTGGTGAGCTGCTTGGTTATACTGAGCTTTTGCAAGATGCGCGTAAAGAAGCCACCGAACGCATGGTGCGGCAGGCTGAAGCCATTGGCGCTAACGCCGTCATTAATGTGCGCTTTTCAACCTCTTCAATTGCAGCAGGAGCCGCTGAACTGTTCGTGTATGGCACCGCTGTTATTATCGAGTAGGGTCAAATCATGTATGATCTTATTATATTTTTTACGCTGCTAGGTTTGGGCTATACGTTTGGAAGAATGGCAGAAGCCAAACACTTTAAAGCCATCATTGAACGTGAAAAACAAAATCAACAGCTGTTAACCTTTAGTGAACGATTTCCGCCTGCTGGCATCGGCCCAGTCAATAGTGAATTGGTTGGTGGTAACGTGGTTATTTCAGTAGACTACTTTAAGCGAGTTGCTGCTGGTTTGCGTGGTATTGTTGGTGGCCGGGTCCGCGCCTATGAGTCTTTGCTGGAGCGGGCCCGCCGTGAAGCCATTTTACGCATGAAAGAAGAGGCAAAAGCCAAAGGCGCAAGCATGGTGGTGAATGTAAAACTGGAAACCGCATCGATCACCAAAGGCCAGAAACAACAAGTGGGTTCGGTGGAAGTCTATGCTTATGGTACCGCGCTTATTCCAATTACAGTTTAATAAACTAACGGTTTGAATTATGGAGTATGAAAACCGCACAGTGCCCGAAGGCATTAATGTCAGTAAAGATCACCCACTAAAAGAATTCTTTATTCTGGCGTTGGGCCTTGGTACGGCTGTTGTGGTTCTGGTGGTGGCCTTGTCGTTTGCGGCAGGGTGGTTAGTACAGTTTGTCCCTTTTGAAACAGAGCTTATGCTGGCAGAGAAGTTTTCTTTTACCGGCGGCAAACGAAGCGAAGAACTTAGCGAACAAGCGAACACGAAAGCAAACGAAGAGAGCAAAGTACAACAGGAAAAAATCGAAACCTACTTACAAAATCTGGCCAATCAACTGTCAGCCGCGCAGCAATTACCCGATGGCATGACCATCTCCGTGCACTATATTGATGACGATATGGTCAATGCCTTTGCCACCCTTGGTGGCAACATTATTATCTTTAAAGGACTGATAGAAAAACTCCCCAATGAAAATGCCCTGGCCATGGTTATGGCCCATGAAATTGCCCACATAAAACATCGCGACCCGATGGTTGCCGCAGGGCGAGGCCTGACCATTGGTTTGGCACTAGCCAGTCTGGCCGGTTTTGGCGACAGTGTCGTGGCACAACAACTTCTCAACAAGGTGGGTTTAATTACCAGCATGAGCTTTAGCCGCCAGCAGGAAGAAAAGGCCGATGCCGAAGCTCTTAACGCCCTGTTAAACTATTATGGCCATGTAAAAGGCGCTGAAGTTTTGTTTGAAATTTTAAAAAAAGAAGAACAAGGCGTAACATCGCCGTTATTTTTAAGCACTCATCCACTTAACGATAAAAGAATCAGCGCAATTAAAAATTACCGTGAACAACAAGCTTCAGACGGTGAGCTTACAGATTTGCCTAAATTGTTTTAAGTGAGTTTCTAATAAAGACAGGATCAATCATTAGAAAGCAGAAATTACCGATTAAAGGACATTAATGCCTAAGCACCAAAAATACACAAGGTTGTTTTCAAACATGATTGCCTGCAATAACCAGGTATAGTGTCAGCGTTTTTTATTTTGTACCAAGTTTGGCTGTATTAAGGGAGAAAATTATGGCAATGCTTCAAGTCAACAACGGTAAAACCCCAACAGAAAATCCCGGCTTTAAGAAAATGTTCGCGCCCAAGCAATTAACCTTAGGCGTTTTCTTCCCCATAGAAGCTTTTGCAAGAGACCAGCCCACCATGGAAGGTCAAACAGCATTGGCGCAATTAGCCGAGCGTTCTGGCTTTTCTGCACTTTGGTTTAGAGATGTGCCATTGCGGGATCCAAATTTTGGCGATATCGGACAGATTTATGACCCCTGGGTTTATTTAGGTTACATCACCGCACAAACAAAAAACATTGCCCTTGCAACCGGCGCCATTATTTTACCATTGCGCCATCCCATACATACCGCAAAAGCTGCCGCCTCGGTTGATCAACTATCTGGTGGGCGCCTGGTGATGGGCATTGCTTCCGGTGACAGAGCTGTTGAGTTCCCCGCTTTTGGTAAACTTCACGAAATCCGCGGAGAAGATTTCCGAGAACATTTTTCAGTTTTCAAGCGTCTCTTAAGCGAACACTTTCCTGCAATCAGCTCGGTTTATGGTGACATTGAAGATGTAGATTTAATACCAAAACCAGTTGCTAATGGCATCCCCTGCCTGGTAACAGGCAGCAGCCGCCAATCCCCGGAGTGGATAGCCAAACACAGCGATGGCTGGATTACCTACCCCCGTGAAATCAGCAAGCAATTAACAGTGGTAAAACAATGGTATGAGCAAGTAGAACAGCAAGCCCCCGGTGTTTACAAACCCTTTTCGCAATCCTATTACATTGACCTGGCTGAAAACGAAAATGAAGCGGCAAGCCCCATTCACCTAGGCCACCGCCTTGGCCGCAATCAACTGATTGAGCACCTGAGCACATTGCGTGAAGGTGGTGTAAATCATGTGATTTTCAATTTAAAATACGGCAAACGACCCGCTACCGAGGTTATGGCTGAGCTTGCAGAGTATGTGCTTCCGGAGTTCCCGAGTCTTTGATTTATAGGCTTTGCGGTTTTTCTCAGCGCTGAAGCCAGGCTTCCCCCTGAATAGTCACCACTAAGCTACGTCTGCCACCATGATTACGATGTTCGCAAAGATAAATTCCTTGCCAAGTACCCAGATTCAAGCGGCCATCGGTAATGGGCATGGTCAGGCTGGCCCCAAGAAGGCTGGACTTAATATGAGCCGGTAAATCGTCGGGGCCTTCATCTTGATGCAAATAATAAGCTTGATTTTCGGGCACGGTGCGAGTGAAAAAATTTTCAAAGTCCTGCCTTACCGTTGGATCTGCGTTTTCATTGATGCTGAGTGAGGCCGATGTGTGTTTTATCAGGATATTCATTATGCCCATTTTGAAGTTCTTTAATTCAGGTACCTGCAGCAATATTTCATTGGTTACTAAATGAAAACCTCTGGGGAACGCTTTTAAACGAAACTCTTTCTGCAACCACATGTTTTGTCAGCTCATGAAACTATTGGGGTAAGCTTAACGTTAGCATATCAACTAAGTTACTTCTTCAATTTTTCCGGTCTATAGAATACCATCAGTTCTTTATTCAGCCCATCGGTGATGGCGAGGGCAGGTCATAAGAGGAAGCGTTAATGGCAAAATCATTGCAGGATCAGCTGTTGAGCAAGGGCTTAATTGATAAAAAGAAAGCCAAAACCATAAAAAAAGCCCAGCGCGTCAGTAAAAGAGAGCAGGCGGCAGAGTCGGACGAAAGTAAGTTGCGCGCGCAGGAAGCATTGCTGGCCAAGTCTGAACGAGATAAAGAACTGAACCGGAAAAAAAACGAACAGGCGGCACAAAAGGCCGAATTGGCGCAAATCAAACAGCTTATCGAAACCAAGCAAATAAACAATGCCGATGGCGAAATTGCCTATCAATTTAGCCATGGTAAAAATATTAAAAAAATCTACGTTAATGAGTTGCTGCACGAGCAATTAGTAAAAGGCTTAATTGCGATAGTTACGCAGGTAGAAAATTATGCGCTGGTTCCCAGGCAGGTGGCGGAAAAAATTGCTCAGCGTGATGCTTCCTTTGTTGTTGTCTTGAACAGTAACAAGGGCGACGAGGCCGATGAAAACGACCCCTATGCGGATTATAAAATCCCTGATGATTTAATGTGGTAATGAAATTTTTGGCCGATGATCAATA
>JBECKY010000058.1:0-12714 GCA_040235475.1 Pseudomonadales bacterium
CCATCACGCTGAAGGCCTGAATACACAAAGCCGTTATTAGCGTCTGCAGTCATGGCTTCAAAATCCATGCTGCCGGAGTCATCTACCAGGATAAAAACATTGGGATCAGTGCCTTCGCGTATTTCCAGTGCTTGCTGGGATAAACCCAGGGGGCCTGCCAGAGCCAGTCCATGGCCAAAAAGACTGGCCAATACTGCTATTCGAATGGTATAGGTATATTGAGTTTTCATACTGCCTTCCTCCAAATGGGGCGATTAACTACAAGCGTTTACCGTAGGCCGATTGAACCATGGCTCTTGATGTTGTAGATGCACCGACACCCAGTGCAGTGATACGAAAAATTTCATAATCACCGGCACCCACATCCTGGCCGTAATTGGCCATATTAAGCGTATCAACATCGGTGGCAACTTTGGTAAAGTGCTCAATGATGTAACGTGGAGCAGACGCAGCGCCGGATAATGCTGTGCCAGTGATTACTTTTGCAGTGTCGTCCCAGTCTGCGGTTTCCCATGGGGAATCGGTGTTGTCGATTGACTGGTAATAGCCGCCAGTGCCTGCTGTGTTGAATTGACTGAGTTGCACCAAGGCCTCTACGACCAATTCTGCTTCGCCGATGGCCGATTCCGCAGCCTGAAAGGCGATGTTCTGGTCTCTTAAATTGGCCGACATTTTTTCTTCCAGGGTGGTGGTGCGCATGCCCGCCATACCGATAATTATCATCAACAGCAGCATAAAAAGCACGGTAATTAAAGCCACGCCTTGTTGCTTGTGCCGAGCTCTGATGTTAAGTGAATGTTGTGTGCTCATTGTTTTGTACCTGATTGTCTCTGTGTTGCTTAAAATTAAAGGCTGCGGTTTCTAACCTGAACGGTTTGCACAAACGTTTGGGTTCGAATGGCATCACTGGCATTGGCCTTTATATTAATGCGTTCTACAGTGTTTGCATCCAGGCTGACTCTTACCGACACTACCTTTTCAAAATCGACAAGGTTGGCGGCACCGTAGCGGTCAGCACTTTTGTCGTCGTCAATGTCTTCACCGATTAAAATTTGCAAATTACCCACCCCCGCTACCAGTTCTTCTGGTGCGGCGGCGTTAACCTTGCGCCACAGCGCCATTACTTTGTCATTGTTATTGTTATTAATTGTGCTTGGCGCAATAAAGTAGTAAGTTTTTTCCAGGGTAAACACCGATGCATCTTCATCGAAGCTGCTGCCATCATTGGATAACTCTTTCTGCGAATTTCCAGGGGTGTCTGCGCCGGTATTATGAACAACATTTACATCACCAACACCGGCCGGGTAGGTGACATTGTTTGCTTGGAAGATGGCGGATTTTTGGCAGTCGCTGATTAATAAAATATCACCATCGGCTAATATGGCCGGTGAGTGCTGTGTTACTTTTAAAGCAGCCGAAGAGTCAGGCATGGCGCTGGCCAAGCGAACACCACTGCTACCGGCGCCGGTGAAGACCAGGATATCCGAGAAAGCCGTGCCCAGAGGGGTACTGTTAATTAATGCCCGAACATCGTCGGGCACTTGTGCGGTCCACAGGGTGGCATCTTTATTGGCTGCGTAGTTGGTAGGAGTGGCTTGCCAGGCGAGAATGGGTTTGGAAAAATCATAGTCAACGGCGCCTCCGCCATTAACAGTATTCACCAGGCTGCCTGTATCAGAGGAAAAGCAACCCATGTAACCTGCCATGCGTATTTTTTTAGCAAATATATCCAGGGCAAAACGACCGTTTTCCTGTAAACGTGCCATGCCGGATTGATAGCGATAGGTTTGTTTGCTGCCGAGGAATATTTCAGCTACCCCGGCCAATAAAATCATCGCAATGACCAAGCCAATCATTAATTCGATGAGAGTCAAACCTTTTTGCTGCCGTAAAGAATAATTTTTTTTCATATCACAACACTCATTGCTAATGAAACCTGTTGGGCGGCGGTGGTATCGCCTTGTTTGTCTAGCCAGCGAATAGTGATGGTATAGGTTCTGCCATCTGCTGCGACTGTAATGCCACCTTCACCCCCTGGCAGAGTATTGCTGATATCCGCCAGCCAGATGGTTTTATCAAAATTGGCCAGTTCGCTTTTGGAACAGTTTAATGTGCTAGTGACATCGGTAAAGGAGCAGACGTTTGTAGCGGGAGTTGAGCCAATAGCTAAAGAGTAATCACCGGCTTTATTGTTTCTAATTCTGTCAATGATGTCACTGGCCAGGTAGGTAGCCTGGGTTCTGGTATAAGCGCTGTTGTTGTTTTTTAGCCCGACAACTTGCATTGCTGCCATGCCCAGCAAGCCAATGGCCAGAATAATCACCGCAACCAGGGTTTCTATCAGGATAAAACCCTGTTTATTTTGTTTGAGTCGTTTCAGTAAACGACCTTGAGGTTTGGCTTTGCTATTCATTGTTTACCTCGTTCTTTCTCTACTCTCTTTTCTGTACGTTCATTTTCTTTATTATCGGCCTTAGGCACAGTTGATATCTGTTTGTAAGCGGGTACTGCCAGTGCTGGTGATAATAATATTGCGTCCTTTCAAGCTTGATTTGCACAAGGTTAAAGTGTCGGCATTATTAACACTGCCGGCAGCATCAAAGGTGAATGTGGCGATGTTGCCAGTACTGTTAAGTGTGAGCCCTGAGGGCATGGCATCAAACCTTTGTATCAGGTTGCCGTTTTCGTCAATCACTTGCCAGCCGGGGCCCCATTCATTAGATGCGCTAGCAGAGTTTATGGCGGTGACAGTCACTGAGCGACCGCGTTTAACCGCTTCATTGCGTGCTATTTGCAGTGCCAGAATAAACTGGTTGGTTTGCGTGGTGATGCGATTATTATTAATCATAGTAGTGAACGATGGGCCTGCAACGGCGGCAAGAATGCCTACAATCACAATAACGATCATCAGCTCTATGATGGTAAAACCTTTGAGCCTGATTGGCTGAACTCTACTTTGACCTTGACTTTGCTTTGGCATGTTTACGTCTCGTTACAATTTAATCCTTGATTTCCAGTATACGCAGCTCAATGGCGCGTTAAAGCTAAGTTAGACCAATGGTGGTTTTGGCTTGACTGGCTGTATAGAGTGGAACAATGAGGGCCTTGACGCTTGGAGACTTTAGTTAATTTTTTATTCAGCTTTTACATGCAGCTGATTGTTTCAAAAAACTTTTTTTTGCTTGCGCGACCTTTGATTTTTAAGCTAACTTATTGATTTTTTTATGTGACTTGGTTGGTGAAACTTGTTGTACGCAGTTAACTTTTTGGCAGGTTCGCTCTTTTTTTTGAGCATAAAAGAGTCAATTTGGAGCTTGGATTGTCTATGATTCGAGCAATTGTTAATCTAAAAAAAATCGGAATTAAAGGTTTTTATCCAATGATTTTACTCGCCGTTAGTGTGCTTAATTGAGCTGTTAATGAGGATCCAAACGGTTGAAGAAAGCAGTCTTGAGCTTTATAAAAAAGTCAGCCCGTCGATGGTGTTTGTCAGCAACACCATCCGTATTTGATGCATCTGACAGAGAATATGACGGAGCAGAACTTTTCCAAAATATGCCTCGAAGTATTTTAAACGCAGTAATTTTTAAACCCGCCTGTTTAAAAAGCATTAAATTTTGCCGTGATGCTTGTTGGAACGGCGGGCTTGCTTGAGAAAAGAATCACTAACACCACGGGTGTGGTAAAAATCCAGTGCGTAATTGAGGCTTCTCCAATAATCAGTGATATAGCTAATAGAAAACGCCGAGCTTTCCTGCTTTACTTGCGCTTCAAATCCATTTTATTTAGCTGTCTAAAATACAGGCAGGCGCAAGTGAGGAGATCAGGGCCTTTGATAATAAGCCGATTATTAACTTCAGCCAGTAAAATTATTGTAGGCAAGGATCAGCAATTAAAGCTCTCCCTGGCTTGCCTGATCGCCAATGGCCACTTATTGATTGAGGATATGCCGGGGATGGGGAAAACCACTCTGGCTCATGTCTTAGCCAAATTATTTGACTTGAGTTATAACCGCGTACAATTTACCAGTGACCTGTTGCCAGCGGATATCATCGGCGTTTCTGTCTACAAGCAACAGGAAAACAACTTTGAATTTAAACCGGGACCAATTTTTTCCCAGTTAATACTGGCCGATGAAATTAATCGTGCAACACCCAAAACCCAAAGCGCATTGCTGGAGGCGATGGAGGAAGGTCAGGTCACCATGGACGGCGAAACTTATCCATTGCCGCAACCCTTTTTTGTAATTGCCACCCAAAACCCGCAGACTCAATTAGGTACTTTCCCTTTGCCTGAATCGCAACTGGATAGATTTCTAATGCGTATTCATCTTGGTTACCCCGACCCCGTGGCTGAACGTAAATTGATGACTGGTGAAAACCGTCGCATCATGGTGCACAATGCCGAACCTGTTGCCCATGTTGAAGATCTACTGGCCTTGCAGCGTCAGGTTCCAGGGATTCATATCTCCGAGGCCGTACTGGATTATATTCAGCAACTGGTAAAGTTTACCCGTGAAAGCAAGGATTTTTCCACCGGTCTGTCACCAAGGGGGGCGCTGGCGCTGGTGCACACAGCTAAAGCCTGGGCGCTGGTTAATAACCGTGACCACGTACTGCCTGAAGATGTTCAGGCTATAGTCCCTGCGGTTGTGGAGCATCGCGTTCGTGGTGCCGCTGATCACACCGGCCATGGTGGTGAAAGCATGACAGAGAAGATGCTGGCAACTGTCGACGTTATCAGCAAATAGCCGGATATTATCATGGCGGTTTCCAGTAAATCCCAAGTAAACAACACGGTTTTTATAAAAAAATCAATTGAAGATAGCAAACGGTTTTTGCAAAAAACCTTTCGCAGCTGGTTGGATCGGCGTATACCACCGTCGAATAAGGTAGTGTTAAATCACCAGCGGATTTTTATTCTGCCCAGCAGACAAGGTATTTATTATGGGCTGGTAATCATTGCTTTGTTTATTGGCGGTGTTAATTATGAAAACAGTTTGATTCTGGCACTGTGTTTTTTACTTGCCAGCGTGGGGCAGTTGGCGACACTGCTGACTTATCGTAATCTTTCCGGCCTGTGTATTCAGGCGGGGCATACGGAAAACTCATTTGCCGGTGATAAAGCTGCGTTTTATTTGTCTTTGTCCCGCTTGGGTAAGCGTCGTTATGAAGCTTTAAAAATCACCTGGGACGGCAGTGTCCCCCAAACAGTTGACCTGCTTGATAACATTAACGCGTCGGTCAAAATTTTTATTCCAGTAGAGAGCCGAGGCGTTTTTAAACCTGGGCGTTTGAAAATTGAAAGCTATTACCCCCTTGGTATTCTAAGAACATGGACCTTAATTGATATGGACATGGAATGCCTTGTCTATCCAAAACCAATTTTTGTAGCTTGGATTAATCAAGGCGGGCAGCAAAGTATTGAAGGTGAGCTGGTCAATAATACGGGCGATGACGATTTTGATGGTCTAAGAAAATATGTAGCCGGCGATTCATTAAAACAAATCGCCTGGAAGAATCTGGCCCGGGGTCAGGGTTTACATACCAAAGCATTTATGGGTTACGCAGACCAAACCGTTTGGCTGGATTGGCATTATTTTGCCGACAAGGATCCTGAACTGAGGGCCTCGGCATTGTGTTACTGGGTATTGAAATTATCGGAGTCAAAGCAGTCTTATGGTTTACGCTTGCCAGCTGGTGAAATTAAACCGGCTAACGGTCTCGCCCACAAAAGGCAATGCCTTGAGGCTCTTGCACTGATTAATTTTTGATTATGAAGATCATTTATCAAATCCCAAGAAACAGTTTGATCTGGCTGCTGACGGCCCAGGTGGCGGTTATTGTGCCACATGTTTATCGAATTCCCTGGTGGTTAACCGCCATCAGTTTGGCTTGTACCTGCTGGCGTGTGCAGGTGTTTAGAGGCTTGTGGCGTTTTCCAAATACGCTGTTACGCATGGCCTTCGTTTTACTTGGTGCCGCAAGCATTTTATACAGTTACGGCACTTTTCTTGGCGCTTTGGCGGGTGTGGCGCTGTTAATTATGGCGTTCAGTTTTAAGCTGCTGGAAATGCACACCTTACGCGACGCTTATATTATTGTGCTGCTGTCTTATTTTGTTATTGCCATGGATTTTCTGTTTGAGCAGAGCATGATACACGCACTTTACGGTTTGTTTTGTTTTATTGTTGTTACCGCGGCACTGCTTGGCTTAAATCAATCCAGCTCCCACGTTCAACCTTTTAAAACGTTTAGGACCGCCGCCACTATTTTTTTACAAAGCCTGCCCCTGATGATAGTGCTATTTATTTTGGTGCCGCGCTTTGGCCCTTTATGGACACTTAACTTTGATAATACCAAGGCCTATACCGGTTTAAGCGACTCCATGTCGCCAGGGGATATAGCGCAACTAAGCAGATCGCCGAAGCTGGCATTTCGCGCCAGTTTTGAGAATGAAATTCCTGCCAATCAACAACTTTATTGGCGCACACTGGTTTTTTATGACTTTGATGGTAGAACCTGGCGAGCTGCTGATAATAATCCGCAAGGGCTGGCGACTTTTCAGGGGCGCAATAAAGCCGCGGATGAATGGTTGCATAATTACCGCCAAGCCTTTTTAACAACTGACAACGCTTTTGATAATGCTGACGATGATGCTAAGTTTATCAAACAAGCGCGGGCCTATAACTATCAAGTCACCATGGAGCCTACTGGACAAAATTATTTATTTGCCCTGGATATGCCGTTTAGCCAAGAAGTTGATTTGGCTATTTCCAGAGACTATGTGCTCAGGTACAAAGAAAAAATTAACCAGCGCCTGGATTATTCGGCAAGGTCTGTACCTAAGGTTATTACTGACCTTGTGCTGCCGCAGTACCTGCGGGAAAAAAGCACCGCATTACCTGAAAATAATAACCCACGAAGCAAAGCATTGGCCCGGCAATGGCGCGAGCAAGTAAATTCTGATCAGGCCTTTATAAACAAAATTTTATCCTGGTTTAATCAACAGGATTTTGTTTACACCCTGAGGCCGCCTTTATTGGGTCGCAACGCCGTTGATGAATTTTTCTTTGATACTCGCCGAGGTTTTTGTGCCCACTACGCCGGTGCATTTGCCTTTTTATTACGCTCAGCCAATATTCCTGCACGCATCGTTACCGGTTATCAGGGCGGTGAAGTGAATGCTCTGGGTAATTATGTTCTGGTACATCAATTTGACGCCCATGCCTGGGTCGAAGTTTGGTTGCAAGGCCGAGGGTGGGTTCGGATTGACCCGACATCAGCCGTTTCGCCTTTACGCATTGAGCAAGGTATAGAAGATGCACTGGCCGCAGAAAACAGCTTTCTTGAAGACAGCTTCTTTTCCGCTGTAAGGTACCGAAAATTCCCGATCTTAAGCCAGATCAGGTTAAGACTGGATTACATCAACTACTTATGGCATAACAAAGTCGTCGGCTATCAATCTAAGCAGCAGCAAAACCTTTTCACCAAGTGGTTTGGTGAGTATTCTTACAAAAACATTGCCTTGACGTTATTAATCAGCGGTCTGGTGATTATGAGTTCGTTGGCAGCGGGCTTGTTTTTTAAACGCCCGAAAAGAAAAACAGACCCGGCAACTAAGCAGTACTTAAAGTTTTGTAAAAAACTTAAAGGTGCTGGTTTTACCCGCTTAGCCAGTGAATCACCCATGGCTTATGCCGACAGGGTTTCAGCAGCGCAGCCAGAATTAAAAAGCGTTATCGATAGAATCACCAGGCTTTACGTAGCGCTAACGTATACCGGGAAATTGGCCGACGAAAAACAAAAGCGCCAGGCATTGCATGCCTTGCGCAGAGCTGTTCAAAAACTGACCATAAGGTAGTTGCTCAATTCAATCCTGGTAAATACGAGCACTAAAACCGGAAGATCAGAACTATTTGACCTGACTTCTAATCAGCTGTAATGTCGTAAGCAAAGGTATCTATGCGTTAATATATACCAATAATAATTAAACTTTAGATGTCATGAAAACACATTTTTGCGTTTGCGTTCTTATTGCTTCGTCGTTCCGCCTTACATAGAAATGCAGGGTCATTGGCCTTGCCAGGAGCACAGCTACGCACTCTTAGTGTCCAGTGTGCAGTGGAGACAAGCCTACCGTAACAGGCACGAAAGACATTTTATAAGTATTACAATGCAAATTGAGCCTAACAAATCAGGAGAGAATCATGGCCTTAGCCGAACAAAAACTGAAATCCGTATCCAACAGTGGCAGCGATAAACAAGCTGCGAATTCAATTGTAAAACCTGCTGTAAAAAAAGGCCCCAAAAAAGCATTTGTACTTGTTTTGATTTTAGGCCTTATCGTAGGTGTTGCTTTGACTTATTCTGCCATGCAGCTCACCGTTGTTAAGCCATTGCAAGAAGCGGTTGCATTTGAGCGTGCCCAGAAAGCTGACTATATTACTGCCAATGAGCTGGATTTTAAAAGTTTTCAACCAAGGTTGCAGGCTTTGGAAGTATCAAATGCAGCTAAGGCTGAAAAGGAAGCCATATTACTTAAAACCATTAAAGATTTACAAAATGACTTAAAAGCTGCGAGCAAAAAAGTATTGGCTGCTGAAAAAAATGCACAAGAGCAAATAAAGGCCGCTAAGGTTTCGGCGATCGAAGCATTGCAAAATTAATGCTTGTTTTGTTAGCAAAAAATCTTTAAAGCGATAGCTGTGTGCGCAGGAAGCCCTCTTGTGCACAGTTACCTCCTGATTATGGAAAAGCTCTTAAAAAGAATAATTATTTAATTGGAGTTACGGTATGTTTAAATTTCTTTTACTGATTGCTGCTGCCATTGTTATCCACCATTACCGTGGAAAATTCCTTTATGCCTGGCAACCCCGTGTCAATGACGAGCCCTTTGAGGGTGATCTTTACCAGGTTGGTGAATGCTATGTGGCTAAACGGGCCAGTGCGTCCAAGCCCAGGCAGAGCCTTGTTTGTATTCATGGCTTTCTTGAAGATATGCGGTATTTTACCGAAGTTTACCAAGACCCCAGCATTGAATTGATTATGATTAACAGCTGCGGTTATCATTCGCCTTTTTCCCTTAATAATTTGCTCAAACCGGACTGGGCGGTATCGGTGCCCTATCCCGAAGGCAGCATTGAATATGATGCAAATGTACTTGGCCAGGCAGTGGAAAATCTGGCGACGACAAAAAAAATTCGCCTTCATGGCCATTCCCGCGGCGGAGCAGTGGTTCTTGAAGCTATAAAGCAAAGACCGGATTTGTTGGGTAAGTTGGAAGTTGTGCTGGAGGCGCCGATCTTACCTAAAGGTAAACCATACCCGGCCTTGGCTTTAGTTTTTAACAAAGTGGGCTTGTATCTTTTGCCATTAACTTTTACTTTATTTAAAAAAATTCCCTTCGATTTTTACAGTGGTGTTTATAAACCCTTAACACCTCGCAAGCGCGAATTACTCGCTGGCTTGATGCATAATCCCAAAACCTTTACTACTATCCTGGAAAATGCCCATAACATGAATGAATGGTGGGAGCATGCTGAGCTTTCTTTATATGATAAGGTCGCCAAGGGTACTATTTTGATTGGAGCTGAAGATAAAGTCTTGGATGTAAGGAGCATGACTGCCAGCGCAGAAGCGAGTCATAAAAATATAAACGTTGTCATAACCGAAGGCACCACTCACTTTATCAGCCTGGAAGCACCTCATTATGCCCGTGAGTTGGCAGAAAATGCTGTTAAGGCAAGCTCAAGGAAAATAAAAAAAGTCACGGGTGAAGCAGATGCCCCTTAAACAGAGATATTAATAATGAAGAATTATTATGAAAATAAAAATATTGTTGTAACCGGTGGTAGCAGTGGCTTGGGAAGGGCTTTGTGCATAGAAATGGCCGCTCGTGGTGCCAAAAAGTTTGTTATTGCAGATTTGGATGAGGAAAGAGCGGAGGAAACCCTGAGCATTATTCGCAAGCGAGGCGGGGAGGGGGTTTTCGTCAAAACCGACACCTCTAAGCTGGAAGAGGTTGAAGCTTTGGGTGAGAAAGCCCTGGCCTATTTAGGCAGCATTGATATGGCATTCAACAATGCCGGTGTTGCCAGTGGTGGTGACTTTCTCGACACTCCTGAAGAAGATTGGCAATGGTTGATGGGAATAAACTTTACCGGTGTTATGTACGGTTGTCGGGTTTTTGGCAAAATTATGGCTGAGCAGCCAAATGGTGGACATGTTGTGAATACCGCATCGCTGGCGGCTTTTGGTTGTTTACCTGGGATGTCCTTATATAACACCTCAAAAGCTGCGGTGGTAATGCTTTCGGAGTCATTAAGAGCCGAGTGGTCCGGCATGGGCATTCGAGTATCGGCTATTTGTCCGAGCTTTTTTAAAACCAATCTGGCCGAGCGTACCCGCACTACAACTCCAGAGCTCGATGCCTTGACCAAGCGCTTGTTGACCCATAACAAAGTGCCTGCTGAGTTAATTGCCCAGCGGGCTTTGAATCAAATTGCCAAAAACAAGCTCTATGTTTTGCCCACCTTCGATGCCAAGTTGATGTGGCGAGTCAGGCGCTGGTTGCCTATGATGCAAATCTGGATGTTTGGTAAAGGCTACCCCTTTGCTCAAAAGCTGATTACAAAATTCGGTGCCAAAATTAATACCAATAAGCTCAAGAAAGCGGCTTAGTTGCTATTAACTTAGGGGCTTCTGATTAATCCAGCTTGCGCATCAACCCTTCCTGAGTACAGGATGCCACCAATTGCCCTTGCTGGTTAAAGATGAGTCCTCGAGTAAAGCCACGGCTGCCAGAAGCACTGGGTGAGTCCATGGCATAAAGCAGCCAGTCATCTGCTTTAACAGGTCGATGAAACCACATGGCATGATCAATGGTAGCCATACGAACATTCCCCGCCATATAAGATACGCCATGGGGCTGGGTTGCCGTTGAAAGCAGGTTTAAGTCTGAGGCATATGCGGCAGTGCATTTATGAATAACGGCATTGTCTGGCAAAGGTTCATGCACCTTAAACCATACATGCTGTATGGGCGGCAGTGTTTTTGGTTTTCGGGTGGGTAGAGAATCTTCTACTCGCCTGACCTCTATAGGCCAGTCAGGCATAATATAAGGATCGAAGTCTTTGCCCTTTGCCGAAAAAATTTCTTCCTTTAGCTCCCTGTCCGATTTCAAGCCCTCCGGACCTGGCACATCAGGCATATCCGGCTGGTGTTCGTAGCCATCCTCTTGCTTTTGAAAAGAGGCAGACATGTTAAAAATAGGGCGGCCATGCTGAATAGCAACGACACGTCGAGTGCAAAAACTCCTGCCGTCCCGAATACGATCAACGTCATAAATAATCGGGGCATTCATATCACCGCCTCTTAGGAAGTAGCTGTGAAGCGAATGAACATGATAATCTTCAACGGTACGGCTTGCGGCCATTAAAGCCTGGCCTAAAACCTGACCACCAAATACCTGCGGAGCGCCGGTTTTATGGCTTTGGCCGCGAAACAAATTGATCTCAATTTGTTCGAGATCGAGAAGATTGAGTAATTTGGGTTTGTTGTCGCTCATACATCTTGCTCCAGTTGGCTGTTGATTTTAGGCAATCAGCAGGCATATTTATTTTAAATCAACGACTTAAGCAGCCATGCAAGCGCTGCTTAAGTCAGTGCATACCAAAGTAATGAGGCTCTCTCGTGGCTATTGGTGGAAAAAATATATTTCAAGAAGGAATTATGTTTTGCCAGATAACAAGTTGCTTAGCAGGAATCCGGCCATTTTATCACAAAGTGTATGGATCTTCCTGTTGTTACTGATGTTCTGGATGTCAGCATTTATCAGCTGGCAGATTTTGTCTAAAGCTGATTTCTTCTATTCATTTTGGTATCAGGCAATATCCATAGATGAGCATATCGATCGCTATGCAGTGCAAAATTATAATAAAGATGGTTTTGAGCTGACCAGTGACGCTGAGCGAGCCAGACTATTTGGCGACATAGTCAGGGCGATTAACAGCGATGGCAAAGGCTTAAGCGCGATTGTCTATAAGACAGGTATGGCTGAAGAAGCTTTGCTGACGAATGCGGAAATTATACACCTCAAAGACGTTGCACACTTAATTGGGGTTTTTAAGTTCAGTGGTCTCGTTGCATTCCTGCTATTTACATTGTTGCTGGTCGTGGTTTTGAAATTAAACTTAGGTCGGCCGTTTTTATTTCGAATCTTAGCCTGGTTTATGCTGGGGTTGATGTTAATGGTTGGCGCCGTAATATTGATCGGGCCACGTAAAATTTTCTATCGCTTGCATACACTGGTTTTCCCTGATAATCATCAATGGTTTTTCTATTATCAGGAGTCATTGATGAGTACGATGATGAAAGCACCTGACTTATTTGCCTGTATCGGAATCAATTGGTTGTTTTTTAGCTTGCTTATAACGCTGTTTTTTTATGGGCTTACGGTGCGAGCTTTTAGTCTTAAAGATAGTTTTTAGAAGAAAAAACAAGCAGCTGTTTAAGAATGAAACAACAGTTTGTTTATAAGCTGTGGATATGCTGGGAACAAATTTAAGCTTTTTATAGTGTAAAATAAAGACTGTAATTAAGTGAACTGGATCAAGCAAAATAAACTTTAAGTAGCCTTGTTTTTCTTCTAGAATGGCCTTCGTCAGTGCGGCATCGAGCGTTTAAACGGTCATCAATTGGCTTGCTAACGTAA
>JBECKY010000050.1:0-10822 GCA_040235475.1 Pseudomonadales bacterium
GAATTTGGATAATTACCACAAAAAAGAATAATTTTACATGGGATGAAATTGGAGATGGTTTTCCGGTGCTCGACTGAAATTTCATCAGGGCAAATAAAGATAAAAACCCTCCAAGCAAAAACTCAAACCTTATTTTCCCAAAAAAATCAATCCTCGTTCCTAATTGCAAATACCAGATTATTACATATAAACAAGTTAAATATATGAATAAATTGCTTACCGCAGGGAACTTAACATCAAATTCGTTGTTTTCTAAGTTATTTACCATGGTATTACAAACCAAAGGGATTTGAGGCTATTGTTGAAGAAACACATAAATAACATTTCAGACTGTTCTATAATTGTTTCTTATCTAAAAGACTTGTATAAAGAGCCTTGTATTTTTGAGCCATAATGGACGATGTAAATTCTTTCTTGAAAAATTTTTTTATTTTATCCTTACTTTTTGGATTGGTATTAATATTTTGTATTGCCTGAGCTAATCCCTGAATATCTTCACTGTCCACCAATTCACCGTATTCGCCATGATTAAGCATTTCTGCAACGCCGCCAACGTTTGTGGCAACTATGGGGCAACCAACCCTCATGGCTTCTAGCAGAGTAATCGGCATACCCTCAGTTCTGGAGCTGTTGATATAAGCATCCATTAACGAAATATACTGACTTGCATTGTTCTGATAACCAAGAAAGAAAACGTCATCGGCAATACATAAATCCTTAGCTATCTTAAATAAATTTTCTCTCTGCTCTCCATCTCCGACTATTATTAATTTATATTTTTGATTACAACGCTTAAGTTCTGAAAATGCTTTTAATAAAATATCAAAGGCCTTTTCATATGATAATCGCCCTATAGAACCCAAAAGAAAACCATTATCTTTAATTTCAAGAATTTTTTTTACCACCGGGTCCTGGTCATTTAAAACAGGAATTTCTGCAGAAATTCCATTTTCTATCACTGTAAAATTTTTTATTTTGCTTTTATCAACACCTTTTTTTTCAATAACACTGGCACTTACCGCCGCAACAGCACTTGAACGCTTCAGTAGAAACACATCAATTAATTCATACAGATAAATTTTTGAAAAAATATTTGTTGATGTCCAGCCATGCAATGTTCTGACAATTGGTATTTTACGCATAAAACCAGGAAGCACGCCTAACAAAATACTTGGTTTATAGCCATGGGAATGAATAATTTCAAACTGGTTATTTTGCGCATATTGCATTATTTTCATTGCCCCTGATATATTTAAACCTGACATCATTCTTTCTTTATGTAGAGGCACATTCTGAATTTTTAAGCTTTTTTCGATTTCTTTTTCTTCTATTCCTTTTTTACCAATACTATAAACATGCGCATCTATGCCCTGCCCTATTTGCTCTTTCACCAGCTCAAGCAGCATCACTTCGGCACCATAGAGCCCACCACTATCAATCAGGTGTAAAACTTTCAAAAAAACCTCCTTATAAATGAGGCTTTAATCAAAGCCTGATACCGTAATCCATAAATTGTATTTTTAAAATTATACATATTAGAGCTCGCTGGATAACGATTGATTTCCATCAGGTCATCCAGAGGCTTTCTCGATGGATAAGCCGCTACAGCATAATCATAGCCAGCCTGCTTTATTTTTTTCTTTACTTCGCTGTTTATATCTTCTTGCAAGCCATTTGGATAGCAAAAACCTTTGACTTTTTTATTTAGTTTTATATCTAAAATTTTTTTTGAGTCCACCAGCTCTTTATCTACACTTGTTAAGGGCAAATGGCTTAGAATTTCATGAGAAACTGTGTGACTGCCTATTTCCATGCCAACATCGACTATTTCTTTTATTTGAGCCCAGCTTACCCCCTTAAATTTTTCTGGAACTTCAATTGGCAACTTTATTTCAAGTAAATCTTGAAGATCTTGAATAATTATATCGCGATCTTCTTTTGCTTTATTGACACAATAGTTTGAAATAACATGCCACGCCTCTTCCCATCCTTGATCAAGCTTTAAATTACTATCAAACTGCTTTATAAATAATTCATCTTTGTTTGTATTTTCCAATAAGTATCTTAACTTATCCGGCCATAACCAAAAATCACCATTGACAAACCCTGTGGTTACAAACAATGTTGCTGGAATTTCAAATTCTTTTAATACCGGTAATACGTATGAATAAAAATCTTGATAGCCATCATCAAAGGTAATGGCAATGCTGTTTTTTTTATTTTTGCCATTAGCATTATTAATCAGCTCTTTTAGTGGCACGATATTAAAATTATTTTTTAATATCTTCATTTGCTGCCTGAATAAAGCTAAACTCATCGAGTAACTGGTTTTTTCCGGTAAAACTCGATGATACATCAATATTATCGGATGATTTCTTGCTAACTGCTTAGCTGTCGAACGAAGAATATAAATAAGCCACGATTTTAAAAACTTTAAAGAGGTATTCATACGCAGCTGATACCTCGTTATCTTATTCTTAAAAAAAGTTTTACCAATCCTTTCCATGCAGGGAAAAAGAGTGGGTCATATTGAATAGCCTTTAGAAGATCCTGAAAGGGCTCTCTTACTAGATTTTCAGCTTTCATAATAGCAAGTGCACGACTTGTATAGGTATCTGCCCAAGCATTATTAGTAACCTTTTTATTGATAGACCCAGGGTTATTACTAATAAATTTATTCATTATCAAAAATGCATTTTTATAGCGGCCTCTGTAGTTTGAAGACATTTGTCCCGGCCAGATTCGATAGATATAAGTTGCTTCATTAAGGTAGTAAAACTTATAAGCCAGTGAAAACCTTAGCCATAAATCCCAGTCTATGCCCATTGGTAATTTTTCATCGAAACAGCCATGGGTTTCAAAACATTTTTTCTTTACCAAGGCAGTGCCAAATGGAATAAAATTTTTTAATATTAACTGTTCGGTTACAAAACCACTGTATCTTACATAGGGCTGGTCTTTTTTTATTGGCGCACCATCGCCATCAATATAACTGACTTCAGAATAAACCACTCCAATATCTGGATCGTGATCAAAACAAGCCATTTGCAGTTCAAGTTTTGACGGCTCCCACAGATCATCTGCATCACAAAATGCTACGTAAGCGCCCGTAGTTTCTTTTAAACCTCGATTTTTGGCTTTAGGCTGACCTTGATTTTCTTGTTTGATGTATTTAATTTTTGCGTTACCACCATAGGCAGCCATTCGCTGCTCTGTATCATCAACAGAGCCGTCGTCAACAACGATCAGTTCAAAATTCTGATAGCTTTGTTTTAAGATAGAATCAATCGCAGACTCTATATAATCACCCATATTATAGGTAGCAATTACAACACTGACTAAATCATTATTCATCATTTTATATCTTACAAATAGAAAAACGGTATTTTCCCGAGGTTTCCTGGGGGATTTTATCAACATCGGCTATATCAATCTGAACATCTGCTCCAAATACGTTTTCAAACTCCTTGCGCAAGTTAATATCTGTGCTCTCAGTAAATCCTGAACCCTTGACACGGTTTATTTGAATTTCATCAAGTGCATTTTGTACAATTTGCATTTGTTCCAGGCCATTAATTTTTGTCAGCGTTCTCTCTACCAGTGAAATACCTGCTACCAATGAACCGTCTTTTTTCTTCAGGAAATCAGCAACCCGGCCTTCTACTTTTTCAATAACAGGCAGTCCTCTACCGCATTCACAGAGTCTATCCGATGGTGTGCCTACATCCTCTACACGGTAGCGCAATAAGGGCATTGCCAGATTATTAAAATCACTTAATACTATTTTGCCTGACTCTCCAGCTTTTATCGGCTGATTTAAATCATTAATAAATTCCACATAAAGATGATCAATATTTAGGTGCATGCCATTATGCAGCTCACATTCAGAGGCTATAAGCCCTACTTCCTCACAGCCGTACCTGTCGCTTACTTTGCATTGAAAAACCTCTTCGATTAATAAACGCTCATGGGCAAGCAACATCATAGAAGTTGAGATAATGCCTTTAGGTCTTAAGTCAGTAATATTTTCACTTTTTAAATGTTTGGCCCACATGTAAATCGAATGAGCATGGCCATAAATTACCGCAGGCTTATGCTTTCTCCAGCTGTCCTTAAAGGCTGTCATGCTTGCAGGGTTTAAATTCATGGTATCGAGATAAATCACCCGATCCAAAAATGTATTTCTAAACAATTTTTTTAATGTATCTGCTTTTGGTGGATTGCCCCATAAAGAAGCTTTAACATCACCTAAATCCCAGCCTGCCCAGCGATCGCTTCTAATGGCAGCTGCGTTTCTTTTTTCTTCACAGCGCTCGTCAAAAAAGAGCGAAAGCGATACCCCGGTTGAACCCCCGGTTTTGGCAGTTAGCAACTGGTCTTTATTAAACTGAGTACTGATAAAGCGATCGATATTGTCTCTGATATGCTGCTTTGTTGTGACTGGAACCTGCAGGTAATCAGCATAGGTTTTAATATCACCAGGCTCTATGCCATTTTCTAAAAATAGATGCTTATAGTAAGGCGAATACCTGTAGGCGTAGTTAATGATTTTTTGCAGTGATGCCCATTGCCTGGTTTTCAATTCTTCGGATGAATCCCATTGTGTTTTTTCCAGCTGCTTAAGTTCTGCCAGCTTAGAGCTGTGATCTTTCAAATCATATAAAGGGTAGATAACATGTTTTGAAATATTTTTGAGGAGCACATCTAGCATTGACTGACTTCCAGTTGACTGTATACCTTCAAGGTATCATTGATCATATTATTCATGGAGAAATTTTCTATTACCTGGCGCTGGCCATTTAAGCCGAATGCCTTACGGTCATCTGCACTTTCCAATAAGGCTATTAAGTAATTGCTGAGCTGCTGGATATCACCCACTGGATACAAATAGCCGTTGAAACCATGCTTAATAAGTTCGTTATTTCCACCCACATTTGAGCATACTACCGGCTTGCCTGCAGCCATGTATTCGATTATTGAGTTTGAAAGGCCCTCAGAGTCTGAGGTTAAAACAGCTATATCAAAATTCTTCAGATATTTTTCAACGTTTTTTTGCGCGCCCAAAAAAATAACTTTATCTGTTATATTTAATAGTTCACACAATGCGGCCAACTCACTTTCATCACCGCCACCGACAATAGCGATTTTAAAAGCAAATTTTTTCTGCGCTGCTATTTTTTCTGCGGCATATATTAAATCCTGAATACGCTTTATTGGCCTTATGTTGGCTACAATTCCAATTATTTTATTTGACTGGGGCAAAAATTCCTTTATTGTTTGCGCTTTGTCAACCTCATCAGAACTGATTTTATACTCTGGAAGACCGTTATAAACAACGTGCATTTTTGACAGTGCAAGGTTTTCAACTTCCATGGTTTTATCTTTTACTGCATGACTATTGCAAATACAGGCATTAACAAATTTAGCGTTAAATTTTAATATTTTAGCCAGCATTGGGGTATACCAAAATCCCATGTCTCTTCTGGATATAACAACTTTTATCCCAAAGCAACGTAATATTACCGGAGCAATCACAGAGGCATCATTAAAATAGATATGCACTAATTTAAAATCATTTCGTTTTAAGTAAAAACCTAATTTCAGTAATACTGCAATGGCCTTCAGACTTAACATCTTTTTTATATCTAAAACTTTTACAGGGCATGGGAATTGTTGCTTTAGAATATATTCACTGGGCTTAAATACAGCCAATTGCGCTTCAATATTTCTGGCCATCAAACCTTTTATCAGTGCATAGACCTGCCCTTCGGTACCGGCAAAGGGATCTTTAAAATGATCAATAAGAAAAAAAACCTTGCTCGCCATAATATCAATTATCAACCCAGGCGAGGATTCCAAATCACCTGTTTTTCACCTTTTAAGTATCGCCAGGCAGCATGTGCCGATGATACATTCAGCAACGTAAAATAATAGGGTAAAGCTAACCATGCAGGCTTATCTTTACTGTCATCAGCGCCATGCCCAATCCATGCCAGGAAGAAAAACAGCATTTGAACAAGGAAAAACAGCAGATAAAAACCACCACTGCCGAGCAGGAAGAGGTTACACAGCAATAGTAGCAGCTGGGGTATAAAAGCCAGGTAACGAAGTAATTTATGTGAGATAAGCTGGAAAGAGAATAGACCGTGCTCCAGAGGATTAAATAGGCCTTTCATATCATGCAAGGCCCACAAGGCGCGCAGGGAAACCCTGACCCGCATTCTATATTCATTATCAGCATTGTTCAGTGCCGGTTCTTTTAAGACTGCGAGTTCTTCATATACAACCCTATAGCCCTTCTCGACCACTTTTAAGGGCTGGACGAAGTCAGGCAGTTGATCCGGGTTTAGTGCTTGATAAAGGTTTTTCCGCATGGCATCAATGCCTCCATCAACGCCGACAATGGAAGCAAACTGAGTTTCGTGCTCGCGCAACCAATTTTCATATTTCATGTAGGCGCTACAGCCATCACCTATCAAGGCGCCGCTTGAATTCACATAGACCATTTTACCAGTGACATAACCCACACCTGGATCCGCAAAATTACTGACCAGCGCTTTTAGGGCCTTAACATCGTAAATGGAATTGGCATCTGAAAAAACGATAATCTCGCCGTTAGCCTCCGGCACGATCATATTCAAACCTGAGGTTTTTCCCTTCCTCGGCGCTTGCCTGAACAAA
Source organism: Pseudomonadales bacterium (assembly GCA_040235475.1). Taxonomy (GTDB): domain Bacteria; phylum Pseudomonadota; class Gammaproteobacteria; order Pseudomonadales; family UBA3067; genus JBECKY01. The sequence goes on from JBECKY010000050.1 coordinate 6,682, forward strand.
CGGATATTAACTTCAGTTTCTTTGTCCGCAATTAAACTCACTATTTCATCAGTCTTGTCTGATGATTCATCCGAAACCACAATGATTTCGAATTTATCTTTCGGGTAGTCCAGTGCCAGCTTGTTATTGATAGTGTCTGCAATATCGGTTTCTTCATTGTAGGCCGCTATAAGAATGGAAACATAGGGCTGGTAGTTGCTGTCTTTCAGGATTGGCCGATGGCTTAGCTCTGCCAGGCACCAAACCACTATTGGATAGCCTATATAGATATAGATCAGCAGAAAAAGAGAACACCAAAACAGCAACATCATTTACGCTATTCATCCTGTAAGCTAAGGTTTTTAAACAAGCTTTTTAAGAAAGTGGGACGGTCATTATAACCCATTTAATATTTCATATTATTAAGTATTTCAATTTTTTAAGACTTCACTAAAGCCTTTACTGGATCCGTGCCCGAACTATAACTATCATAGGCACATGCATAGACACATGCTAAAAATATTTCCGTGCTATTATGGCAAATCAAGGCAAGACGTCTTCATTTAATCATCCTCAGATAAATTCAAAGCATTTATATGGAATCCAGCCAGCCTTTCAAGCTATCAAATAAAGTCGTCATTCTGCTTTGCTCAGCCGCACTTTTAAGCGCGTTTTATCTTAATTTTAGCCTTCCTGTTAAAGGACTTGTTGCCCGCTGGCTTAAATTTGACGAAGCCTATTCCCATGGCTTGTTAATTCTGGCCATTGTTATATACCTGCTGCTAGTCAGCAAAACGCAATTGCTACAGGCAATAAAAGCACCCAACTACCCCGCTTTAATCCTGCTCGCTGCACTATCTTTGGTCTGTGCAATCAGTATCGAGGCTGGAATAGAGCTTATTCAACAGCTGTTGATTCCAGCCTTGATCTGGCTAGGCTTTACAGCTTTATTTGGCCTGAAATTTGGATATAAGCTGCTGATTCCAATAGGTTTTTTATATTATGCCGTGCCATTCTGGGATTATCTGTCGATTGTGTTACAGCTGATCACTGTAGAGGTTTGTGAGTTCTTCTTAAGATTATTTAACATACCTGCCTACATCACGGGAGTGGAGATTCACTTACCCTCAGGCATTATTAAAGTAGCCCACGGGTGCTCGGGACTCAGGTACCTGCTTGTCGGCATGACAATATCCAGCCTGTATGCAGTGCTTTATCTGCATGGCTGGCAAAAACGCAGCCTGCTGATTTTTACTGCAATTCTGCTGGCATTAACAGCCAACTGGCTGCGCGTATTAATCATTATTCTTGAAGGCCACCGCACAAGCATGGCATCGCCTTTAATGCATGATCACGATTATTTTGGCTGGTTTATTTTTGCCATCACTCTGATTCCAGTTTTTTTTCTTGGCCATTGGCTGCAAGGCAAAGTACACAGCAGCACATCACTCAATAACGATACCCCGGCGACCACCACCTTCAGCAGCACTAAAGCCCCCACCTCTAACGCCCTGTTATTAAGCCACACGGCCATGATTATCTTGCTGGGTTTTTATTTACCCATAGAGTTTATCAGCCAACAACAAACTCTGTCTTTTACTCCGCTTACTTTAGAAAACAATTTGACAAGCTGGCACAAAAGCACCGTAGAAAATTCCCTGGCAATCAAGCCTATTCTGCATGGCTACGAGCAGCAACTTGAAGCAGCTTATGTCGATTCCAGCAAGGGCTCTTCCAGCAACTCCATTAACCTGCAACTCTATATTTACCCAACACAAAAACAGCAACACGAACTTATTCAATATAACAATAAGCTCATTAATGAAAAAAACTGGGCCATTATAGAAAAACAGTTTCTCAGCATAAATAACACCCCCATGGTAATGGCTCAGTTAAAACACCAACATACTCAGAAGCAATATTTACTTTTATACACTTATTATATTTCAGGCGGTTTTTACGCTGACGATACGCTTGCCAAATTGGCTTCACTGAAAGGCTTTATAAACGGCCGTCGTGACGGCACGGTGATTATGCTGAGCACAGCCTGCAACGAAAGCTGTGGCGACACTCAGCAACTAGCAGCAGATTTTATTGAAAAAAATCGCAACGCCATCAAAGCCGGCATAGATGCCAGCTTTCTAAATCAGCCCGCCACTCAGTTTTGATAATGATTCTTACCTCGACCGATGCCATAGTAGCTTAAACCATACCTTGCCACCGTTTTGGGGTCAAAGAGGTTTCGGCCATCAAATATCACATCATTCGCCAATTGCTCTTTCAAGTAGCTGAAATCGGGAGACCTGAACTCATTCCATTCAGTCAGTATAGCCAAGGCATCGGCACCCTTAAGCGCCTCATTGGCACTGTCCAGCAAGACAAACTCTTTACCTTTTCTATCGCCATAAAGCCTGCTGGCTTCCTCGCCTGCCTTCGGATCATAGGCTCTTACGCTTGCCCCGGCGGCCCACAATGCTTCCATTAAGGTACAACTGGGTGCTTCGCGCATATCGTCGGTATTGGGTTTAAACGCCAAGCCCCAAAGGGCAATGACTTTTCCAGCTAACTCATCTTTGTAATGTGCCGATATTTTTTTGAACAACAATTGTTTCTGGCGGTAATTAATGATATCAACAGCGGCTAGAATGTCTGATTGATAACCATGATCTTCGGCAGATTTTAATAAGGCTTTTACATCCTTGGGAAAACAACTGCCACCGTAACCTGCTCCCGGATAAATAAATTGGAAGCCTATTCTGGGGTCAGAGCCAATACCTATGCGTACATCTTCAATATCGGCGCCAACTTTTTCAGCAATGTTAGCCATGTCATTCATAAAACTGATTTTAGTCGCCAACATGGCATTGGCAGCATATTTTGTCAGCTCCGCAGAATTTTGCTCCATTACCAAAAATCGATCATGATTACGATTAAAAGGCCCATAGAGTTCCTTCAGTACCTCTGTGGCTCTTTCGCTTTCGCTACCGATAATAATCCTGTCAGGCTTCATGAAATCAGCAACAGCAGCGCCTTCTTTTAAAAATTCGGGGTTTGAAACCACATCAAATTCAAGATCAAGTTTTCTAGCGCTTAAGGCTTGTTGAATTTCGGCAGCAACTTTTTTAGCCGTACCGACAGGAACAGTAGATTTGTCGACAACGACAGTGTAGGCATTCATATTTTGCCCAATGGTCCTGGCTACTGAGAGGACATATTGCAGATCTGCAGAACCATCTTCATCTTGAGGCGTGCCCACAGCGATAAATATACATTGGCCGAAACCTACCGCGGCGTCAGGATCAGAACTGAAATCGAGATTGCCTAATTGATAATTTTTTTGGATTAACTCGCTTAAACCAGGTTCAAAAATAGGTACGACACCGTTCTTTAGTCCCTGTACTTTTTCTTGATCGATGTCTACACACAAGACCTTATTACCCATTTCGGCAAAACAAGCGCCCGTTACCAACCCTACGTACCCAGACCCAAAAATTGTTAATTTCATAAAAACCCAACCTGTTTAAACAAGTGATAACACCAAAACCATCCCAGAAACCAAATTTCTAAGCGCTAAGTAATGAAAACCGGGGCATTTTAGCAGAAAGCCGCTAAAAGTTTTGTGAAATTGCAAGACATTAGTTTCGATACAAAGAAAAAACCCAATAACTCGTGCCTGAATAGCGCGTTAACTACAGCCATAAGGGTTTTCAAGACCCAGTGCAAACCCTTAGCCACAGCCTCTTCTACACAGTCTCGTCTAATATATCTACTGCGACGCCTGCCAATGGCTTGTGAACGAACTACTGATACTCTAATGTTGCCGGTAGCCGAACTTTCAAATTTCAACTTGCAAATTTTACTTAATTTAACTCTCTTTTCCCGCTGTTTAAAAAGCGTCCGATTTGTTTACATTTTTATCAAGCCGTAAGCAATATCTAAAAACATTTTCTTTTAAATCAATTAGTTAATAATGTGGCACGGATTCTGCTTAATACAACAGGTAAGACCCGCTCTCAGCTTAATTAAACCGAGGACAAAGATGAAAAATTTAAATCGACTTTTACTTGCAGCCTTACTGACAGTGCTTGCAACTACATCGCAAGCCATTCAAATAGATGGCACTATTGACTTCTCCGGCAGCATCTCAACGGACAGCGGCAAC